>DATFDL010000731.1:0-8789 GCA_035252155.1 Pirellulales bacterium | reverse complement strand
CGCCGCCTTCTTGGCCGGTCTCTTTTTCATGCGATTCGCTTCCAATCGAGCTTCCGTTGGTGATTCACTCAATCTCGAGTACTTACTCGATCGGCCGTGGGAAAATCCGCGGGCAAGTCGGTCTTCGTTACTTTGCCGGTCGCGGCCCATTCGGCGCCTCGCTGCAACGTCACGATAAAGCCCACGCATTTCATTGCCTGCGGGCTATGGCCCAACGTGGTGTGAAACACGCGCCCCTTGCCAAAATCGATCGCCATCAACATCGGTTCGTGCTCGCCCGATCCCCCCTGGGCTTTGTCGGCGTGGGCGGTGGCCAGTACCGTCATGTTTTCGGCCGGGCCGCGCAACCGGTCGTACAGCTCGTCGGAGGCGTGCAACCACGACGACGGCAGGCCCGCGGTGATCGGGTGTTTGCCATCGCGCACCACTACCAAAAACGGATGCTGGGCTCCGTGGCTTCCGCCTCCGCCGGGCGCGGTGTCGCGCACAAATTTGCCGTCTTTGTAGCGAACGTACGGTCCCGATCGCTCGTTTCGCCCGCCCCAGCCACCCAGGCCGATCATCTGATTGTATTCTTTCCACTCGGGGAAGGCGTTGTCGGCGGCATGCACGACCACCAATCCTCCGCCGTCGTGGACAAACTTCGTCAGGGCGTCTTGCGTCTCTTTTGGCCAGGGCGCGCCGTTGTAGTTCGAGACCACCACGTCGTAAGCGGCGAAGCCGGGCTGAAAGCCGCTCAGGTCTTGGCCGGCCGGCGGAGTGGTCGCCACATCGACCGCGAACAGCCCTGAGTCGAGCAGGTGCTTTTTGAGCAGCGGCGTGGTGGCTTTCCAATCGTGGTTGTTCTGGCCATCGACAATCAGGGCCTTCAGGCGCGGTTCAGCCGGGCTGTTGCCGGCCAACATCAACACAGCCGCGACTGCCGCGAGGTATGGAAGCGTACGCATCATTTGAGTCTCCTGGTGTCGGTTCGGCCCTAGTGTAATGCGGAGGCCAACGATGCGGAAGTCCCGGCGGAACGGCAACCAACCACCGAAACTCTTAATCATCAAGGTGTTGCGAGAAACGCCGTCGCGCGTTGTCCAGCGCCGGCCGATCAGCGACGACTTGAGAAACTCTTCCGAAGGTAGCGATTTTCTCGATTGTAGCGATTATGCGCTCCGATAAGTCCTGCAAGGGGCCAAGCCCAGGTAGCCCCCGGCCTCGTGCCGGGCTCGTCGGGGCCAACGGTAGAAAATGCCGGCCACAAGGACGATAGGCCGGCCACAAGGGCCGGGACTACCAATCCAGACCAACGTGTTCAGGAGCGACACTCTCATGAAAACTTTCGTCTCAGCGTGCTTTGCGGCCCTGGTGCTGTGCGGTGGTACGGGCTGCGGCCAGCTTTGTTGCCGTCCTTGGTTTCCGTTTTTGAACCACGCTTGCACGCAGGGTTGCCAGGGTGTCGGCATTTTTAATTGGTCGCATTGCTGCGATACCTGCGATCAATGCGGTCATTGGAACGGTGAAGACATCATCGCCGAAACCGGCGACGCCTATCAGCCGCGGTATGCCGGCACACCGACCCACGCCACTCGTCGTCATCGCACAGCCCGAGTGAAGCCGAGCGGCTATCACATGGCGAGCCGCACCGAGCAGCCGGTCGCCGACGAAACAGAGCTGGTTGAATCCACGGATGACGACGGCGACGTCGATCAGATCGTGGAAGAAGCGGAAGAACCGACTGAGGTGGTCGCCAAGCCCACACCGGCTCGCCGGGTCCGTTCGTCCCGCAGCCGCTAGCGCCGTTAATGCCCGATGAGCTTCGGGCCATCGGGCTTGTAGGCGCCGGCGCCGCCTTGCTCGCGTGCTCCGTGCCACCAGTTGGGCCAGACGCGGCGCAGATAAAAGACGCCGACATAGTCGCGGCCCCACACTCCCTCGTCGCGCCGGCGAGGTTGGCCGCGCCAACTTGGCGCGCCGCCTCCCACCCAGCCGTATCCGTACGCCGGGCCATACGTTGGTTTCGCGAAGCGGCCTATTTCATAGGGAACGGGCGAGGGCCGCACGGTGCGCGAAGCCATGGCCGTGCGCCGGCTCGACATCGGCTGCGTCGTTGTCTTCGCGCTTGCCAGGTCTCCGAGCGCGAAGGCCAACTCCACTGCGCAAACGGTGAAAAGCAGAAGTCGTTTCATGGATCGCCAAGGCTCTGCCCCAGCCACCGCTGGTAAGCGAAAACTCCGCATTCTGGATTTCGCACTTCGCAGTTCTCTAACGCATCGTTCGGAACTTGCGGCATCGCCGCTACATTGCGAAGCTTGCCTGCGCTACGATCGCCACCTGCGATTGCAGCATCCTAGCTTGCGCAGGTTAAGCACCCCCCGGAACAATCGGCAAGTTTTGCGCAAATCCGGCGGCGCACGCTTTCCGATAACCAAAAAGTGTGCCCGGAATAATCGTTTTTTGCGCTTCAATCGTTACCGCCGGAAAAGTCGTGCGCCGCTCTCAACTTATCAAGACGAGACCGCGCGCCGCTTGTTTGCTTGCGGCGGTGGCGATGCTGGGCGCCGCCAGCGCTCTGCAGGGTCAACCGCCGAGTCCGATCGACCTGCCTGGCCGTCCGCCTGCCTCGGCAAAGCCGAGCGGGCCAGTTCGGCCTAAACAAGAAGTACCACTTGAGGAACCGGTGGACCGCCATCGCTTTCAAACCGATATTGGAGACGAGCATTTCGTGCCGGTGCCGCGCGCGGCGACCTATTTCCGCGATGATGTCGACGCCCGGCCGAGCAGCCGGGTCAGTTTCTTCACGCAGCCGCCGCGCGGCTCGCCGCTCTACAAATTCGGCGACGAGCCAGAGCCGCGCTGGCTGCGCCAGCCCGACGAGTCGCTGGCGCCCGACGGCGTCGATTTCCGCACGCCGCAGCCCGAGCCGTGGGTCTTCCCGTCGTTCTTGCGGCCGACGGGTTTTGCCGGACGTTCGGGAATTCTGCCGACCGAGCCGCAGGTCAGCCCGCATTTTGTGCCCATGGAAGATCGCTGGCGGATCGGCTCGCCGAGCTGGGACCGCTACGGCCGCGGCACCGCCTTGCCGATCGACACCACGTTCGCCAGTGGAGCGATCATCAATCCTTACCGGCAGAACGTGCTCAAGGGCGATTATCCGATCTACGGTCAGCACACCTTTTTGAACTTCTCGGTGGTCAACAGTACGCTGTTTGAAGGACGCCAGTTGCCGACGGCCACCACGCCCTTCGAAAGCACCCGGCGTCCGCATCACGAGAACTTTTTCGGCAGCCCCAATCAGTTCTTCTTCTTGAACGACACGGCGCTGCCTATCAACATTTTGCACGGCGACGCCGCCTTTAAACCGCCCGATTGGCAGATTAAGGCCACGCCGATCTTCAACGAAAACTATCTGGCGGTACACGAGCTGGGCGTGGTCAACCCCGACGTGCGGCAAGGCACAACCCGTGCGCGAAGCTTCGTGGCCCTGCAAGAGTGGTTTTTCGAGGGCAAGCTGGCCGACTATGGGCCGAATTACGACTTTGTCTCGGTGCGGGCGGGCAACCAACCGTTCACCAGCGACTTCCGCGGCTTTGTGTTCAGCGACGTCAACCGCATGGTGCGACTATTTGGCACACGGCTGTCGAACCGCGAGCAGTTCAACCTGATTTGGGTTAAGCAAGTCGAGAAGGACACCAACAGTTTTTTGAATACGTTCCGCGACCGGCACGAGCTGACGGTGATCGCCAATTACACGCGGCAAGACGTTCTTTTTCCGGGCTACAACTCACAATTGAGTTTTCTGTTCAACGACGATGGGCCGAGCTTCCTTTTCGACCGGAATAACTTTCTGGTGCGGCCCGATCCCGTGGGCGTCTATTCGCCGCACCAGGTGCAGGCGTACTACTTCGGTTGGGGCGGCGACGGGCATATCAACCGGTTTAACATTTCACATCAGTTCTACTACGTGACGGGCGCCGACAGCCTCAATCCGCTGGCCGGCCGCAGCCAGATCATCGACGCCTACATGGCGGCCGTCGAGCTGTCATACGATCAAGACTGGGTGCGCTACCGCACGTCGTTCTTCTTTGCCTCCGGCGACGGCAATCCCAAGGACGGCAAAGCCCGCGGCTTCGACACGATCCTTGACAACCCGCAGTTCGCCGGCGGGCAGTTCAGCTATTGGCTGCGGCAGGCTATTCCGCTGCAAGGCGTGAACCTGACCAACCGCCTCAGCCTGGTGCCCGACTTGCGTTCGAGCAAGTTTCAGGGGCAGAGCAATTTTGTGAATCCCGGTCTCTATCTGTTCAACCTGGGCATCGACTTCGACCTGACGCCTAAGATGAAGCTGATTAACAACTGCAACTTTCTGTGGTTCGACAAGACGCAGACGCTCGAACAGTTCACGTTTCAAGAGAACATCCGGCATTTCATCGGGGTCGATCTCAGCGCGGGAGTCGAGTATCGGCCGTTCTTGAGCAACAACATCGTGATGATCGGGGGCATCGCCGGGCTGCTGCCCGGCCAGGGTTTCAAAGATTTGTATAACCCGCTGCGCGGCACGGCCCACCCGATGGCCATGGGATTCTTCGATATGGCGCTGGTGTATTGATGAGAGCTTGGAAAATTGGCACGAAAATGCTCTGTAGGGAACGCCCTCCGTGGCGTTCCGCGGCTCGCAACCGCCAAGGTCTGCACCGCCCGCCGACGGGATCGCCAGACGACGGCGGTAGCCCCGGCCCTTGTGGCCGGCAGGCGGGTTGTCCGGACCAAGGCGGTAGCGCTGGCCCTTGTGGCTGGCGGTTGCTGCCGTGGAACCGCCGGGCACAAGGCCCGGAGCTACCTCGCCGCGTCGGCGTTGTCGCCTTACTTATTTGCTGCGCGTTTTCCACCACCAACTCTTCCGCGGCGCCGCCTCGCCAAAAAATGTCAGCGCCGCGCGTGGCCCTGCGCACCTCGCGGCGAACCGCCGATCCGCAACCGCTGCCGGAACCCGCCGCCGGGCAAATTCCGCCTGGCGAACTCACTGAAGAACCGTACCCTATTCCGCCGGAGCTCCAGGGCGTCGACCTGATGCGGCAAACGCCCGCCGAGGCCGCTGCCAAAAGCTACGGTTGCGTGCAATGCCACGAACACGTGGGCGACATGCACCAGACGCCCACCGTGCGGCTGGGCTGCACCGATTGTCATGGCGGCAATCCCACCGTGGTCGATAAGCACAAAGCCCACGTGGCCCCGCGGTTTCCCAACGCCTGGACCAGCTCGGGCAATCCGGTCCGTTCGTATACCTTGCTCAATCACGAGTCGCCGCAATTCGTGCGGTTCGTCAATCCGGGCGACCTGCGCGTGGCCCACATCAGTTGCGGCAACTGCCACTCGAAAGAAGTCTTGCAGGTGCGCAAAAGCATGATGACGCACGGGGCCATGCTCTGGGGCGCGGCCATCTATAACAATGGCTCGTTCCCGCTCAAGTCGGCCCGCTTCGGCGAAAGCTACAGCATGAACGGCGCGCCGCAGCGATTGCAGACCGTCCCTGCCCCCAGTGAGCATGAGATCCTCTACAAAGGCGTCGTGCCGTATCTCGACCCACTGCCGCGGTTCGAGGTCGGTCACCCCGGCAACGTGCTGCGCATTTTCGAGCGCGGCGGGCGGTTCATTCCCGATTCGGGCAACCCGGAGCGCATCGAAGAAAACGGCCGCCCTCGCACGCGCGTCAGCATCCGCGGTCTGGGTACGCTCAATCGCGTCGATCCGGTGTATGTCAGCCTGGCCAAGACGCGGTTGTTCGACCCCACGCTCAACTTTCTCGGCACCAACGACCGCGCCGGCGATTATCGTTCGAGCGGCTGCACCGCCTGCCACGTGGTGTATGCCAACGATCGCTCGCCGGTCAACTCGGGCCCGTATGCCAAGCTGGGCCACCGCGGCTTGAGCTTTTCCGCAGATCCGATGATTCCCAAAAACGAGCCGGGCCATCCCATCGATCACAAATTCACGCGCAGCATTCCCTCGAGCCAGTGTATTGTCTGCCATGTTCACCCCGGCACCAATGTGATGAACAGCTACCTGGGCTTCATGTGGTGGGATCAAGAGACCGACGGGCGGCTGCTCTATCCGCGCGAAGAGCGGCATCCCACGGCCGAAGAAGCCATGCAGGCGTTGATCGCTAATCCCGAAGAGTCGTCGATCCGCGGCCTCTGGTCCGATCCGCGGTTTCTCGATCGCGTCTCGGAGCTGAACTCGCAGGCAGGCCACACGCAGTTTGCCGATTTTCATGGCCACGGCTGGGTCTTCAGAGCGGTGTTTCGCAAAGACCGCCAGGGGCGCATGCTTGACTATCGAGGCCGGCCGATCGACGATGTCACGCCGGCCAAGTTGCAGGCCGCCATGGCGCCGCCTACGCCCGAAGAACGCATCCACGGCAAGCGCCGCGAGGGCGTGCCGTTGCATTACATGGACATTCATCTGGAAAAAGGCATGCACTGCGTCGATTGCCATTTTCGCCAAGACGTACATGGCAACACCAAGTTGTATGGCGAAGTTCGGGCGGCAATTGAAATCGGCTGCGAAGATTGCCACGGCACGGTCGACGGGCCGAGCAAGCTGCGCACTTCCGGGCCCGCTGCGCCCGAAGGCGGCACCAACCTGCGCACGTTTTTCACGCCGTTCGGCAAGCCGCGCTTCGAGACCCGCGGCGACCGGCTGATTCAAAACTCGATGGTCGAAAAAGACCTCTCGTGGGAGATCAAGCAGGTGATCGACACCATCAACCCCAGCCATCGGCATCACAACCCCAAAGCCCAACTGGCCAAAACCGTGCGGTTCGATCCCAGCGGCGAGATCGTCTGGGGCGATCTGCCGCCGGCCGGCCAGCGGTGCGCTCATAGCAATCAGCAGATGAGCTGCATCGCCTGCCACTCGGCCTGGAACCCAAGCTGCTATGGCTGCCACCTGCCGCAGAAGGCCAACATGAAATTGCCGTCGCTGCACTACGAAGGAGATGTCTCGCGCAACTATGTCTCGTACAACTTTCAGACACTCCGCGACGACGTCTACATGCTCGCCCGCGACGGCAATGCCACGCATAACCGCATCGGGCCGGCCCGGTCGTCGTGCGCCATTCACGTCACATCGTACAACCTGAACCGCGAAGCCATCTACATCCAACAGCAAACCGTCTCTGCCGACGGGCATAGCGGCATCGCTTTCAGCACCAATGTGCCGCACACCGTGCGCGGACGCGACGGCACCAAGCAATGCAGCGACTGTCATCTCTCGAAAGACAATGACAACAACGCCATCCTGGCCCAACTGCTGATGCACGGCACCAATTTTGTCAACTTCATCGGCAACTATTGCTGGGTTGGGGCCGGCAACCGCGGGTTGCACGCCGTGGCCGTCACCGAGCACGACGAGCCGCAGGCGGTCATCGGTAGCGACTTGCAACGCCTGGCGTTTCCCGAACGTTTTGGAGAGCACCGCGAGCGCGGGGGTAAACTCGAACACGCCCATCACCACGCCGCCAAGGCGGTAGGCGATGAATACATTCATCCCTTTCGCGACGATCAGATTCTGGCGGTGCTGGCGCGCGGCGAATTCTTGTATGCCGCCTGCGGTCCGGGAGGGTTGCGCGTGTTCGACATCGCCTTTGTCGATCACAAAGGTTTTTCTGAGCGGATTATCTCTGCTCCCGTCTCGCCGCTGGGCCAGCGGTTTTATGTGCCTAGCCGGTTTGCCACGGCGGTCGCGGCGCCCTGCACGCCCGCCGTCGATCCGGGCCGGATTGCCAACCGGCAGAATATGGAGCAGCCGATCCATCCGCTTTACGGTTATGTCTACGTCGCCGATCGCTATGAAGGGCTGATTCTGGTGGGCGCCGGCACGCTGCTCGACGGCGATCCGACCAATAATTTTCTACGCCGCGAGCTGACCTTCAATCCGCAAGGCATTTTGAACGGCGCTCGCAGCATCACCATCGTCGGCAATTATGCTTATATCTGCGCCAACGCCGGGTTGGTGATCGTCTCGTTGGCAGACCCCAAGCATCCCTGCGTGGCCGGAGTGGTGGGGGCTGACGTACTCAGTCAGCCGCGGGCGGTGCAGGTGCAGTTTCGCTATGCCTTTGTGTGCGACGCCGACGGGCTGAAGGTGCTCGACGTGACGCAGCTCGACCGGCCCGTGCCCGTGGCCGCGCTGTCGCTGACCGACGCTCGTAATGTGTATGTCGCCCGCACATATGCCTATGTGGCCGGCGGGCGGGAGGGATTAGTCATTGTCGATGTGAAAAACCCCGAACAGCCGCGCATTGACCAGGTGTACGACGCGGGCGGCTGCATTCACGACCTACACGATGTGAAATTGGGCATCACCTACGCCAGCGAGTTCGCCTATCTGGCCGCCGGCGAGCAGGGGCTGCTGGTGGTGCAGCTTACTTCGGCCGAGATGCTCACCAACGCCGGCTTCAGCCCGCGGCCGCAGCCACGGTTGATAGCGACGTATGAATTACCCCGGCGCGGAAAAGCCCTGTGCGTTTCCAAAGGAGTCGATCGCGATCGGGCCGTCGACGAGTCAGGCAATCAGATCGGCGTGTTTGGCCGGCTCGGGGCGCGGCCGTTGAATCTCGAAGAACAGCGGCGGTTTTATTTACACGACGGACGAATCTGGAAGGTAAGCGACGATCCGGCGTGGTGGCGTGCCGGCTACCGCGGCGCGCCTCCGTTGCAGTGAGTAAGTATGATGAAGTGCGGAGTCCGGATTTTGGATTTCACGCCGGGGCATCGCCAAGGCTCTGCCCCAGCCACCAAGTT
>DATFDL010000730.1:0-22434 GCA_035252155.1 Pirellulales bacterium | reverse complement strand
CCTGGAGGCAGTAAACCCAGCAGGCCGCGGGGCCGCGCGCCTGGCTGCACGGTAAGTCTCGCGCTGGCCGGTCCCGCCGTGTTGGCGCTGTTTGCCGCACTCTCGGAAGAACCGCAATGGCAATCGGGCGAGCTTTCCGCTTATGCGACGCTCGTGCTGCGAAACTCGATCTATGTCTTCGCGCCCCTGATGCTTTATTCCACAATTTGTCTGGCGCTGGCGGCCTACCGGCGCGAGGCGCCCTTGGGGTATTTTGTAATCCGCTTCGGCGTCTACTCCGGCATTCTGCTCAGCGTGCAGCCGGTGGTTCTATACATGATCTTGGCGGTGGGCGCGGCTTCGGGAGGCCCCGAAGCGGGATTGATCTTTGCCGGCTTAATGGCGCTCGGTTCGGCCGAAATTCTTTTGCCGCTGAGCACGGCCTGGGTGATCGAGGACTCAACCAACCGGCGGGCGCGCTGGACCCTGGGGATCAGCGCCGCGACACTGATCGCCGTGACCTTGCTGATCGGACCGGCGCTGTTTGTCGTCGCGCCGGTGGTCGCCGCGCCCCTCTGGACCATCGTGGTTTACGTGGGGGTGTCGCGGACGGTGTACCGCCGCCACGGCGGCTGCGGGCAATATCGTCTGGTCGATCTGATCGGCCTGCTTACGTGGTCGAGCGTTTATCTCGCCTCGTGGCGGCTGTCGGTGACCCTAGCGCTTGAAAAATACGCCACGTTGCCCAAGACTCCGCCGCGGTGCTATGTCTGCACGGCCGCCGCAGGCGGGCACCAGTGGCTGGTTCAGTCAGATTCGGTATGTTCCGAAGATGGCGCCGTGTTCTTCGCAAATCGCCAGATGCGGCGGCTGAAAGGCGCGGAATTGGTGCTTTCGATCACCGCCCCCCGACTCCATCGGATCGTGCGGATGGGTTATGATCGCCTCGGTCCGCCCCTGGCTCGAAGAATCGAGCATCCGCTGGCGGCCGACTTGGCGTATTTGGCGCTCAAACCGGTCGAATGGCTGGCAACGTTGGTCGCCCGGCGGATCGTTCCGCCGTTCGACGAGCTTTGCCAGCGGCTCTATGCCAACAGCGTCTGATGGTGGCTTCCTTGATGGGGACGGCCTGAAAGGCCATCCCCGGCAGGCGGCCGCTACGTTTGAGGCATCTTTTTTTGCTTTTGGCCGAGAATCTGCTTGCAATTCCCCCCAAACCAGCGTACTCTGTTGCCTATCGTCGGTGCTTGCACTGGCGATGGCCGCCCAGGTACCTGCCCCGCCTGCGGCGGCTTTTTCGTTATCCTAGATTCGATTCACGCGCGCGTTGAGGAAAGTCGTTCCATGCCCACTGGGAAAATCAAAAAACTGGTCAGCGAAAAGGGATTCGGATTCATCAAGCCCGACAACGGGCCCGAAGTGTTCTTTCATCACTCGTCGGTGGCCGACGGGCAGTTCGACAGTCTGGCCGAAGGCCAGGAGGTCGAGTTTGAGCTAGGCGAGGCCGACCGCAAAAGCGGCAAGGGGCCGCGCGCCTCGTCGGTCAGGCCGGCGTAACTCCCGGACGCTCTGAATTGTCGCCTTTCGCTTCGCGAAAGTTGCGCAACTTTCGCGGAGCGAAAGGCGACAGTAGCGCAGCTTTCGCGGAGCGAAAGGCGACTTTGCTCGCCGCCTCAGACGCCGTATTGGCCGAGGTGCCCCATCGTGTCGTCGTCGCCCGTGAGTTTGCAGCCTGGCGAGGTTGTACCAAGTCGCTTCTGGCGAACGTGTGCGTCGCTGGCGGCGGTCGTCGCGGTTGCGGCGGTGCTGGCGATTGCTAACCTTGGCTTTGTGCGCGTCAGCCGCGAACGATTTTATGCCTTTGAATGGCAAAACGGCTGGCCTTGGGTCTTTGTGGGCCGACACGCCGGATTCGACGTCACGCGCGGGGATCGCGACGCTTGGATTCCGGATCCGACTCAAGGCGTGCTCTGGTTTCGCCCCGCGGCTGCGATCGCCGATGCGTCGCTCGGTCTGGCGTTGCTCGCGGCCACTTGTTGGGCCATGCGGCGGCGCCTTCGGTCGCCGCGACCCTTTCAATACGGAATGCGCGGCTTGTTGCTGGCGGTCGCCGCCGTATCGGCGCTGCTTGGCTGGGCGCTTTATCAACATCGCCGGCAGCAACGGGTGATCGATTCTGCAGCGGACCTTTACTTTGGCTTTTTCGTCGACCAGGGAATCCCGCACACGCTACGGCGGTTCTTGCCCGGCGACCGCTTTCGAGTTTTCGACCGAATCACCTTGGCCACAGTCGGGGGACCAAAATGCGTAGGCGATCGACTCCAGCCCTTGGCCGACCTGCATGATGTGGCGATGCTCCAAATTGGGAGCAACCAGTTGGACGACCCCGCGCTTCAACACATCAGGGGATTACGGCGGCTGGTTTATCTAGATATTGACGCATCCCCGAACTGCGTCACTGATGCGGGTCTGCGCTATATTGGCGAGCTCACCGAATTGCGCGATTTTCGACTTGCTCGATCGGAAATCACGGATGCTGGCCTGGCCCATCTCGCGAGCCTGAAGCGCCTTGAGCATCTTCGTCTCATCTTTGACAAAACCAGCGATCAGAGAATCAGCGATGCCGGTTTGACCCAACTGCGCGGCCTTAAGGCGTTGAAAACGCTTGACCTAATGTGCGCCAACATCACCGATGCCGGCCTCGATGAGATCGCGGGGCTGACCAATCTTGAATACCTCGGGTTGGCCGAAACCTCAGTCACCGACGGCGGGCTGGCTAAGCTCAGCAATCTGAAAAGCCTAAAGCTGCTCGACGTCCGCAACACCGGCGTCACCAAGCAAGGGCTGGCTCGATTTAAGCTGGCGCATCCCGGCTGCAGGTGGCTACACTAAATGGAAGGGATCTATACGCACGGAATCGTGAACGATCCTGGTGGACTCCCCTCCTGTGAGGTAACCAATCCCATTCTCGCCTTCGTGCAGCCAGACGATGGCGCTTGGGTCGCCTCGTGGTCGGAAGCGAACGTAAATGCTAGCGGCGACACGGAGCTTGAGGCTCTCGACATGCTTAAGGATGCGATTGCATCCACATTCCGTTTGTTTTGCAATGAGGAACCGAACCTGGGCGACGATCTTGCGAAGCGTCTGACGATCATGCGCGAGTTTTTGCGAGTCAAGTAATGGGCGGCAGTCCATTGACAATGGAAGTCGCCGAAAAAGCTCTTCGCAAGCTTCGTGCGCAGAATGTCACGCCCAAAGGGTTTCCGCATCCGATTTTCGCCGTTTACCACGAAGGGCGGATTGTGGCAACGACCGGGCTGAGACACTCATCGAAAAAGGACATTCTGGTGCCCGCATGTCAAACGCAAGCCCCTCGTTCACCGCTCGCTGCCGTCATCAAGCGCCGCGAACACCGCCGCCTCGGGCACGTCGCGGACCAACTCGACGTGGCCGAGTCGCGAGGGAAGAACAAATCGCAATTGGCCGTGCTCGGCCTTTTTGTCGTGCGACATCGCCCGCACGATCGCGCCGGCGTCGAGCTGCGACGGCGCAACAACCGGCAGACGCAAGGCTTCGAGAAGCCGCCGCTGACGGACGGTGAGCGAGGCATCGATCCGGCCGACCTGCTCGGCCAACCGCGACGCGCAGACCATGCCGATCGCCACTGCTTCGCCGTGGAGCAGGCCGCTGTAGCCCGTGAGGGCCTCGAGTGCGTGGGCGAACGTGTGGCCATAGTTGAGCACCGACCGCAGCCCGGTCTCTTCGCGCTCGTCCTGACTGACTACCCATGCCTTGAGCTGGCAAGACCGGGCGACGATCTGCCGCAACACCGCCGCGTCGCGCCGATTCAGCTCACTGACGTGACGCTCCAAAAATTCAAAAAACTCAGCGTCGAGAATGACGCCGTATTTGACCACTTCGGCCAGGCCGGAGCGGTATTCGCGGTCTGGCAGCGTGCCTAGCACGTCGGTGTCGATCAGCACGCCCAGCGGCTGCCAAAAAGCACCCACCATGTTCTTGGCGCCGGGCAAATTGACGCCCACTTTGCCGCCCACCGAGCTATCGACCTGGGCCAGCAGCGTGGTGGGGATTTGCAAGAACGGCAAGCCGCGGGCGTAGCTCGCCGCCACAAACCCTGCCAGGTCGCCGATCACGCCGCCGCCGACCGCGATGACGACGGTGCGGCGATCAGCCCCCAGATCGAGCAACTTCTGCCACAGTTCTTGGGCCGTCTCGACCGACTTGGAGAGCTCGCCCGATTCGATCACCACCAGGTCGACGTCGAAGCGCTGCTCGACCAGCGACGCGACCACTTCGGCGGCGTGCGGCTCTTCGACGTGCTCGTCGGTGATGATCACCGCGTGGGTTGCCCGGCGGCGCTCCAGCAAGAACCGGGCGGCGCGGCCCAGGTTGCCCGTGCCGATCTCGATGGTGTAGCTGCGGTCGCCCAGCGGCACGAAGACCGTGGACAGGTTGGTCGGCGGGCCGAGAGATGGGGCGTTCACTTGACCCGCTCGATGTCTTCGGGCGTCACGGCGATCTGGCGGCAAAAGCCCGTGTGCAGCCGCACGTAGTCGAGATTGGCGGCCTGTTGTGGGGCGGCGTGCAGGCGGCGGGCAACGTCGCTACGCCGGGTTTCATCCCAGGCATCGTATTCGTCCGGCCAGATGGTGTCTTCTTCGACGACCAGGGCTTCGCGGTAAGGATCAAAAGCGTTGGCCATGGGAGAGGGGCTGGGGGCTCGGGGCAGTTTCTTACGGATGACTACTAAGCCGATTGATTTCGGCACAGTATAATGCTGCGTTGCCCGTAGGGGAACGGCCGATGGTACAACGTTGGTGCGAAACGGTCTCCTCGGTTGTGGAACGGTCTTCGACCGTTTCACACTACCGACCGAAGGTCTCCCGAGTTCGGTGTGATCGCCCACCCAGAACCGGAGACCTATCGGTCAAGCTTGGTGGCAATGGTCGGAGACCATGCCACAACAGCGGGTGGGCAGCGACTTCCTGAACCCTGAACCCTCATGCTCGTCCCGCCACCTCTCACTGGCCTTCGCGTCCTCGATTTGTCGCGCGTCTTGGCCGGCCCGGTCTGTACGCAACTCTTGGCTGATCTGGGCGCCGACGTCGTAAAGGTCGAGCGCCCAGGCGCGGGCGACGATACGCGCCAATGGGGACCGCCGTTTCTCGGTGCCGGTGGGCCGAGCGGCTATTATCTTTCGTGCAATCGTGGCAAACGGTCGTTGGCGCTCGACCTGCAGCATGCTAACTGCCGCCCGGTGCTCGACGAGCTGCTGCGCCGGGCCGATGTGATGGTCGAGAATTTTTTGCCCGACTCGCTCGATAAGCTGGGCCTGGCACCCGAACGGCTACGGCAGTTGAACCCGCGGTTGGTGACCTGTTCGATTTCGGGCTACGGCCGCACCGGCCCGCTGGCGGCATCGCCCGGCTATGATCTGATGATGCAGGCCGCGGCCGGCATCATGTCGATCACCGGCGAGCCGGAGGGCATGCCGATGAAAGTCGGCGTCGCGATTACCAACGTCATCACCGGCTTATATGCCGCCGCCAGTGTACTGGCGGGGCTGGTGGGTCGCGAGCGCGGCGGGCAGGCCGCCAACTTCGACCTGGCCCTGGCCGACTGCACATTGGCCAGCCTGGTGAACGTCGCGCAGGCGACACTGCTCACCGGCGAGCGGCCGACCCGCTGGGGAAACGCGCATCCGCAGATCGTGCCTTACGAAGCGTTCGCCACGGCCGACGGACACCTGGTGGTCGCCATCGGGGCCGATCGGCAGTGGCAGCGGTTTTGTCGGGCGGTCGACCGCGATAAGTGGGCGAGCGACCCGCGATTCGCGACTAACCCTGCCCGAGTCGAAAACCGTGCGGCGTTGATTCCGATTTTGCAGCCGCTCTTCGGCGAGCGCACGACCGCGGAGTGGCAGCAGGTGCTCACGGCGGCTGAGGTGCCGCATTCACCGGTCTTGGCGGTGGACGAAGTGCTGGCTTCTCCGCAGATGGCGGCCCGCGAGATGGTGCTCGATACAACCGATGCCTCGGGCCGCAGCTATCGGCTTTTGGGCGGCGCGGTGCATTGGCAAGGAGAACCGATCCGTCGCGCGATCGTGCCGCCCGACTTGGGCCAGCACACCGACGAGGTGTTGCGGGAGTGGCTCGGATACGGTGCTGACCAAATTGCAGAATTGCGGCGTGCGGGAGCGGTGAGTTGAGCCAGATCGTGGGCGAGAACAGCGCGCATCACAGCAAATATCTAATCGCGGCACTGATTGCGCTGGGCGTGGCGGGCGCGGGGGGCGGCTGGTTGTATCACCGGCACGTGCAGCAGCGAGCGATTGCTCTGTGGGGAGGCGAAGCGGCGGAACTCATCGTCGCTGCGCCCAAGGTCGAACTGCTGAGACTCGAACCGGATGACACGGTGGAGCGATCCAAGGGCGGCACGGTCGCCTGGCGCGGCCGACACTGGCGGATAGCCGCCCGGACCGATGCCGCGCAAGCGCCGGGCATGCCCCATCTGCGGCACCGGCTGGTGCATGACACGAGCTTCGATTGGTCAATCGCGCCGGACGCTCGCGTGGCGGACTGGCAATATGCTTTGCGGTTCTCGTCCGACGACCGGCAAGCAACGGTCTTATTCGATCTCGAACAGCGATGCACTGCCTTGGCCGAAACCGGCGCCATGGCGTCGATCGCTCCCATCGGCCGAGGGTTGGCGGAAATGTTTGATTCTATGTCGGCACCTGCCAGTCCAACCCAACGTCGAACCAGGTCGCCGAATGAGTCAGCGCCCCGACGCTGATCCGCTCAACACCGCTGCGGGCGATGTCGCCGACCGTCGCCAGGTTGATTCCGCCCGACGCTTCAAGCTCGACCTGCGGAGCGAGCGCGTCTCGTCGCCCGACCGCCTGCCGCAGTTGCTCGGGCGACATGTTGTCGAGCAACACGATGTCGGGACCGGCCGTCAGCACATCGGCCAACTGCTCGAGCGTGTCGACCTCGACTTCGACGAGCATCTCGCGCCGGGGGTCATCCGCCTCAGCCTGGCCCAAAAACTCGCGAATTCGCTCGACCGCCTGGCGCGGCGAAAATCGCACGCCCTGGGCCAATGCGCCCAACGCCAGATGGTTATCCTTGATCAAAATGCCGTCGAACAGCCCCAGGCGATGATTTTGCCCGCCGCCGGCGCCGACGGCGTATTTTTCCAGCCTGCGCCAGCCGGGCGTCGTCTTGCGAGTGTCGTAGATTTTGGCGCGCGTGCCGGCGACGGCTTCGACATAGCGGCGGGTAAGCGTGGCGATGCCGCACAGCCGGCCCAGCAGATTCAAGAGCGGACGCTCGGCGGTAAGCAGGCTGCGGGCCGGGCCGCGAAGTTCGGCAATCGCGGCGCCCGCCTCGACCTGTTTTCCGTCAGCGCTTAACGCATCGAACACAATCCGCGGGTCGTACTCGTCGAGCGTCACGCGGCAGGCGGGCAACCCCGCGACCACGCCCGGCTGCCGCGCCACCACCCGCGCAGCGCCGACCGCCGCGTCGGGCACCAAGGCCACCGTGGTCCAATCGTAAAGCCGGTCGAGGTCTTCGCGCACCGCCAGCCGAATGAGCTGCCGGCAATCGTCTTCTACCTCGGCGTCCCACTGGCTTCGGCGGAAGTCTTTGCCGCGCGTGCTCATCTCGTCAAGCTACGACACGTGACCCATCGCCGCCAGGGCCCGCTCGTTCACGTCGGTCGATTGCGGGGGCACCGGGGCCACAGGGGGGGCTGCCATGTTGCTGTTGCAAGGACGCGGCACACAACGCGGTACGCGCACCTGCACGGTGTACGGCACCTGCTTGCACACGCAGTACGGCACCTGGCGCGTCATCTGCTGCGTCACCATCTGGCAAGTCACGCGCGGCACCTGGCGGGTGATCGTCTGCGGCACCAGCTTGCACACGGGCACATTGCAGCTTCGCGTGATTTGCTGCGGCACCATCTTGCACACCTGCACCGGCACCGTCTCCATCACGTTCTTCCACACATAGCGAGTGACGGGCACCTTCTTCTCGACGATGTTCGGCACCCACACTGGGCACGGCGGTGGACAAGGCTGGCAGCAGCCCGTCTGCGGCGGCGGAGCGGGCGTCGCCCAGTGCCCCATGTCGCAACGGTAGGTGCAGTAGGTCGTCACCGGCTGGCACACCGGGCGACACCGTTGCTGATTCACCGTTTGATACACCGGCTTCATCACCGTGCAGGTCCACTGCTTTTTGACCCATTCGACCTGCGGCCGGCAAATGGTGTATTGGCACTGCTGATAGACCGTCTTGTAGACCGGCTTGCAGATGGTGTAGTTGCACTGGCGATAGGCGGTTTCATAGACGGTTCGATAACAAGTCACATTGCGCACGTCATATACAATGTCGTACTGCACGCATGGGGCACAGGGCGCGCAGCACGCCCCGCCGTGACCTCGCAGGGCGCTAGCCTGTGCCGGGCCGGCCGGCAACAGGGCCAGGCAAATTGCGGCGGCGGTCGAAATCCAAAAAACATGCTTCGTCATAACGGGGGGCTCCTAAAGAAAAACACAAAGTGGCGTGAGGCAGAAAAAATCAATGGTGCGGTGCTCGATTCAGCCAACTTGGCCGCCGCGGGCCCCCGGCAAGAGAGCCAGTGTGCGGCCATAATGATCTTTTAACCAAAAAAGGGCAAGAGCCCGCACGCCCCAAGTGTCACAGATCTTTACGCATCAACGGTTTACGCCGTAAAGAATTACGAAAATGCGGGTACCCCGGACACCGCCGCAAGTAACTTTTATGGGCTACTTTTGAACATCGGGGCAGGCGGGCGCCGGCGACGGGAGGATTGCCTTCCTAGGCCGTCCCGCCTTCTCTGCAAACCTGGGATCACCCCAGAAGTCTTCACTATGTTTCGCACGCGCCGCCGGCGCGTACCAATGTGAGCATTGCAACGATTACCAGGCCGCTGGTCGAACGTTCTCCGGAACAGCGATTGGCCCTGGACAAACTGTTCACCCGCATCGGCGAGGTCTCGTCGCTACCCATGGCGGCCGTGCGTATTGTGAACATCGCCAATGACGAAACGGCGGGCATCGGCGAACTTTTGGAAGTCGTCGAAAGCGATCCCTCGTTGGCCGTGCGCGTGCTGAGAACCGTCAACTCTAGTTATCACTCGGTGCGGCAGCGGGTGGGAAATCTCAAGACGGCCATCGCCTTGCTCGGCTTAAAGCAAGTGCGCAATTTGGCGCTGACGGTGCACGTCTCGCGAATGTTCGTGGCGCCGGGCGACTACCGCACCTACCGGCGCGAGGCGCTCTGGCGGCATCTGGTCGCGGTGGCGTCGACCAGCCGCATGATTGCCGAAGTCACCGACACCGCCCCCCGCGACGAAGCCTATGTGGCCGGCCTGCTGCACGACATCGGGCTGATTTTGCTCGACCAGCATCTGCGCCGACAATTCAAACAGGTTTTGGATACCCTGGACGAAGCGGCATCGACCATCGATGCCGAGCGGGCCGTGCTCACCTTCGACCATGCCGAGCTTGGGCAGTTTGTGACTGAACGCTGGAACCTGCCGCGGGCGGTGAGTTTGGCGGCTGGTTTTCACCACGAGCCACACCGCCACAGCGGCCCGCATCAAAACATGATCAACCTCGTCTCCGTGGCCAATTATCTCTGCACCCGGCAGGAGATCACGTCGCTGGGAGTCAACAAGCTGGCCGCCCCAGACAACAGCGTCTATCGGGAGTTGGGCATCCACACTACGGAAATGTCGGCCATCGCAGACCGACTGGGCGACACCTTGGCCGATGCGGCACACGCGGCGGCTATCTGAGCTTCTCGCACGGGCGCTAGCGACGGTCTTGTCAGGCTGGAAAACCTGACCTACTGCGCAAAAAAATCCGCCGGCACGCGCCTGATAAAATTGGCGCCAGGCCGGCGGTGATGAACTTCAATCGACTCGTGGTTTATTCCACGCGCGTCTTAGCCCTGGCTTTCGCCGAGGCCTTGCGGTCGCCGAAATGCTTGTCGTTTTCGGCCACCCACTTGCGATCGCCAAAATCGGGCCAGTGGTCTTTGTCGAAGCCCGGAGCGTTCTCCAGGTCCTTCTTGCTCGCGTCGAACGCCAGGAAATGCTCGTTGTCGTCCGAATCGAAGTCGACCCTCACGGCTTGCCAGGGAATGGCGAAGAATTTATCGCCGATGCCCAGAAAGCCGCCGAACGACAAGGCGACGTAACGGATTCTGCCCGTGCGCATATCGAGCACGATGTCCTCGATCTTGCCGAGCTTGTTTCCCTTTTCGTTGCGCACATCCATGTGCATCGCCTCGCTCGCTCGGTGCAGCGTCATCTCGTGATCGCGCTTGGCCGCTCGGTCGGTGGCGGCCGCCGCCGTGTCTTCGTTCCGCACGCCGTAGTGATGATTCACGGCGTCCGCCCAGCGGGGATTGGCCGTATCGGGCCATTGATGTTTATCGAAACCCGGAGCACTTTTCAGCTTTTGTTCGGGCACGTCAAACACCACGTGGCTGCTGTTGTCGTCGGCGTCGTGCTTGAATTCCAGCACGCTCCACGGTACGGCGAACAGCTTATCGCCCATGCCCAAAAAGCCTCCGAACGAAAGGGCCGCATAGCGCACCCGGCCGTGCTCGCCCATGTCGAGCATCAGATCATCGATTTTGCCAAGGTCCTTGCCGTCGGCGTTCTCAACGGTCATGCCCTTGATTTCGCTGGCGCGAAGCACGTCGTTGCTCGTCTTGTCGTCGAAGCGAGTGTGCGCATCGCGATCACGAGCCTTACGATTGTCGACATCGCGATCACGAACGGTGTTTCGGTCGCGATCGTCCGTTCGGTCGCGGGTGGTCGTGGTGGTTTTCGTCTCTTTTTTGACGGTTTCTTGGTCCGCGCGTGCGACCGCCCAATTGAGTGCGGCCAGTGCGACAGCGCAGCCGGCCACGGTCTTCCAGCAGGTCTTCATGGTTTGCCTCCGGTGTAAATGAGTTGACGAAGTCTCTGTTACCGCGATTTGAAAGCACGCAAAGAGAATGCCGGCCGATGGTCGCCCTTCGCACCGGCGGGAACGCAGTTTTGTAGGCTTTCGCTCGGCGAACGGAACACCACGGCCGGCTCGAGCGACTCGCTGTCGTTGCCTTTCTTTCCGCGAAGCGAACGACGACCGATGGCAAGAATCTTCGTTCTGGGATGGAAGCAACCCGTCCAAATCGGCCGCCACAACGCCAAATTCCCGCAAAAATGGCGAGAACGTCTTGCGGCGTGCCGATAACATCACTATAAAAGTCAACATAGTAATATATGGTTACCGACGCGACCTTCACCCTGGCAGTCTTAGCGGCAGTCTTTGCGCTGCTTATGTGGTCGCGCATTGCGCCCGACGTCGTGCTGGTGGCTGGGGTAGGCCTCTTGGTCTTGATGGGTGTGCTCGAGCCGCGCGAGGCGCTGTCGGGCATGGCTAACGAAGCGATGATCACCGTCGGCATTTTGTACGTGGTCGGGGCGGGCGTAAGGCAGACGGGCGGGGTCGCCTGGATCGCCCAGCGCCTTTTTGGTCGACCGAAGACAGCCACCAGCGCCGTCGCACGGTTGATGTTTCCCACGGCGGCGCTCAGCGCGTTTATGAATAACACGCCGCTGGTGGCCATGCTCATTCCGGCGGTCGGTGATTGGGCCAAGCAGTATCGTATCGCGCCCTCCAAATTGATGATCCCGTTGAGCTATGCGGCCATCCTCGGCGGCACGTGCACCTTGATCGGCACCAGCACCAACCTGGTCGTCGACGGGCAGATCAAACAAGAGGCGAATCGCAGCATCGCTGCCGCCAAAAACAAAGGCCTGAGCGAGGCCGACGCCGCCGCGGCCTTCGAAGAGCAAACCGGCCTGCCAGCCGCGGGACTGCGGATGTTCGACATCACCTGGGTCGGGCTGCCGGCCGCGGTGCTCGGCTGCTTGTTTGTCGTGCTGGCCAGCCGCTGGCTGCTGCCCGACCGCAAGCCCGCCCTCAGCAATCTCGACGACCCGCGCTCGTATACCATCGAAATGCTCGTCGAGCCGGAAAGTCCGCTGGTCGGCAAAACGATCGAAGACGCGGGGCTGCGGCATTTGCCGGGCGTGTTTTTGGCCGAGGTCGATCGCGACGGATTTGTGCTGCCCGCCGTGGCGCCCGAAGAGCGATTGCGCGGCAACGACCGGCTGGTGTTCGTGGGCGTGGTCGAGTCGGTGGTCGACTTGCAGAAGATCCGCGGATTGGTGCCAGCCACCGATCAGGTATTCAAGCTTACCGAACCGCGCTCGACGCGGTGCCTGATCGAAGCCGTGGTTTCGAACAGTTGCCCGATCGTGGGACGCACTATCCGCGACGGGCGGTTTCGTTCGACCTACAATGCGGCCGTGATCGCCGTGGCCCGCAACGGCGAGCGAATCAACAAAAAAATCGGCGACATCGTGCTCGCCCCCGGCGACACGCTGCTGCTCGAAGCGCCTCCGTCGTTTGTCGATCAGCAGCGCAACAACCGCGATTTCTTTCTGGTCAGCCGGCTCGAAGACTCGCAGCCGCCGCGGCACGAACGGGCTCTTGTGGCGGTCGCCATTTTGACGGGCATGGTGCTGCTGGCCAGTCTCACCTCGATGGGCATGTTCAAGGCCGCGCTCCTGGCCGCCGGGCTCATGCTGGCCACACGTTGCTGTTCGGTCACTTTGGCCCGCCGCAGCGTCGATTGGGAAGTGCTGCTGGCCATTGCCGCCTCGTTCGCCATCGGCACTGCTTTAGAAAAAACAGGGGCCGCGGCAATGGTCGCCGGCAGCATGATCGAGCTGGCGGCGGGCAGCCCCTGGGCGTCGCTGGCGGTCGTTTACCTGGCCACGCTGATCGCCACCGAACTGATCACCAACAATGCGGCGGCGGCCTTGATGTTTCCGATGGCGCTGGCCACGGCTGGGCGGCTGGACGTCAATGCCATGCCTTTCATCATCGTGGTGATGATGGCCGCTTCGGCCGGCTTCGCCACGCCCATCGGCTACCAGACCAACCTGATGGTTTACGGGCCGGGCGGTTATCGCTTCAGCGATTATTGCAAGATCGGCATACCGCTCGATCTGCTGATCGGAGTCATCACCGTGGCCATCGCGCCGCTGGTGTGGCCGTTTTGATGAGAAAGCCGAAGGGTGGGACGAGCTTCCGAATCCCGCCATCTCGCGTCATCCTGCGAACATGCCGGTGGCTGGGGCAGAGCTTGCGATGCCCCCGCATTGATACACCGGGGCATCGCAAGCTCTGCCCCAGCCACCAAAAATGTGGGGTCGAAGAACGTGACGAACCCTGTCAGAAAACGAGCTGGTGCTCGTTCACGCGCCGCCCAGCAGCTTGTGCAAATTCAAATGGAACGGCCCCAGCGTGCCGCCGTAATTGCCGGCCGTAATCCTCACCACGCCCGGTCGGCAGGCAGCCGCAATGCCCGACCGCATGGCCTGCTCGACCGCCGCCAAATCCAAGCCGTCGATGACGATTTCATAGACGGCCTGCACACCGTCGGGCAGGGCCGAGGCGACCATTCCCCGCAACGTCGGGCAATAAGCGTCATTCGTGCTTGCGCGAAGCTGTTTATAGCGGCTGCCCACCTTGCTGCCGCTGCGCACCACGCCACCGGGAAAGGGCGAGATGACGCCCGGCACGCTTCGGATGGCGGCCGCGGCGGCCTCGGCGGCTTCGAGCGCCGCGAGTTGACTCTCACCCAGGATTAAAAAGTTCCCGCCCGCCACGCCTTTGACCGTGCCAAACCGGTCTTCACAGGTAAACTCGCCGTCCATCACCGGCACCCGCCAGAAGCGGCGGCTTTCGAGTTTCTTGCTCGATTGAAATCCATCGCCGAAGAACCGCAGGTTACCGCCGATGCGGATCGACTTATCTTTGACCACCGGCAGGCCGTTGTAGCAGGCGGTGGTGGCGCAGGTGAGCACGCACTGGCCGACGCGATTGATCGCCGCTTTTTCCAGCGCCTCGCGGTTGAAGGCGAACATCAGAAGGCTGACGCCCGGTCGGCCGTCGGGCGTCTCGTCGGGCGGCAGTTCGCGTTCTACGCCGGCCTCGGCATCGCAGCCGATAACCGAGGCGGCGTAGCCGGTGGCCTCCTGCGCCGCAATTCGTGCCCAGCCTGCCGTGTCGGCCGTCACGATTAGCCTCGCCGCAGTCATCGGGAAGGCTTCGGCAAACGTGTCTTCGATGCCGGTGGAGTTTATCGCGAGCAAAACTGCGAGCTCCTGCTATTACCAAATCGTCGGATTCTACGGCGAAACTGCCCGGCTCGCCACCGGTACTGAAGATCGCACGCAAAACGGCTCTTACGCCGGCTCGAGACCCGCAAAGAGCCCAAGCGATTCTTCAGCTTCACGTATTTGCAGTCGGCGCTGGCTATTCAGGTCGAGAGCATCGATCGTCACCCGACCCACGGGCGTAAATGCCAGAATGTAGTATCGCTCCCAGCGAAAATGAACGTCCCATCGTCCACCCGGAGGTTGAAAAGTGGGACCGGCCCGCCCGTCACACTGTCTTCGATCTGAACGCGATCTGCTTTGTGGAGATTGCAAGCTGGGCACGCCCATGCGAGATTTTTGAGCGTTGACGCCCCTCCGCGCGGTTGGGGAATGACATGCTCGATGTGAAGGCTTCCGCGCGGACAAGCGACAGCCTTTCGCTCATTTCCACGAGCGACTCCAGCTCCGCGCGTTCCGCCGCACTGAGTTCTCCCTCGATATTTCGGTCCATCAACTCCTGGAGGCGTCGATCGAAGGGCTGCGACAGCCGAAGTTGGCTTACGGCTTCTACCCAATCGACCGGGGCGGAAATTGCTGTCATGGATGACCTACCAGGGCTGACGATGATGACAGACCCAATATTATAACATTTCGGGAGAGCGGGCGGTAGAATGGCTCCTAGGGAAGAGACCCCGTATCGTGCACCGGGCGTGCGTCAAAGCCCGCTCAAGAACCAGCGATCGCGCGTCGCCGCCTGGCTCCTTGGTGCGCTCTCGGCTATCGGAATTATCTTTGTTTTGTGCTGATCCCTTGCTTCGCGATGCCTCGGATCTGGATGTGGACGGCCTCCGCGCGCGATGCCAAGAAGCGCTTCGTGAGCTTACCGCCGCGGCCGCCAGGTGCGCTGGCCCTTTCGCTCGCGGCGGGTCGATGGTTATAATGACGTTCCCGCCAAGGTGTGGGTTTGCCCAGGCGCCTGCATCCACAAGGCTCGTCCCTTTTGCCGGCTTGCCCGGCGCCCGCAGCGATCGATGGAAAACCCTCGCTATATTCTCAACCCGATTCGCACCACCAAGCAGGGACAGCAGATCAACGTCGGCAAGGACCACGCCGAATACCAGAACATCGTGAACACCATGACGATGCACCCCGACGACATGCAACGCTCGGGCATCGCCAACGGCGCCACGGTGCGGGTGTGGAACGAGATCGGCGAGGCCGAGTTCGTCTGCCAGGAGGGCAAAGTGCCGCAAGGCATGATCTTTGTGCCGTATGGTCCGCCCACCTGCCGGCTGATGGGCGCCACCACCGATGGCACTGGCATGCCCACCTCGAAGGGTTGGGAGGTGGAAGTAGTGCCCGTAGGTTAGGCTTTCCAGCCTGATATTTCGGGTGGACAACCTGAAGCGTCGCAGCAATCAGTCAACGTGGTGGCTAGGGCAGAGCCTAAGCGATGCCGCGGCCGAAATATAAATGACGGACAGAATTCAACGATAAGACCAAATAACCATGAGCAAAACCAACAAGCTCGCCAGTGCCGAACTCGATCGGCAAAGCTTACTCGCCGACGCCGCGCTGGACGACACTGCCGACTCACAGGCTCCCTGGGAGCAGATCGAAAACGGTCGGTACATGCCGCGGCGCATCCGCGGCAGCTATCGCGGCGGCGTGCTGGGGTGAACATTCATCATGCCGCCCAGTTTGGGCGGAAGCATCGGACGATAATGCCCGAGTCCCCAGCCTCTAGTCCCCAGTCCCTCCCCATGGAACTCACCGTAGTCAAAAACGCCACCTGCACCTTTTGCGGCTGCGTCTGCGACGATATCGAGCTGCACTCCGACGGCGTGCGGATCACCAAGACCAAGCACGCTTGTAGCCTGGGCGAGTCGTGGTTTCGCAATCACACGGCCGAGCGGCTCTATCCCGACGCGCTGATCGAAGGCCAGCCTGCCACGCTCGATGCGGCCATCGACCGCGCCGCCGAAGTGCTTCACCAGGCGCATATGCCGTTGGTCTACGGCCTGAGCAACGTCACCTGCGAGACACAGCGCGAGGCGGTGGCCCTGGCCGAGCTCGTGGCCGGAGTGATCGACAGTCACACCTCGTTGTGACACGGCCCCACCGAATTAGCCGCCCAGTTGGGTGGCAAGGTTTCTTGCACGCTCGGCGAAGTGAAAAACCGCGCCGACTTCATTATCTATTGGGGCGGCAACCCGGCGGAGTGCCATCCCCGGCACTTTACCAAGTACACGCTGACCCAGAAGGGCAAGTTCGTGCCCAACGGCCGCAAGGGCCGCACCATGGTGCTGGTCGACATCCGCGAAACACCCAGCGGCCGCGCCGCCGACTTGTTCTTGCAGGTGCGGCCCGGCAAAGATTTTGAAGTGCTCACCGCACTGCGGGCCTTGGTCAAAGGCCAGCCGGTCAATCACGAGCTGATCGCCGAAACCGGCCTGACGATCGAGCAACTGCAAGATCTGGCCGACCGGATGAAGAATTGCCGCTTCGGCGTCATCTTCTTCGGTATGGGCATCTCGATGACGCGCGGCAAACACATGAACTCGGCGGCCATTTTGACGCTAGCCGCCGAATTGAACGCTTTCACGAAGTTCGTGGCGATGCCCATGCGCGGGCATGGCAATGTCACGGGAGCGGACGTGGTAATGCGCTGGACCACCGGGTATCCCTTCGGCGTGAGCCTGACGCGCGGCTACCCGCGTTACAATCCCGGCGAGTTTTCGACGGTCGATCTGCTGTTGCGGGGCGACGTCGATGCCGCCATGATTCTAGGCGCCGATCCGGGCGCCACGATGCCGCAGCCGGCGATCGACCATCTCGCCCGAATCCCGACCATTGTGCTCGACCCCAAAGTCACGCACACCAGCCGCCTGGCGCACGTCCACATCACCACCGCGGTCACCGGCATCAGCGCCCCGGGCACGGCCTACCGCATGGACGAGATCCCCTTGCCGCTACGGCCCGCGTTGAAATCGCCCTATCCGACCGACGAAGAAGTGGTGCGACGTATCTATCAGGCGGCCGCCGCGCGGCAACGAGAGGTCGTCGGGGCATCACCAGCAGCGTAAGGAGCCATAGAACCGACCTGATGTTGCGAATCACAGGTGGCAAAATCTATGACCCGGCCAATGGCGTCGATGGGGTGGTGCAAGACATCCATATCGCCGATGGCCGCATCGCCGCCAGCGGCGAGGGCGGACGCACGATCGACGCGCGGGGCATGATTGTCTTTCCCGGCGGAGTCGATGTCCATACGCACGTGGCCGGCGCGGCGCTGAACTTCGCCCGGGCCATGATTCCCGAGGATCACCGGCGGGCGCAACAGTTCGTCCGTACGCAAGCGACGCGGGCCGGCCTGGGCGGATCAACTCCCACGACGTTCGCCACCGGCTATCTGTATGCGGGCATGGGCTGGACTACCGTCAACGAGGCGGCGGTGCCCATTCTCACCGCCAAGCATACGCACGAAGAATTGCGCGACACGCCGATCGTCGACAAATCGTGCTGCGTGCTGATGGCCAACCACGAGATTGTGCTCGACCTGATCGAGGCCGGCGAGCTCGAGCGTGCTCGGCATGTAGTGGCCTGGCAGATTTGGGCCGCCAAGGCCTACGGTGTCAAGGCGGTCAACCCCGGCGGCGTCGAAGCCTGGAAGTGGGGCGGCGACGCCAAAACGCTCGGCGAGCCGGTCGAAGGCTACAGCAAGGTCACGCCCGCCAAGATCATCGCCAGCCTGGCACAGATCGTCGATGAACTGCACTTGCCGCATCCCCTGCACCTGCACTGCAACAACTTGGGAGCGCCGGGCAACATCTCCACGACGCTCGAAACGATGAAGGTGTTGGAAGGCCATCGAGCGCACATGGCCCACTTGCAGTATCACGCCTATGGCGGCGACGACTGGCACACCATGCGCAGTGAATCGAAGGCGTTGGCCGAATATTTCAACGCCCACCCCAATATGACCGCCGACGCTGGCGCGGTGCTCTTTGGCGACACGGTGACGATCACCGCCGACGGTCCTTGGCAGCATCTGCTCTATCAGCTCACAGGCCGCAAGTGGGGCAACCTGGACGTCGAAAACGAAACCGGCTGCGGTATCGTGCCCTACACCTATCGGCCGAATAATCTGGTGAACGCCGTGCAGTGGGCCGTGGGGTTGGAGCTGTTGCTGTTGATTGACGACCCGTGGCGAATCTTTCTCACGACCGACCATCCCAACGGCGCCGCCTTCTGGCGGTATCCGGAAATCATTCAGCTTTTGATGGACGTCGATTTCCGCCGCGAGTGTCTGAAGAAGTTGCCGCCGAAGGCGCAAAAGCGGATCGTGCTGGGCGAGCTCGACCGGCAATACACGCTTTCGGACGTCGCCATTCTCACTTCGGCGGGGCCAGCGAGGGCGCTCGGTCTCTCGCAAAAGGGGCACCTGGGCGTGGGCGCCGACGCCGATCTGGTCGTCTATGAGGAAGACGCCGATGTGCGCCGCATGTTCAGTTACCCGCGGTATGTGATCAAGGGGGGCGAGGTGGTGGTTGAGGAAGGCGAGATTCGCGCCACGCCCGAAGGCCGCGGACTGGTGGTTCAGCCTTCTTACGACGAAACGATCGAAGAGTTTTTGCGGCCCTTATTTCAGCAGTATTACACGATGTCGTTTGATAATTACCCCGTGGAGATGCACCGTATTGCCCAGCCGCAGGTCACCGCCTGCGAGGAGGCATGAACGATTGGCCTAGTCCCTAGCCCCTAGCCCCTAGTCCCTCCCGTTCTCTTGCTCACTCTCACGCTCAAACACGAACTGCCCGTGCCGCTGGAGGCCGAGGTCCTCACGCCAGACCGGCTGGCGAGCTTGCCCTTGGCCGAGGTGCGTGAGCTGCCTGTCTATTTGGGCAAGCGAAAATCGAGGCTCGATGAGTTTTTCGACATCGACGGCGAGCCGAGCGACGAACTAGTGATTCACGGGCGGGGCCAGCGCATCAAGTCAATTGGCCGCGGCATGACGCGAGGCCGCATCACTATTCACGGCGACGCCGGGATGCACTTGGGCGCTCAGATGACGGGCGGCAGCATCGAGGTCTTTGGCAACGCCTCCGACTGGGTCGGCGGCGAGATGTCGGGCGGGCTGATTCGCATTCACGGCAACGCCGGCGGGCAGGTGGGGGCGGCCTATCGCGGCAGTCTGTCGGGCATGCGCGGCGGCACGATCATCGTCGACGGCTCGGCCGGCATGGAAATCGGCATGCGCATGCGCCGCGGCACGATTGTAATCGGCGGGCCCGTCAAGGATTTTGCCGGCCTACAGATGAAGGGCGGCACGCTTTTCTTATTGTCGGGCGCCGAGATTCGCACCGGCGCCTGGATGACGCGCGGCACCATCGTGTCGCTGGCGCCGTTGCGATTGCTGCCTACCTTCTCTTACGCCTGCACCTACCAGCCGACTTTTCTGCACATCTACGCTCGGCATTTAGCGTCACTGGGCGTGTCGATTCCCCAGGACGGCGCGGCCGGCGCCTACCGTCGCTACACCGGCGACGCCTCGGTGCCCGGCAAGGGCGAGTTGCTCATCTGGCAGCCGAACGGCGCCGCGGCGAGGTAAAAAGGGTAGCTGACTTCGTGACTAGTCAGGCGCAGTGCTGCGCAGAACCAAAATTGGCCCGCGGCCAGGTGGCCGGCAGCCACCGACTTTCGATTTATTCTTGGTTTCGCAATAATGCAGCATGCGCGTCGTCGTTGTAATTGCCGTCTGGTTTCTCTCACTCGCCTCCCAAGCTCTCGCGGCCGAATCCAAATCTCCCGAAGCCGAGCGGTACTGGCCGCAATGGCGCGGGCCGCTGGCCACAGGCGTTGCCCCGTACGCCAACCCGCCGACCGAGTGGACCGAAGACCAAAACGTCCGCTGGAAGAGCGAGCTGCCGGGCCTGGGGCACTCGACGCCCATTGTCTGGGGCGACCGCGTCTTCCTCACGGCCGCCATACCCTACGGTGATGAGCTGCCGCCCCGGCCCAGCCAGGCGCCGGGCAATCACGACAACCTGCCCGTGACGCGCCGGCAGCAGTTTGTAGCCCTGGCTGTCAGCCGGTCCGATGGCCAGATCGTTTGGCAACGCACTCTGCGCAAGGCCCTGCCGCAAGAGCAAGGGCACCGCACCGCCAGTCTCGCCTCGAATTCGCCGGTAACCGACGGCGAGCGAGTCTTTGTCTTCTTTGGCTCCTACGGGCTGTACTGTCTGAATCTCGACGGCGAGCTGCTTTGGGAAAAAGACTTTGGCCTGATCCAGTCGCTGCACGGACACGGCGAGGGCGCATCGCCCGTGCTTTACGGAGACATGCTGTTCGTCAATTGCGACCATGAGGGGCAGTCGTTCGTCGCCGCGTTCGACAAGGGCACCGGCCGGCAGCTTTGGAAAGTCGATCGCGACGAGATCACGTCGTGGGCGACGCCGATTGTATTCGAGCACGCCGGCCGGCCCCAGCTTATCGTCAGCGGCACCAACCGCGTGCGCGGCTACAACCTGGCCGACGGCAAAGTCATCTGGCAGTGCGGCGGGCTGTCGGCCAACATCGTCGCGTCGCCCGTCGCGGCCGACGGCGTGGTCTACGTCGGCAGCAGCTACGACAAGCGGGCGCTTCTGGCAATTCGCCTGGAGGGCGCAACGGGCGACATCACCGCCACCGATGACGTGCTCTGGCGGCGGTCGCGCGGCACGCCCTACGTGCCGTCGCCGTTGCTTTACGGCGAATCGCTTTACTTTATTACGCACTACCAGGGCATCTTGACGCGCGTGAACGGCCCGACCGGCACCGATGATCCGGGGCCGATTCGTTTGGGCGGAATGAGCGAGATTTACGCCTCGCCGGTGGGCGCCGCCGACCGCGTTTACGTCACCGACCGCAACGGAATGACTCTGGTCATCAGCCACAGCGGTCATCCCAAGCTGCTGGCCAAAAATGTGCTCGACGATACGTTCAGTGCCTCGGCGGCGATCGCCGGGGGCGAACTGTTTCTGCGCGGCGAGAAGCGGCTATATTGCCTCGCCCAGGAGGATTGACGGGCATGTCGATCAAGGTGTACGCCGCCAACCGGTCCGATTTGCCGCCGTTCGTAGCCTCCGACCGGCTGCGACAAGAGGTGGCGTATTTTATGAGCGTGCCCGGCGAGCCAGGCGTGCCGGAGCTTGCCGACGGAGAATACTGGATCGACCCGGCGGCCGCCCGTCGCTGGCTCGACGACGGCGTGATCTCGGTCGTCTCGCCGCTCGACAGTGAGAACCAAACCGAAGTTGAGCTCAGCGAGGATCACGAAGCCTGGCTCGAATGGCTGCTGGCTCATCAGGTGAGCCGCATTCGCTTCGGGCGGTAAGTCGGGCAATGTCGCCTTTCGCTCCGCGAAAGAGGCGCCGTAGCTCGGTGGCTGGGGCAGAGCCGCGTAACAGCGCCTGCGCCGACCGGATCACGTCGTCGCGGCGATGCCCCGGCAATCAACACACAGGCGTCACGGCGGTTGCGTCACGGTCTCCTGACCGTGACCGCCGCGTCTGACCGAAGGTCTCCGTTGTTACACCATCGGCCCGCTTCTGCCACGAGGGGGAGACCTTCGGTCGGGCAATGTGAAACGGTCGGAGACCGTTCCACAACAGGGTGAAACGGCCGGAGACCGTTCCACAGCAGCGTTCCAGAACAGGGGTGTGCGTTACCGCCCTCAACCGTTGTTTAACCACAGTTGTCACACTGGGCAAAATGTGCCGGATCTACTCTCGTCCGATGGACGCCCTACGGCTATCTTGGTTTACCTTTTCGTCAGCATGGCCGGGTTCTTTGTTGAAATCGGTCGGCAGATCGCATAGACTCTGGCCAGCGCAATCGCGCTGAATTCGACGCGATCTCGCTGAATCGAGTGGTGCAGCGGTAGAAGGAGATACCGGATGGCGGATTCCCCCTTTTTCGTGCAAGAGTGCCCGACTTGTGGCCGCAGTCTTCGGGTGCGTGTCGAGTATTTGGGCAAGCGACTGATCTGCCAACATTGTCGAGGTTCGCTGATGGCCCACGGGCCGGGCGGGCCGCACCTGCCCGCCGACGATCGCCAGGGGCTGCTCGCCCGCGCCGGGCAACTCATCGACCAGGCCGAGCGCCGGCTGGCCCGCCCACGGTAGGGGCACTTCT
>DATFDL010000729.1:0-14363 GCA_035252155.1 Pirellulales bacterium | reverse complement strand
TGTCGCTGGTGTCGATATCACGGCCAATATAGATGTACGGCGGCACTTGCGGGTGCCGCGGACCCAGCGTGCGAGCGACGGCCGCGCCCATGCTGGGCGCCTTCACGCCAACCGGAAACAAGTATCCGGTGAGCATGGCGTATTGCGCTTTGAGATGCACCGCGCCGAACTTCGTTTCGCTGGCCAGGCTGCGCAGCACGGTGCCGTGGTGCATGACCGAGGCCATTTGCTCCAGCCCCGCCCCGATCCGCAGGCCATCGACCGAGGTGGCGATGCTCGGACAGGTGCCCAGCAGCTCGCTGCCCTTCATGCGCGTGGTAAACGGCGTGAACTCTTTCGGGTCCCAGGTATCGGCCTGTGCCACGCCGCCGGGCAGCCAGACAAAAATCACCGCGTCGGCTGCCGCCCGCCGCCCTGGCGATGGTTTCGGCGTCGCCGCGCCCGCCGAACCGGCGACCGCCGCCGCCAGGCTAGCTTTCAAGAAGTCTCGACGATCAAGTTGTGTCATATTTTGATCGATGCTTCGGCTTCTGTAGGGAACGCCCTCCGTGGCGTTCCGCGAACAGCGGCGCGACGTCGTCTCGCCCGCCACGGAACGCCACAGAGGGCGTTCCCTACAGCGATTGGTTATTGTTATTTGATGTATTGAAACTCCGGACTACAAATCAGCGCCCACAACAAATCGCGAATCGCGTCATCCTGCGAATCACCAGGCGGCAAAACGTCTTTGCCGAACCGCTTCTCTTCGCTGGTGGCGTGCCGCGTCAGGGCAGTCAAATAAAGCTGGTCGATCAACCGCCGCGGGTCGCGCCGCACCGCCGGCTTGAACGATAGCTCGCTCTGATCGATCAACTCGTGCAGCTCGTGGCCATTGAGCAACTCCAGCGCCTGCACCACGGCCACGTCGTCGGGCCGGGCCGTGCTGATTTCGTTGCGCGAGGCCGGCCGGCCCAACGCCCGCATCAAAGCTGTCGATCGGGCGTCGAGATAACAACGCTGCTCGGGATCGAGCTGGCCCGTCACTGCCAGCCGCATACTGTCGAGCGTTTGTTCCGCCGTCATGCGCCGCAGCGATGGCGAACGATAATATCGCGGTTGTGACCGATCGGCCGGATCAAAATGATCTTCGAGCGCGGCGTCGTAGCGGTGCTGATACGTGCGGCTGGCGACAATCCGCCGGATGGTGTGCTTCAAATCGCAGCCATGTTTGATGAAATCATAGGCCAGCCAATCAAGCAGCCTCGGTTGGCTGCCGGGCATGTCGTCTCTGAAATCGTCCGCCGGCTCGTACAAACCGAGGCCCAGGTAGCGCCGCCAAAGCCGATTGACGATCGTCTTGGCGAACCGCGGGTTGAGCGGATCGGTGACCAATTGCGCCGTCAGATGCAGCCGCGCGTCCAGGTCGCCAGGAATCTCGGCCGCTACACCGGGCATTTCGAACGGAAACCGTGCCGCAACCCTCTGGCCGGTGGGCACGTCGCAACGCAGCCGCTCCAGATCGTGCGGAGCGAACAGCCCGGCGAACCCCAAGAAGCGCTCTTGGGTCCACTCGGCATTCTCAAAGTGGTCGTGGCAACTGGCGCACTTCATGCCCGTGCCCAGAAAGACCTGCCCCACGTTCGCCGCCGTCTGCAGCGTGACGGTGTGGTCTTCGTTGCGGACGTATTCGATGTTGTACTTCACGCCGAACAGGTCTTCCGTTACGGCGGTGTGTCGACCGGGCATGGTGGGGTCGATCAGCTCGGCCACCATCACGTCATAGGGCCGATTGCGTCGCAGGCTGTTGTAAATCCACGCACGGTAATCGCCGCGCGTCGGAATGCCTCCCTGGCTGAGAACCGTTTGGCTGGCCAGCGCGTCTTCCCAAAACGGCGTCCAGTGGGCGGCGTAGTCGTCGTCGCGACTCAAAAGCCGATCGATGAGCTTGGCCCGTTTGTCCGCCGAGCGATCGGCCAAAAAATGATTCAAGTCGATCGGCGACGGAATGACGCCAATCAGGTCGAGATGAATTCGGCGACAAAACGCGGCGTCGTCGCACGGTGCGGGCGGTGAGTCGGCCTCTGGCAGATGAGCTTCGCGCCACGAAGCGTAAATGAACCGATCGATCTCGCCCAAGTCGGGCGAAGAGTTGCTCCGATTTTTCGCCGGCAGCTCAATTTCGGGCGGCGCCGGCGGTCGCGGCAGTTCTGCGAACCGCGCGGCCCGCCGCGCGATTAGGCTAGCCTCGCTGTCGAGCCGGTCATCGGTCGAGGATTCGGCGGCATACACCGCCCCGGCGATCGCGCACACCACTACAGCGTTGAGCGCCCTCATCGGCGGCCAGGTGCGCGCGAGCATGGTTTCCACAGGTGTCGGTCGGCGGCGGCGATCGGCGGCTCGAAAGCCGCCTCTCTTTAAGTATGACTCGCTTAAAATGCTTGTCAAAATGACTTACGGATGGCATGGCGACCCATTGGACAGTAGACTTGGCAGGTGAGCGAGACAACAGAAAGCCGGAGGCGCCGCGTGGTGTTTGAAGGTCGAATTGAGAAGGGCATGGTAGTCGTCGATATTCCACTACCGCTGCCCGATGGTACGCCTGTCTTAGTCGAGCCAATTCCGGGCGCGGACTTTTGGCGGCCGCTTTCGCTCGACGAATTGACCAGGCAGCAAGGCGTTTCCGCGCCTGCGGCGGTCGACGAACTACTGGGCGGTTGGCCGGAGGAAGATCGGGACGACCAGTTCGAGGAAGCGTTGGCGAATTGGCGCGAGCGCGTCCAGCGCCGATGAACGAAGCCTTGTTGCTCCACACCGATCCGAGGCATTGCCCGCGTCGCGGGTACGACGCGCGGCTGCTTACGTCTCATTCCATGTCAGGTTGGGACCGTCCAACTGGATTGAAAGGTGATTCAGCACGTCTCGCCCTATCACGCCGCATTCATCGTTGATAGGTAAAAACCGCCCTTTGAAATTCCGTCCCAGGAAAACCATATCGGCCGTGACGGCGCGAGTGACCGTAACGCTGCCGTCGAACGCGATGAGTTCGTAGCTTTCGCCCGTGTCGATATCAATGCCGACTTGCCGAAGCGAGCGCTCGGGCAGCAAGGTGACATCGGCACCGGAGTCGATGAGCATTCGTACGTCGGGAGCCGCCCTTGCACTGTGCGGCTCCCTTACGATGACGGTCGCTACCGCGGCGGGCGGGTCAAAGCCCACAGTTTCGTACGCAGGCATTTCACTTTTCCAAGGTGACTTGCTTTTGGAAGTCGGCAGCCTGTTCAGGATGGGCGAGTCGAGGACTGCGAATGCGGGCACCGGGCCGCGTTTTCGGCACGACCATCAACACAACCGCCTGATGCACGGTCGGATCAAGGGACACTCCAATCACCCGTTCAAGAGCCGATAAGTCCTGTGGAGCGATGTCGCTCAAGTTTTTGATGGTTTCCATAAACTGATTGTATCACGGCAACGCCTGCTGCGGAGACAGTGTCGCTCAAGCCGCCGTAAGTCCGATGAACCAACTCACAAGCTTTCGCTCCCATCGCAGCCGATTTTAGCGGCTGACACCGCCGCACGGCGTCAAGCCATCGGCGGGCGGTCGCGAAACCGGTGAAAAATCCGCTGAAAACCGATCAAGCCACTTGCCTGGTACAAAACAAGGAGGCGGCCATGCCTCAGGACTACCGCATCGTCGTGAAGGCAGTTGCGGGGGCCAGATGCGGCGAACCGCGCGGCAAAAGATACCGGCGAGCCACGATTTCGTGGGTCACTACTCGAACGATTGCCCCCCGAATTGTTATTGCGGCAGTGCTTGTCAACGGAAAATGGCGCTGGGACGCGGCTCATCGGGTCCGCTGGTTAACCGTCCAGCAGTCGGTGCTGCGGTGTGTTTGACCCTGCAACATCAACAAACCTAAACTGTCGCGACACCAAGGTGGCTGGGGCAGAGCCTTGGCGATGGCCCGGCGGTGACGACGCGGAGACGCGGAGTTGGGGAGTTGGGGAGGAAGCGGCTGGAGTACTGTGATTTTCCGGTTCGCGGTACAATCCCGCCATGCTCCGCCTTCAGTTCAGTTTGAAGACCATGTTCTGGCTGGTGCTCAACGTAGCGAGTTTTTTCGGCGGAATGTTGGTCAATGAAAAGCTCGTACGATGGAGGCAGCAAGAGGCTGCGCGGCAGGTCCAAGCCAGCTTGCCGAACTATCAGGTGCCGATCGGAATTCGATTGCTCGACCGTGCCGTGCGGAACGGCAACATCAGCCAGCCGCAGGCCGAACAGATCTTACGCGGGCGCTTTCTGCAACTCGCCGACGAAATTGAGCGCGGCCAGCATCCGATCCGAGTCAGACTCGAAGATTCCCGGTAAGGCCATCGACTGCGACGTTATGGCACGGCATCGATGGATCTGCTTCGCCAAGTGCTTTGGTCCCCACCTGCCCAGCGGTACAATGCAAAGGATGGCTGACGAACAATTGAAACAAAAAATCCACGACGTGCTTAAGACGAGCTATTTCACCGACGCGGCGGATTTCGTCGACGTTTCTGACGGTGACGATGACGACGTGCACGGATCGCGCATATGGCTGATGCCGCATTGAAACACAAGATACGCGACGCCCTGAAGTCTGGCTACTTCAGCGATGAGAACGATCTCGTGGACGTTTCTGACGGCTCGGATGGCGCAGCGGGTGAAAACGTCCATGTTGTCGTCGTCAGCCGGAAGTTCGATGATCAGCGATCGGCGGAAAAAGAAGATCGGATTTGGTCGATTTTGATGCAGAAACTTAGGCCGGAGGAATGGCAAAAGGTCACACTTTCCATCGGGATCAGTCCTGAAGAACTCAAAGCGATTTAATCGTTTAAGCTCAGGAGGCGGCAAAACCGGGGCAGGCATGAAACTTTTCCTCCCCTTCGTGCGTCATAAAGGAATACGGAAACAACCCCGCAGGGCAGCCGTTCGGCTGGGGAGCAAGCGGGACGCTTACTCGACGAGAGGTCTTGGTTATGCTGCTGCCGCTGAAATTTCGCCGTTTGGCCTGCCTGGCGGGCCTGTTTGCCGGGTCTTTTTTTGCTCCGTTCACTTGGGCGGCCGACGAAAAGCCGGCGAACAAGCAGCCGGCGGCCAAAGCCGATTCGTTCGAGCCGGTCGAGCCCAAAACGCCCGACAATATCCGGCAGCTTCTGCAAGACCGAAAATACGCTGAGGCGTCCGCGGCCATTGACCAGGCCGCCAACGAAAAAGACGCCGACCGTCCCTGGTTGGCCTATCTCAAGGCCCGGGCACTCTACCTGGCCGGCCAATACGATGATTCGATCGCCGCCTACGAGAAAGCCGAAGAGGACTTCGCCGAGAGCCGTTGGCTGCGGCGATATCAGTTTGGCCGGGCGTTGGCGATGGCCCGCAAAGGCGATTTTCAAGCCGCTGAGGTGATCTACCGCCAGCAGGCGGCCGATCTGCTCTCGATCGACCGCAAGCAAGAGATCGCAGACATCTATTTGCAGTTCGCCGACGCCTATTTCAAGCCGGCCGACGAAAATCAACCGCCCGACTACGCCAAGGCGCTGGAGTTTTACAACAAAGCGCTGGAGGTCGGTCCCAAACCCGAGCGGCGGATCGAGGTCGAACTGCGAGTAGCCCGCTGCTATCAGGAGCTGAAAAACCTGCCGGAAGCGGCCAAGAGATTCGCTCAATTCAGCAAAGAGCACCCCGATAGCCCGCTCGATATCGAGGCCCGCTATCGGTTGGGCGAAGTGCAGTTGGCCCAGAACCAGCGCGAAGAGGCCCGCCGCACCTGGCAAGACCTGCTGGCCGCCTACCCTGACGATCCTTCGGAGCGCGTCGCCGAGGCGATGTTCAATCTCTCGCAGACTTACGGGCTGCCCAACCCCGAAAACGACGAAGCGCTCGACCGCGGCGTCGCCTCGCTCGAAGCGTTTATTAAGCGATTCCCGGAACATAAGCTGGCCGGGCAGGCGTTTTTGCGGATCGCGCAGAGCTATCTGCACTGCGGCCGGAATGAAGACGTTGTGCGAATTCTCACCCGATTTCTTGATGACAAACGTTACGCCGATCGCGGCGAAACGCCCGATGCTCGCGTGCTGCTGGGAAACGCCTATTTGCGTCAAAAGAAATTCGACGAGGCGTTGGCCGCCTGGCGGGAATACCTGACCAAACATCCGGCGCATTCTTCATGGAGCGACGTGCAGCGGCAGATCGTCGACGCCGAGTATTTGCTGGCCGCGGAGGCCCGGCAGGCCAAGCGCTACGACGACGCTCGGCGGCTGTGGCTAACCTTCGCCGCCAAGTACCCGCTCGATCCGCGCAATCCGCGGATCTTGCTCGAACTCGGCTCGATGGAGTTCCAGCAAGAACATTGGAACGAAGCCATTGCCGAGTGGCGACGGCTGGTCTCCAAATATCCGGGCACCGAAGAATCTTCGCAGGCGCAGTTTCTCATCGCGGCCACGCTCGAAGAGAAGCTCGGTAAGCTTGAGGACGCGCTGGCCGAATACCGCAAGGTCACCTGGGGCAGCTTTGCCGCGCAGGCCCAGGCGCGGGTTGCTCGGCTGACGGCCAAAGAGCTGGCCATCGCCACCGAGCGCGTCTTCCGCACCAATGAGACGCCGCAAATCAAGCTCACCAGCCGCAACCTGGAAATCGTGCAAGTTCGGGTGTACGCAGTCGATCTGGAAACGTATTTTCGCAAGATGCACCTCGCCGGCGGCGTCGAAGCGCTCGATGTGGCCCTGATCGATCCCGACAGCACGATCGAGTTCGAACTGCCGCACTACGCGCAGTATCAGCAGCTTGAAAGCACGATCGAGGTGCCGCTGCCCGAAGCGGCTGGCGACAAAAAGACTTCGGGCGTGATGATCGTAACCGTCAGCAGCAAAACGCTCGAAGCCACCACGCTGGTCGTGCAAAGCGACCTGGACATCGTCGTCAAAAGCTCGCGCGATGAGGTGTTTGTCTTCGCCGAGAACATGCGCACCGGCCAGCCTTGGTCCAAGGCGCGGCTGCTCGTCTCCAACGGCCAGCAAGTGTTTTCTGAAGGCGAGACCGACGCCGACGGCGTCTTTCAGCAGACGTTTGAAGAGCTGAAATTGGCGGGCGATGTGCGGGTGTTCGCCGTGGCCGAGGGGAACGTGGCCTCGAACGTGGTCGGTCTGGAAGGCGTGGGCGTGGCGACGGGCCTCACCGAGCGCGGCTATATCTTTACTGACCGCCCGGCCTACCGCGCCGGCCAGTTGGTTCACGTGCGCGGCATCGTCCGCACCGTGGCCGACGACCGCTTTGTGGTCGAAGCCGGCAAAAAATACCACTTCGAAGTTTTCGATAGCCGCAACCGGCTTATCCGCCAGGACGAAGTCGAGCTGGGCCGCTTCGGCAGTTTTCATGCGAACTTCGCGCTTCCGCCCGGCAGCGTGCTGGGCGACTACCGCATTCAGGTGCGCGACGACGACAACCACAGCTATCAAGGCTCGTTCCAGGTCCACGAATATCGGCTCGAGCCAGTGCGGCTGGGCGTGGACGTCGATCGCAAGGTGTTTTATCGCGGCGAAGAGATCAGCGGTAAAATCACCGCCAAGTACTACTACGGAGCGCCGGTGGCCGATCGCGAAGTCCGCTACCAGTTGGCTGGCGGGCGGGTTTTTGATGGCCGGACTGATGAGAACGGCGAACTGGCCTTTAAGCTTCCCACGCGCGATTTCCGCGAAAGCCAAGTGCTGCCGCTGGTGGTGACGTTGGCCGAACGCAATCTGCAAACGACCGTCAACTTTTATCTGGCCGTGCAGGGCTTTTCGATCGGCGTGAGCACGGTGCGGCCGGTGTTCGTGTCGGGCGAAACCTTTGAAGTGACGCTCGCGACGCTCGACGCCGAAGGCAAACCCACCGGCCAAAAGCTCGCCCTGCACGTGCTGGAACGGACCACCGTCGAAGGCAAAGTGGGCGAGCGCGAGGTGGAATCGCACGAGGTCACGACCGACGACAAGGATGGCAAAGCCCATGTGACGCTACGGCTCGAAGCCGGCGGCAAATATGTGTTGCGGGCCGAAGGCATTGATCGCTTCGAGAACCCCGTCTCCGGTTCGCACGTCGTCAAAATCTCCGACGAGAGCGACGCCGTGCGGCTGCGCATTTTGGCCGACAAGCACACCTACAAAGTGGGCGACGTGGCCAAGCTGCAACTGCACTGGCGCGAAAAGCCGGCCTTGGTTTTGGTGACGTACCAAGGCGCCCGGGTGCTCGATTACAAGCTGGTGCGGCTGAAGACCGGCGCCAACGAAATCGAAGTGCCGATGACGGCCTCGCTGGCGCCGAATTTTGAACTGGCCGCCGCGGTAATGACCGACGAGCGCGCGCCGAAGGACCCTGAAGAGGCCAAAAAGTTCCGCCGGTTCCATCAGGCGTCGAGTCCATTCGCCGTCGAGCGCGAGCTGAAAGTCACCATTTCCGCCGCTCGCAGAGACGGCGAACCCGCTCGGCCCGGCGACGACGTGGAAGTGACGATCACTGCCGCCGATCCGCAGGGCAAGCCGGTCGAGGCCGAATTGAGCCTGGCGATGATCGAGCAATCGCTCTGGGAGATGTTCGGCGCCAACGTGCCGGCGATTCAAGACTTCTTCCGCGGTCAGCCGCGCGCGTCGGCGCTGCGCACCACGTCGAGCGTTTCGTTCGCGTACCACCCGGTGACTCGCAATATTGACCCGCTCTTGCTGGCCGAAAAAGACCGCCGCGAGATCGAAGCCGAAGAGCTTCAGCGTTTAAAGGATCTAAAGGAAATTGAATTCTCGCGGATTGCGGGCCCCATGACAGGTCCGGCAGCCGCCACGGACAAAGATTTCAAGAAATTGGTGGATGACTTGACCGCGACCGCTGCGGCCGACACATGGCAGGATGCCGGCGTAGCCGGGCAAGTGAGCGCCGTAAGCGAAGAGCTTGGCTTGGTGATTTCACAAAGGGAAGAGTTAGAAACCGACAGCGATCATGATGGGCCGATCGCAAACGGGTATGGGTTCGCCGAATCGAGCGCGGTTCTTGCGGACTCAGTTCATGGCCCGGATGAAATCAACGACCTCGCCAAACGTCAAATGACGGAGCAAATCAACGCGGCCGAAGGCGAGGCACGGTCCAGATTCTTCGCCGGCGAACGGAACAACTCGGAACGCAGGCTCGGCGGTGGTCAATTGTTCGGAAGGCCGGCGCGCGGGCCAGTCGCCGGTATATTTGCAGGCCAGGGGGCCGCACACCTGCGCGGCCAGTCCGGAAAACCAGCAATGGACGTCGGCGGGGAGCAAGCTTATTATGCCACGGGCGAGCTCGTCATGACCGAATCGCGAGCCCATCACGATCGTGGTGCCACACGAATAAGTGGCTTTGCGGTCCCGACCGTCGATGAATTGCTCAACCGCAACGTGAATGGCAGTGTCGCCATGCTCGGCCGCGACGGCACGCAGGTCAATGTGGCGTTGGACGGAAAGCTTGATGAAAAACAGGCCGGCGATATAGCTCAGAAGCTGGCCGAGGCCGGCGCGGTGCTGCTGCCGCCAACCGGCTCGCAAGAGACCGCTTATTGGAGCCCGGCGCTTGTTACCGATGCCAAGGGCAAGGCATCGGTCACGATCACGCTGCCCGACCGCGCCACCGCCTGGAAGCTGCTGGCCAAGGGCGTGACTGTCGAGACGCTGGCGGGCGAGGGTGAGAGCGAGCTGGTCGTCAAGAAAGAACTGTTCGGCGAGTTGAAGCTGCCGCTGGCCTTCACCGATGGCGATGAAGCCGAGATCGAAGCCACGGTTCATAACGATGCGGTCGAAAAGGGCCCGATCGAGGTCACACTCAAGACTACCATCGGCGGCAAGACCATTGAAGAAACCCGCACGCTTGAAGCCGGCAAAGGCATGCACGAGCTGCGGTTCAAGGCGAAGCTCGGGCGGGGTGACCAGAATCTCCCTCTCCCTCCGGGAGAGGGCCGGGGTGAGGGTAAGGTGAACCCCGAGCAGAAGAACGCGCCCCCTCACCCTAACCCTCTCCCGGAGGGAGAGGGAACCGTCGTCATCGAGCTGACGGTCAAGGCCGGCGAGCGCAGCGACACGATCCGCCGATCGTTACCGCTCCAACCGTTTGGCATGCCGGTGTATGCCACGGCGGGCGGGTCGGCCAGCAGCGACATGACGGTCTGGGTCGAGCCGCCCAAGGACATGACGCTGGCCAGCCCAAGATTGGAAGTCATCGTAGGTCCCAATGTCGAGCAAAGTCTATTGGATGTTTTGCTCGCTGCCACGCCGTTTTGCGGTCTCGAGACGCTGCGGCTGGCTTCCGGGCTCGATACAACCACCAGCGACCTGATGGCCGCCGTCGCCCTGCAAAAACTGATCGGCGGCACGCGGCAGGCTGGCACGCCGCAGGCCGAAGCGCTCGACGCCCGCGTGCGGTCGTCGCTAAGCATGTTGGTCACTTCGCAAAACGACGACGGCGGCTGGAGTTGGACGGGCAGGGGCGGAGCGAGCAATCGCTATTCGTCTGCCCGTGCCGTTTGGTCGCTCAGTCTGGCCAAGGCGGCTGGCTATCGCGTGGCGGACGAAGTGTTTGAAAAGGCGGTCGGCTATCTGAATGGCCAAGTGGCCGCGACCGCCGAGAGCGATCTGGAAAGCAAGGCGATCCTCTTGCAGGCGCTGGCCGCCGCAGGCCGCGGCGATTTTGCTTTGGCCAACAGGCTCTATCGCAATCGCCCCAGTCTCTCGACGGCGGCACTAGCCCACTTGGCGCTGGCCCTGGCCCAGATGGAGAGGCAGCCGATGGCCAAGGACTTGCTCGATCTGTTGGCCAAGCGGTCGCTCGATGAAGAGAAACGGAATGAATTTCGTTCTACGAAAGAAGCGGCTGCCCGGCTCTCGACGAACCGCGGCCTGTTGCCGTGGAGCGAAGCCTCGGCTGAAATCCGTGCGCTGTATTTGCTGTGCCTGGAAAAAGTCTCGCCCGATGCCACGAAGACTAAGGAACTAGTCGATTGGTTGATGGCGCACCGTCATGCTCATCGCTGGTCGCCTGACAAGGCCACCGGCCCGGCAACGCTCGCCTTGGCCGATTGGTACGGCCGGGCACGTTTTGATGAAGAGCACTACAAGCTCACCGTGATCGTCAACAACATCGAGATCGGCGTGCTCGACGTGACGCCCGAGAGCCGCACGCAGACGCTGGTGGTGCCGCCGCAGGTGCTCAAAAAAGACAAGCAGCGCGTGCAGTTCAGCCTGGCGGGCCGCGGGCGGTACACATTCCAGTGCGTGCTGGGCGGATTCGTGCCGGCCGACAAGCTGAAGAGCACGACGAAAGATTGGAACGTGCGGCGGTATTATGAGCCGGCCCCGCGGGAGCTCGACGGGGAAGCGATTCCGCGCGGCTTCGCCGTGTTGCAGGGCAGTTTCACGCCGTTCCGCAACCCGCTCACCGAGCTGCCCGTCGGCCAGCGCGGCCACGTGACGCTCGAAGTCTGGCGGCAAAACGTGCCGGCCAACACGCCCGAAGAGGAGCTGGAATATCTCGTCATCACCGAACCGCTGCCCAGCGGTGTGACGGTGATCGAGCAATCGGTGACCGGCGGCTTCGAGCGGTTCGAAGTGCGGCCGGGCGAAATCACCTTCTACGTCGGCAGCCGGCAATACGTGCAGCCGATTCAATACGACGTACACGGTTACTTGCCCGGTGCCTATCGGGCGGGGCCGACCGCCGTGCACAACGCCTATCGGCCCGACCAGCTCGCGGTGGCCGAGCCAAAGTCGCTGGCGGTGCTGCCGCTGGGCAAGGCCAGCGACGACGAATATCGCTGGTCGCCGCAAGAGTTGTTTGAGCTGGGCAAGCGGCATTTCGCCAAGCATGAGTTGGCCGAAGCGGGAACTTATCTAACCGAGCTGGTCACAAAGTGGCAATTGCGGCCCGAAATCCACCGCGAGGCGGCCACGATGCTCTTGGACATTCACCTGGAGCGAGGTCCGGAAGGCGAGATCGTCCGCTACTTCGAGCTGATCAAGGAAAAATGGCCCGATGTGGAATTGTCGTTCGAAAAGATCGTGAAAGTCGGAGCCGCCTACGACAAACTGGGTGAATATGAGCGGGCGTATCTGATCTTTCGGGCCACGGTCGAAAGCAGCTTTCTGCGCGAGAACGGCGTGGCGGGCTTTTTGGAAGAGCGGGGCGAGTTCTTGCGCAGCGTCGAGGTGATGGGGCGGCTGCTGGCCGAGTACCCACCCGAAGGCTATGCCGCGGCGGCCCAGTATGCGTTGGCTCAGCAAGTGTATGCCTATGCTCCGCAGGCGGCGGCCGACGTCAAGCTGCGCGACAAGAAGATCACGCGCATCGACCTGATCGAGCACGCCCGGCGGATGCTCGACGGCTTTTTGACGGCGTATCCCGAAGACCCTGCTGCCGATCAGGCATCGTTCTCGCTGGCCAACGCGCTGCTCGAGTTGAAGACGTACCGCGAGGCGATCGCGCGGTGCGAGCGTTACGCCGAGCGATATCCGAAGAGCGATTATCTCGACAGCTACTGGTATATCATCGGCTACAGCCATTTTGCCTTGGGCGAGCACGAAGAGGCGCTGGCCATGTGCGGCAAGGTGGCCGAGGCCAAACGCGTCGATCGCCAGACCGGGCATGAAGAAGAGAGCCGCAACAAATGGCGGGCGATTTATATCCTCGCCCAGGTCTATCACAGCCTGGGCAAGGCGGCCGAAGCCATTCGCGAATACACGCTGGTGGCCGACCGCTTCGCCGACGCCAAGCAGGCCATCGATTATTTCGCTCACAAAGAAATCAGCCTGCCCGAAGTCACTACCTTCGAGCCGGAAGAGCAGGTCGAGGTTGAACTGAAGTTCCGCAACGTTGCCCGCTGCGACGCACGCGTCTACAAGATCGACTTGATGAAGTTCAGTCTGCTGAAGCGCAACCTATCGGGCATCACCGGCATCAACCTGGCTGGCATTCGCCCGTATCACGAGGCCGTGATCGAGCTGGGCGACGGCAAAGACTACCGCGACCGCACGCGCAAGCTGGAGTTGCCTTTGAAGGACGAAGGCGCGTATCTGGTCGTCTGCCGAGGCGACGACTTGCACGCCAGTGGGCTGGTGCTCGTAACGCCGCTTGCGGTCGAAGTCCAAGAAGAGGCTTCTTCGGGCGAGGTGCGGGCGACGGTCAAGAACGTGGTGAAGGACGGCTACGTGCCCGAAGTGCAAGTGAAGGTGATCGGCACGCGCAACGGCGAGTTTGTATCGGGCGAGACCGACTTGCGCGGGGTCTTTGTCGCGCAGTCGATCCAAGGCACGTCCACGGTGATTGCCGAAGGCGAGAACAACCGCTACGCCTTTTTCCGCGGCCACACCGAGCTAGGCCCGCCGCCTGCGCAGGCCAACCAGCCAGCCCCACCGGCGGCACCAGCGGCTGCGGCTGAAAAACCCGCCAGCGACGCCGAGCAACTGCTGGAAGGCTTGCAGCAGAGCAACAGCGCCATCCAGCAGATGCAGGGCGAGAACCGCCGCGGCATTTACCGCCAGGAGCGAAAGGGGGTCAAGGCCAAAGAGGCGTTCTAACCGCACATTCGTCGCGCAAATCATGCCTGCGCCGCCCTTTACTGTCGCTCGCCGGGCGGTTACGCTAATGCGGGAGTGCGCGTGATCGGGCCGGCGCTCGGTTCAGGCGGCGCGCGCTTGGACCAAGCGGCTAGAAACCCAAGGGAGACTGGCAGTGAAAAAAGTTGAAGCGATCATCCGCCACTTCAAGCTCGAAGACGTCAAGAACGCCCTGAGCGAGCAAGGCATCCAGGGCATGACCATCACCGAAGTCCGCGGCTTCGGCCGGCAAAAGGGACACACCGAAATGTACCGCGGCACGGAATACGCCGTCGACTTCGTCCCCAAGGTCAAGTTGGAAGTCGTGGTGCAAAACTCCGACGTCCAAAAGGCCATCGACACCATCATTCGCGCCGCACAAACCGGCCAGATCGGCGACGGCAAGATCTTTGTGATCGGTCTCGACGAGACGGTCCGGATCCGCACCGGCGAGACGGGCGAGGCAGCGATCTAGGGCCGATGATCGTAGCACCGGGAATGCGAGCGGACGTGCGTCAGGCCCGAGCACGGCTGATCGCCGGGCGCGAGACACTCAGGCAGCGACACGCCGCGGGCGCCTCCGGCGCCGAAGTTTCCGCCGGACTAAGCGACCTGTTCGACGAAATTATCCTTGATCTGTTCGAGCAGGCGCTCGACGACCTGGGCGACCGCGGCGAGCCGCTCCGCGCGCACGTCGTGCTGGTGCCCCACGGCGGTTATGGCCGGCGCGACGTCTCGCCGTTTAGTGACGTCGACCTGATGCTTTTGCACGACGGCGCGGCGGG
>DATFDL010000728.1:0-18487 GCA_035252155.1 Pirellulales bacterium | reverse complement strand
CCACACACGCGAGTTACGGAGGTAAGGACCATGGCCAATCGAGTCCAAGAACGCGTTTATGTCGATCGGGGCACATCGGGAGCGGGGCTTTTCCTGGGGTTGTTGGCCGTGGTCGTCATCGCCGTGGGAGTGCTCTGGGCGACCGGCGCTCTTACGGTGCAGCGGCCTGCCGACGGTCGCGTCGAGGTGACCTTCGACCCTTCCAAGGCGAAGGAGTCATCGAAACAGGCGATGCAAAAGACCGGCGAAGCCCTGGAGCATGCCGGCCAGAAGCTGGAGCGCCAGGCGCAAAAGCCCGACGCGACAAATTCCGAAAGGTAGCTCCGACACTCCGTGGCGGAGACTGAGCGGTCGCCGAAGGCGACGGCGAACCCCGTCACGGAGTGCCGGGGCTACCATGCCGTTGCTGGTAAATAGCCTGCAAGAGCGCCTCGACGTCGGCGTATTTCTTCTTCGCTTGCAGGGCGGATTCAAGTAGCCGGCGGGCGTCGCTTTCGGAATGGCCTAGTTGCCGCAGCACCTGAAAGGTTTCTTCGATCACGTCGCGGTGGACGTCGGCGGCGACTGGCGTCTCGCGAGCCACCATCAAGGCGAACTTCGGCACCTTGCGGCGCAGCTTGGCGATGATTCGGTCAGCCAACGCCGCTCCCACACCCGGCAGGCTGCAAAGGGTTTTCGCGTCTTGCTCTTCGATGGCGGTGGCCACTTCGGGCACAGGCCGCACCATCGCCCGCAATGCCTTTTTCACGCCCACGCCATCGACCGAGCAGATCAGGTCGAAGAACTCGCGCTCCACTTCGCTGAGAAAGCCGATCAGCCGAGGCGTCAAACGTCCTTGGGCCGGATTTCCTTCGAGATAGTCGATCGTGTAGAGGCTCACATCCTGTCCTACGCGGCTTTGCAATTGCCGGCGCGTGAACTCCGGGATGCGCACTTCATATTCAAACGCGCCGACACCCAAAGTCAGTGCGTCGTCGTCGATGGTCAACAGCCGCCCCGTAACCTTGGTAATCATGGTCTCGATTGGACGTGTAAGGTCGCAAAAACAAGGTAGCCCCAGCCCTTGTGGCCGGCTCGCGGTTCCACGCTAAAACAGCCCGGCACAAGTCCGGGAGCTACCTCGCTCTCTCGCGTGAAACTTCCGCCGTTCGGCTCCGGGCGAGGGCTGCCCACTGCGGTTGGCGATAATAATGGCATAGGGCAATCGCCAGTGCGTCGGCCACGTCGGCCGGTTCGGGCAGGCGGTTGAGCCGCAGTTCCTGTCGCACCGCCCGCTGCACCTGGTCTTTTTTCGCACGACCGTTGCCGGTCAACACTTTTTTGACCTGCGTCGCGCTGTAACTGATCACCGGCACGCCCGCTTGCGCCGCTGCCAGGCAAATGACGCCGCGCGCATGCCCCATGAGGATCGCCGTCCGAGGGCGCGCATAATGACTGTAAAGCTGCTCCAGGGCGACGGCGCACGGCTTGTACTGAGTAATCACGTCGCGCACGCCGTCAAAGATTTCGCTGAGGCGCGCGGTAAGCGATTTGCGATCGCGGCCGCGCACCACGCCGGCCTCGCACAGGCGCGGTCCGCCCCGAGCCACTTCAAGCACTCCATAGCCGGTGATGTTCAGTCCCGGGTCGATGCCCAGCACACGGGGAACAGGGGCTGTCATCACTTTTGTGGGCGGCTCCAGTCGGTGCCGGTGGGCCGGTCCTCGAGCACGATGCCTAGCTCACCGAGTCCCTGGCGAATGCGGTCGGCCAAAGCAAAGTTTTTGCCTTTGCGGGCTTCGGCCCTAAGGCTAATCAACAAATCCATAAGCTTATTCACCAGCTCATCGCCGGCGGCGGTCTGCTCCGCAACCGGTTTTTGGAACAGGCCAAGCGTTGCGGTTAGCTCGCGTAACACACTGACGCCGCGACCGAGACTTGGCGGCGACGAGCCGGCCGTCAATGCGGGACCGGCCACGAAGGCCGGGCCCGGGCCGCCCACGAGGGCAGGGACTACTTGGTGTGCGGGTGTTGCCGTTGCGGTTTCCAGTCCCGCATCGTCGATGAACTTGTTCAAGCCCCGTAGCAGCTCGAACAAGACGCCGATCGCGCCGCCCGTGTTAAAATCGTCGTCCATCGCCTCTAAAAACTGCTCGCGCTGCACGTGCACCTGCCGCTCGATCGGCTCAGGGCCGGGCATGAACTCGCCGTCAGCCCGGCTTTTCACGACCGGCAGATCGTAAAAGCTGTGGCCCGTGATGCGTTGATAGCGTTTGAAGAACCGGTAGAACGTCTCCAGCCCTTTGCCGACTTCTTCGATCCGCTCTTCGCTGTAGTCGATCGGCCGGCGGTAGTGCGTCGACAGCAAGAAGAACCGGATCGTCTCGCCGGGATATTTTTGCAGCAGTTCGCTGAACGGGCTGGCGCCTTTCGACTTGCCCATCTTGCCGGCTTCTTGGGCGGCCTGATCGCCGGCTTGCAGCTCGCGGGTGTGCCGCCCGCCGACTTTGCCGACTTCGTGCGAGGCCTGCATCAGCCCGTTGTGCAGCCAGTACTTGGCCTGGGGCTTGCCGTGGCAGCATTCGCTTTGGGCGATCTCGTTCTCGTGGTGCGGAAAGACCAGGTCGAGTCCGCCGCCGTGAATGTCAAAGGTTTCGCCCAGCAGCCGGCGGCTCATGGCCGAGCACTCGATGTGCCAGCCGGGCCGGCCTTTGCCCCACGGGCTGTCCCACGACGGCTCGCCCGGCTTGGCGCTTTTCCAGAGAGCGAAATCGGCGGCAGAGCGTTTGCGTTCGGCCATCTCGCCGCCTTCGCCTTGCAGGGCCGACACATCGCGACGGCTGAGCTTGCCATACTGCGAGTCGCGGCCCACCTCGAAGTAAACGTCGCCGTCGGCCTCGTAGGCGTAGCCCTTGTCGATGAGTTGCCGGGTGAACGCGATGATTTCGCCGATGTTGTCGGTGGCCCGCGGAAAATGGTCGATGGTGTCGATGCCCATCGCCTCGAGATTGCGGTGATAATCAGCCGTCATTTCTTCGGCCAGCGCCGACATGGCGATGCCCCGCTGCTGTGATTCGGCGATCAGCTTATCGTCAACGTCGGTGATGTTGACCACCAGCGATACCTGGTAGCCGCAATAGACCAGGTAACGCTTGATGGCGTCGAAGATCACCGGCCCGACCATGTGGCCGATATGGCTCGGCTTATAGACCGTCGGCCCGCACAGGTAGATGCCCACGCGGCCGGGCGTGACCGGCTCGAAGGGTTCCTTGGTTTTGGAGAGCGTGTTGTAAACTCGGATCGCCATCGCTGGAACAAGGACAACTAGGGACCGGTCAAACGGAGTGAACGGAGGATGGCCTTCCAGGCCGTCTCTTCAGGTCGGAGCCGTCTCTTCAGGTCGGAGTTGACGGCCTGGAAGGCCATCCTCCAAGCTGCGACCGACCCATCATTCGATGATTGACTCGCATTAATGTGCCTCTAGCAACACGACGGCTTCGGCCATGATGGCTTCTTGCCGCCCCACGGGACCGACGCGCTCGCCCGTCTTGGCCTTGAATCCGACGCGCTCGACTTCCACACCCAGCACGTCGGCCACCTGCTGCCGGATGGCGGTTTTGTACGCCGACAGCTTGGGGCGTTCGGCGAAGACGATGGCGTCGAGATTGACGATGCGCCAGCCGGCCTCAGTCACGCGCTGATGCGCCCGGCGGAGCATGTCGGCCGAGTCGCGACCGCGGTTGGCCGGATCGGTGTCGGGAAACAACTCGCCGATGTCGCCCAAGGCTGCGGCGCCGAGCAGGGCGTCGGTGATGGCGTGCAGCAGCACGTCGGCGTCGCTATGCCCGACCATGCTCTGGTCGTGCGGCACATCGACGCCGCCCAGCCGCAACGGGCCGCCGGGCGCGAGGCGGTGCGTATCGTGGCCGATCCCAACGCGTGCGGCGAACGTGGCGGAGGCTCCTTCGGTGGTCGCTTCTAAATCTGCATAACTTCAACGAAAGAGAGGAATTGTAGCGAATGGTCTGGGGGTTCACAATCGGGCGGTCGGCGGGGTAGTGTCCAAGTAGTGCTGGCCCGTGCTAACCCATAGCGCAAGTTTTGATGTTGCGCTTTCGACCCCATCGAGCTTGCCTCGATGGTGAAGCAGATGGTGTGCTAGTCGCAAATCATGGCATTTCCTCGACCCCATCCAGCTTGCCTGGATGGTGAAGGAGATGTGGACCGGCGACGCGGTGCTGCGGATCTGATTCACCATCCAGGCAAGCTGGATGGGGTCTTTCGCCCGGTTTTTTACGGGAGTGATAGCTCACCATCTCGTTCACCGATCCGCGCAAGGCGGATGGGGTCCGAAAAGCGCAGGATTAACAAGCGCAAGCGAGGAAATTGCCGAGTTGCCTTGCTTGCACTTCGGCCGAAGCGGCCTGCCAGACCATGTGGGCGATGCACTGCGTCTAATCTCTCGACCGCCAGTGGGTGGCTACAATGCGCCTTGTTCGATAACCATCCGGTGCGGCCAGATAGAACCGAGGCATCCATGCCGCTACGCGACCACTTTCGCCCGCCGTTGGACGACGTTCACTCCTGGGACGAGCTGCATGGCATGTGGCCCGCGACGATTGTTTGTGCGCTGAACGAAAAGCTTCCGGAGTCCTACGTTGCGGCTCCGCGCGTTCATTTGGGAGTCGGATCGCGGCTGCCGGAGCCCGAGGCGTATGAAGTGCGCGTCTACGAGGGACGCCAGAACCGGGGTTTGGTGGCGGCGATTCAAATCGTCAGTCCATCGAACAAGGACCGTGCCGAAACTCGGGGCGCCTTTGTATCAAAAGTCACGGCTCTGCTGGCGCATAACGTCTGCGTGTCGATCGTCGATGTTGTGAGCACAAGCAATGTCAACTTGTATGCAGAGATATTGAACTCGGTCGAACATGCCGACCCGGCGTTGGGCGATCATCCGCCGCCGATGTACGCGGCGACGCTACGTACGCGCTTTCAGGGCCGCTGGCTGATGGAATGCTGGTATCATATGCTCTCGGTGGGCGCGGCACTGCCAACACTGCCTGTTTGGCTCACGGAGGGCCTGGCGGTCCCGCTCGATCTCGAAGCGACGTATGAAGAGATCTGCCGGATCCTACGGATCCGATGACTCGACGTTGGGGGATGGACCTCATCCGCCAACTTGAGTGCGAAGTACCCGTGCCTCTTCTCTTCTGTTCTCGATCAGGTCAAGCGGCACAGAGAAGAGGCTCCGGTACTTTGTCTCGCGGCTCGGCGGCTCTCTTGGCTCGCTGAGGTTGCGCCCTATACGCCAATCGATCATTCTCGTAAACTAGCGTTTCTCTCAGGTCGCCGGACACGGTAAACTACCGGCATGCGCCGACAACTTCGGTTCAGCTTGCGCGCGTCGTTTTTCGCAGTGTGGGTCGTGGCTGCGTTTTTCGCGGGGAGTCGTTTTGAACGTGAGCGACGGAGGCGCGCCGACGAACGAGAACTGATCGAGTACGGGCAAATCGGGCCAACCATCTACCTTCGCCATCCGGGGAAAAGCGGCGGCTACGGGCCGATCTACGAAATCCGGCACCGCATCGCGCCAACGGACGATTAGCCATGCCGCGCCAGCAGTTTAGCTTGAAATGGCTCTTGGGCCTGGTGTTTTGGCTCGCTGCTCTGGCTGGCTGGTTCAGTTTCCTGCGTGATTTGGAGCAAGGCAACGAACAACGGCAGCCGAAGCAACACGCCGAACGCCTCACTGAAATTGAAGACGATGGCAAATGACGCTGCTTTCTCTGCTCCGCGAGCGTTCGGCCCCTGCAGAAAACTCGCAAAAAACCCGCTGAAAACCGACCAAGCCAGTTGCTTGGTAAAAAACAGGGAGGCGAGGCCGTCTCGCGGATGGCAGCCGCGCAACGGCCTTCCGTTTGCTGCGTCAGCGTCCAAGCTCGCCGACAAGTCGACGATGTCTTGATGCAAGCCACCCCCCATAATTATTGTTGCCCCCCCGATGAAATTCGTTCGCGAAGTTGCTTCATAAGTATTTGCGCAACAGGGTTTTATGGTTGAAAAGCAGGCGCGCGACTTTTTATTTTTGTCAACGGAAACTACTTTCGCGTCAACGATAACTCGCCAGGCGGATCCGGTTGACATTCGGGTGCCCGCCCACCTAGAATCTGAATCGGATAAACGCTCGCCGATGCGTTGCCGGCTGGCTGCCGCGATGCATCAAACATTGCCCGCGAAAATATATTGTCGCGGAGATTCGCCGACGCTAAGTGCGACCGCCGTCCCCGTCACGGAGTGCCGGGGCTACTTTAAGACAAGCGACACCACACTCGCCCAGAGGAGGTCGGTCATGTTTCGGATTGGAGCCGCTTCGCCGAGAACGACTCGGTATTGCGATGGCATCAGCCGCCGCAGCTTTGTGCAAGTGGGCGTGGCCGGCATGGCCTCGGTGGGGTTGGCCAATGTGCTGCGAGCACGTGAAGCCGCGGCCGCCCAGGGCACGACCCGTAAAGACACGTCGGTCATTCTCATCTGGCTCGATGGCGGACCGAGCCATATGGATCTGTATGACATGAAGCCCGAAGCCCCGGCCGAATATCGCGGCCTCTGGCAGCCGATTCCGACCAATGTGCCTGGCATCGAAATCAGTGAGCTTTTTCCGCGGCAGGCCAAGGTGGCCGACAAATTCTCGATCGTCCGTTCGCTGCACCACGACACGGGCGACCACTTTGCCGGCGGGCATTGGATGCTCACCAGCCGCGGCGGCGCCAGCGGCGCCGACACCGCCGGCCGCTATCCCTCGATCGCTTCCATCGCCACCAAGCTCACTGGCCCGCGGCGGCCCAACATGCCGCCCTATGTGGCCGTGCCCTACGCCGCCAGCATCGGCCTGCGGCCGGGATACTTCGGCGCGAACTATCTGGGCATCGAGCACAATCCGTTCGAGACCGAAGGCGATCCGAACTCCGACGGTTTTCAGGTCCACAACGTCCGTCCGCCTTCGGGCATCACCATCGACCGGCTGGACGATCGCCGCTCGCTCTTAAAGGACGTCGATCGCTTCCGCCGTGAGATCGACAAGTCGGGAGCGGTCGAAGCGATGGACCGGTTTCAGCACGCGGCCTACGAGCTGGTGGCCGGGTCGACGGCGGCCAAAGCCTTTGACATCAATGCCGAAGATCCCAAGCTGCGCGAGCTTTATGGCCGGCACAACTGGGGGCAGAGCGTGTTGCTCGCCCGGCGGCTGGTTGAGGCGGGCAGCACGTTTGTCACCGTGCATTTCGGCGGCTGGGACCATCACTGGGATTTGCAGAAGGGCATGGAGAACTATCTGCCGATCGTCGATCGGGCGGTGTCGGCGTTGTTTGAAGACCTGGATCAGCGTGGGATACTAGAAAAAGTGTTGGTGGTGCTGTGCGGCGAGTTCAGCCGGACGCCGCGGATGAACAACGGCGGCAACGGCGGCCCGCCCTTGAGCATGGGCACGCCCGGCCGCGACCATTGGGGCAACGCGGTCTTCTGCCTGTTGGGCGGCGGCGGCGTGAAGGGCGGCCGGATTGTCGGTTCGACCAACCGGCTGGGCGAAGTGCCGCAAGACCGTCCGCTGGAACCGTGCGACCTGCACGCCACGATTTACCATGTGCTCGGCGTCGATCCTCGCGCCAGCTTCTTGAATCACGCCGGCCGGCCCGTGCCCGCCATCGACCGTGGCGAAGTGATTCACGAGTTGTTGTAGGGGCTTGCCTCTGGACCGTAGGGTGGGACGAGCTTGCGAGTCCCACCATTGGCCCAGGTCGTCGGAACGGGCGATCACTCACCAATCCGCGGTTGAACTTCAACATCAAACTGCCGAGCGCCTCGCACAATGGATAGTGTGACGGCTTCGCCGCCCGCGCGCAGCAGCAACCGATGCACGTCGTCCAGACTGGCGACAATCCGGCCATCGATCGCCACGACCAGATCGCCGGGCTGGATGCCGGCGCGGCCGGCCGCGCCGGCGTGCTCGACCGCGGCGACTTCGACGGCCGTTTCGACCAAGAGATCGAGCCGCCGAGCAAGCTCGCGTCCTACGGGGCGCATCGTGAGAGATAGGCCGAGTTTCGGGCGACGCACGCGGCCGTGCGCGAGCACCTCGCCGACGACCCAGCGAGCGGTGTCGGCCGGCACGGCGAAACCAAGACCTTGCGCCATGACGATGATCGCCGTGTTGATTCCTACCACGCGGCCGAGCGAATCGACCAATGGCCCGCCGGAATTGCCGGGATTGAGCGGTGCCGTGTGCTGCACCACGTTTTCGATCAGCCGGCCCTGCTGACTGCGCAGCGAGCGGCCCTGAGCGCTGACCACGCCGGTGGTCACGGTCGATTGAAATCCGTACGGATTGCCCACCGCAACCACAAGCTGACCCACCTGCAACGCGGCCGACTCGCCCAGCGAAGCGGCCGGCAGGTCGCGGGCGGCCACGCGCAGCACGGCGAGATCGGTCGCCGGATCATCCCCGATGACTTCGGCGTCCAATGCATCGCCGTCATGAGTTGTGATGGAGACGCGGCTTTGGCCGCCCACGACATGGCTGTTTGTGAGGGCATGACCCTCGCGGCTGATGAGCACGCCGGAACCTACGCCGCCCGACTCTTGCCCGCGTCGCCGCGCGACCGCCACCACCGCCGGGCCGACCGACGCGACCACGCTGATGACGGCCCGCGAGTACGCATCGAGCAGCTCGCCCTCGCGCAAATCGCTCGGCAGGTTCGATTGCCGGCCGGTGGGATCATCGTGTGGTCCTCCGTCGGCGGCCAACCAATGAGGCCGCGGGTTCGAAGGATCATCAAAACGTCGCACGACAGTATCTCCTCGTGAACGCGGTAGTTAATGAATCATACCAAGGCGGGCCAGAGCGCCGTGGTAGCTGGCTTCGTGAGAAGTCAGGCCGTCCGCGCGCTTAGAGCCAGAATTCTCACGAATTCTGCTACCTGGCTGCGAAGTCTCGCGGCCCGTAGGATGGGACGAGCCCGTAGGGTGGGACGAGTGAAACGACTCCCACCTTTGGCTCAACATGCCGTGTGCGCGTGGCGCAGGCAAGAGGTGGGACTCGCAAGCTCGTCCCACCCTACGCCCGTTGGCTTGATCGTCGCCCTTACTGCGGCTAAGGTTGCATTGCCGGGATGAAAGGATACCGACCTCGATGTCGCTTACCGCGCTCGCTCTTTTGGCGGCTTCCATTGGCACCGTGGCCGACGATGTGCCGGCTGTCACCGGTACGGTGGTCGATGAAAAAGGCCAGCCCGTGGCCGGGGCCGAAGTCTACCTGTTTGATGGTCCGCCGATCGGTCGCACAGCTTTGTTCGGCGTGGGATCGAAGACGCGCCAGCCGCCGGCGATTTTCGGGCGAACGAGAACGAACGGAAACGGCGAATTCGAGATCGCCTTGCCAATCGAACTTCCGCCACCGCGCGTGCGCGGCATAAGCTGGTTGGCCATCGCCATTCACAAGCCGGGACTCGCGGTACAGACGCGGTTGATCGATCGCCGTTGGCCGGCGCGCGCCGCGGCAATCCGCGTTATGCTCATTCCGCCGCGCCGCAACCGAGTGCGCGTTCGATCGCCTGGCGACGAACCAGTGGCCCATGCTCGCCTCGGGACCGATCAGATCGATGGCGTACCATTGCCTACAGAACTCAGCGAGCAGTTGGCCACCGAAACCAACGACTTGGGTGAGGCGGAATTGCGCGACGTAACGGGCGAGGCGCTGCGAATCATCCGAGTCGACTCGCCGCAATTTGGCGCGCAGTGGGCCGCGCTGGCACGGTCGTCCGACGGCGAAGCAAGCGTAGCCAGTTTATCTCCCGTCGGGACGATCAGCGGTCAACTGGTCGACGACGGAGGCGCCGCTTTGTCTTCGACCAGGGTTCGCCTGGCGACGTGGGTCGATTCACGCGACGAGCAATCGGGCGGCGGAATCGCCGACGTGACCACCGATGCCGACGGCCAGTTCTGCGTGCCGGCGATCGCTGCGGGGGTGTTGCAAATGACCGCGGAACTGCCCGCCGATTCGCCGCTGGTGAGCACCTATCAGGGCACGCAGCAAATCGACTTCGATCGTCAGAACGAGGTTGTGATCCGGTTCAGGCATGGGATCCACGTTCGTGGCACGGTGATCGATCAGGCCGACAAGAGTCCGATCGCCGGCGCCATCGTCTTCGTCGATTACTATTCGGAGTTCCGCTTCATGGAGTGCGACGAAGCTGGCCAATATTCCGGATATGTCTTGCCGGGCGGACTGGCCCATCTCACGTTTGCGAGCCTGCCGCGCGAGTATTACACACCCGATCCGATCATTCCGAACGAGCCTCTGCCCGAAGATGCCGAAGAACTGACCTTCAAACCACTGCCTGCGACGGCCGGCACGACGCTTTACGGTCGCGTGGTCGATGCTCAAGGCAGCCCCGTCGCCGACGCCGAAGTTGTAGGCACATGTTTTTGGTCGGCCATCGGAGACCGAACGATTCTCGCCCGCAGCGACCGCGACGGCATTTTCATGCTGCCGGGCGTACCAAAGAACGCGACTATCAAAGTTGCCGCCTACAGCCTCGCCGGCATTACCAAGAATCTTGTTGTCAGCAGCACCGATGATCCGGACCCGGTGACGGTCACTGTGGACCCCGATAGCGCCCTGTCGATATCGGGCCGCGCGGTCGATGAATCCGGTCGCCCGATATCCGGGGCCGTCGTCCGTGTGTTTCCCATCCACTTCGACCCGAGCCGACGGTCACACGAAGGTGGCTTTGTTGCGTTTGGCGGCACCGAGCGGCTGTCTACCGACGCGGATGGCCGCTTTACCACGCCCAAACAGCTCCGCCCCGATCGCGGCTATCGCGTGGAAGTCGACGCGCTGGGCATGACGCCTGTCCGCACCGAGCCGTTCGAGTCCGCGGCATCGCACGGCATCGACTTTGGCGATATCGTGCTGACGCCGACGCCGCGACTGCGCACCATCGCCGGTCAAGTGGTCGATGGGTCAGGCAAGGCGGTCGCCGGCGCACTGGTCAGGCAAGCAGGCGATGGACCGCGTCGAACGCGAGCCATCTGCGATGCCGAGGGGCGCTTTCGGATTGGCGGCGTTTATGAAGGCCCGGCCTGGTTGCTGCTCAGCCACGAAGGACACGACGTGCAGGCACAACGTATCGACGGCGACGCACGCGAGTTGCGCCTTGTGTTGCGGCACGCGCCAGTAACCGCGGCGACTGGCGACGAGCAGATGGAATCCGCCGAGTCCAAGGTGGAAGAGACCGTCGTCCGGGAGCTGTTTGCCGAGCATCGCGGCCGATTTGAGCGCGGAAGTCCATCGGACGTGCAATGGGCGGCAAAAATCGAATACCAGTTCGAAGGTCGGCTACCCAAACAGGGCGCGCCCGATTTCGTGTCCGGCGCGCGGCTGGGGCCTGGCTATCGCATATGGACGCACGACCAGGCGACCGAGCTAGCCCAGGCGACCGACGATATGTACCTACGCGGTTCGTTTTACTTGACTGCGTTCGACGCGATCGGGGCCACGCCGGACCAACAGCGCCAAGCATTGGCCGAAGCACTGCTGGCCTCAAGGGCGATCGACGAACCGGCGATCCGCGTCCCGATGCTTGGCGAAATCGGCGAGCGATTCTTCGACCTGGGCGACGAAGAGGTCGGCACGGCACTGGTGCGAGAGGCCAGCGAACAACTGCGCCGACTGACTGCCGCGGACGTGCCCAATCTTGCGGTATGGCAAGCGAGGTTTGCCCCCGCATTGGCCCACATCGATGCACCGGCCGCATTCGCGCTGGTCGAAAATGCGCGCAGACCTATGCGCGACTGGTATCTTGCCGACATATCGCGCAGCTTGGCCACTGAGAATCCAGCCGGGGCGGAAGAGGCGCTCCAGAGCATGGCAATGGATAATCAGCGTTACCATTACGGCGCCGGCACGGTGCACCGCATGGCCTCGGTCGATCCCGATCGGGCAGAGAGGATCGCACAGAAGTTCTCTCTGATAACGTCGCGGGCCTACGGCCTCGGCTTGGTCGCCGACGCGCAAGCGGGCGCTGATCCAGATCGCGCCTCGAAACGCATCGAAGAAGCGTACGCCCTCTTGGAACAATCGCTGGACGAAGGAACCGCGGGCACGCAGTATAGCACCTGCGGCACCGCCGCGGCCTTGTTAGTAATGGTCGAGCGAGTCAACCCCGCGATGCTCGAACACTATCTGGCCCGCGCGTTGGCCATGCGCCCGCCACAGCCGGCGCGGGGAGATCCAGGGGCGTGGTATGAGAGCGAAATTGCCCAGATGGCGCTGGCCATCGTGCCGTACGATCGGCAGACAGCGCGTGCGCTGCTGGAGCCGCTGGCACCACGAATTCGCACGCTGTCATCGGTCGGCGAGCAATACCCGGGCCAAATCTGGACTGCGTTTGCCCTGGTCGATCCCGCCTGGGCGCGGCAATTGGTCAACAGTCTGCCAGAGGCTCCGCCCGAAGCCACGATCAGCCCACGAGCGACCGCCGTGAAGCACGTGATCGATGCCTTGGCGCATCGCGGCTCCAGCCGCTGGCCCTGGGTTTACCAGCGGTTTTTGCACGCGCGGCACCCCGATACGCCGGTTCGGGCAAGGTAGGCCTGTTGCTGTGAATGCGCCTTGCCCAAATCGGAGTGAAATAATCGGCCGCCTTCTGCAACGGATGATCGACATATCCTGCCGTGTTCGGCTGGGCGTTCGAGCCATCCGGGAAGAGTACTTCGCGGCGAATGAGCACCCCGGAACCTACGCCGCCCGACGAGGGCCCACTTTTCACGCCGCGCGTTGGCGGCCGAGCTCCGCGGGCGGGTGTTCGGGCCGCCGGTCGAAATTGACCAGCGAGCGAACCGCGTAGGGCCGCTTGCCTTGGCTTTCGTAGTACGTGCGAACGCAAATCTCGCCCAGCATGCCCAGCACGAAAAATTGCAGCCCGGCCAAACCCGCAAACACCGCCAAGAGCAAAAGCGGATTGCCGGTCATGTCGATGCCCCGCGCCAGCTTCATCGCGATCGTGGCTGCGGCTGAGGCTCCGCCGGCCAACACGCTGGCCAGCCCCAGCCCGCCGAACAGCCGCATGGGGCTGGTCTGATATTGAATCATGTATTTGACGGTGATCAGGTCGAGCAGCACGCGCAATGCGCGCGAAAGCCCGTACTTCGACGCGCCGAAGCGGCGCGGATGGTGCCGCGTAATCACCTCGGCGCATCGGGCGCCGCGCCAATGCGCGAGCACCGGAATGAACCGGTGCATCTCGCCATAAAGTTGCAGCTCGCCGGCGATCTCGCGGCGCATCGCCTTGAGCGTGCAGCCCAGATCGTGAACCGGAAAGCCAGTGACGCGCGAGATGAGCCAATTGGCCAGCTTCGAGGGCAGCTTGCGGCTGAAATAGGGGTCTTGGCGATCCTTGCGCCAGCCATGGACCAGGTCGTAGCCTTCGGCCAGCCGGACCAGTAGCAGCGGAATGTCGGCCGGATCGTTTTGCAAGTCGGCGTCGAGTGTTACGATCACGTCGCCCGAAGCCAGGTGCAGCCCGGCGTTCAGGGCCGCGGTCTGCCCGAAATTGCGGCGAAAATGGACCACCTTCACCGCCGCGTCGGTTGCCGCCACGTGATCGAGCGCATCGCTGGTGCCATCGGTCGAGCCGTCGTCGATCAGCAGCAGCTCATAGGGCCGGCCGAGCGTTCGAGCGGTCCGCGTCACCGCGGCATAGAGCGGCCCGACGTTTTCGAGCTCGTTATAGATCGGCACGACGATGGAGAGGGTCATGGTTGTTCAGTTAAGCGTTAAAGCTCCTCGCCGACGTCTGTAGGGAACGCCCTCTGTGGCGTTCCGCGAACTGCGAGTGGACGTCGCACCGCCCCACTTCGGAACGCCACGGAGGGCGTTCCCTTATCGGTTTTGATCATCAAGTTCGGCAATTAACCGAGATCAGTGCATTGCAGGGTGCCACGGCATCCGTCGCGGCGCGCTCGGCTTCGATCTTGTCGTAAGCGTGGCCGCCGCTACGGACGCCGTGCTGCGTCGCAACCTCGGGCGCCCGATGCAACCCTGCACGGCGTCCGCCGTGGCGAGTTGCGACGCGCCTGAGATCGTTGCCACATGCGCCACGGCGGATGCCGTGGCACCCAGTTGACAGCTCTACCCAAATTAAATGTCAAAACCGATCAGAGCCATTGGCCAATCCATTGGTCAGAGTCGATCGAGCGCCTATGTTCCTCTGGTTGACGTCGTACGCCGCGCTAACTCGTGCCGCCGGCCCAACAACAACACATCCCCCGAGCGCAAAAACCGTCGCTGCCGGGCAACGACTTCGAAGCCGTCGGGCAACGCTGGCTTTAGCGCATCGAACCCACGACCATCGCACACGATCATCGCCTCCGGCTGCTCGCCCAGGTAGCGCGCCAATTCGCCGGGCGCGAAGAACGGCTCGACGCGGCTTGCCGCATAGAACACCAGGCTCGGCGGGCTATAGTCGAAGGTCGCCAGCCGCGGTGGCGAGTTTTGAGAGCGGCGGGCGATCGACGCCAGCGCCGCGCTGTTTTGATGACGGCTTACCGCCGGCGCGCCAAAGCCGAAGGTCACCACCGCAAACGCCAGCGAACAGGCGGCCAGCGCCGCGGCGGCGCGCCTGGGGCGGTGGGCCGACCACAAAAAACCTAAGACGCCGCCAATGATAAGCGGTGTGCCGACGCACGCGACCCACTCATCGCCCGGCAGCGACCGCCTGGCCACAATCAGCAGGCCCACCGATATGCACACGCCGACCAAAACGAGGGTGGCAAACGCCAAGCGCGGCAGCCAAGCGGCGATAACATCAGGCTTGGAAAGCCAGCCATCGAGCCAGGCCGCGGCGAGCAACGCGAGTGCGGGAAAGGCCGGCAGCGCGTAGCTGGGCAGCTTAGTGGCCGACAGCGAGAAGAACCCGATCCAAACGCCCGCCCAACAGGCCGCGAAAAGATACGCCGCCCAATTGCGATCGGCCGACACCTTGCGGCGAAGCTGCCAGAGCGCGGCCGGCAATAGCACCGACCAGGGAAAGAACCCGAACAGCATGGCAGGCAGATAGTAGACCAGCGGCCCGCGGTGTCCTTCCATGGTGTTGAGAAATCGCCCGAAGTTGTGCTGGCCAAAAAACCCCCTCAGCCAATCGCCCTCGGTTCGCAGTCCCACGGCCGCATACCACGGCAGCGCAATCGCCGCGACGACCACCAGAGCCGTCAACGGCCGCAGTTTCCAAATCACTTCAATCCAGCCTGCCGGCGAGAGCGCCCGGCAGACGTAGGAAAACTTGTTCGGCGCGGCCGGCGCGATGGCTTGCCGCACGCACAACAGAAAACACGCCAGCGCCATCAGCGGCACGACGGCCGCCACCGGACCTTTGGCCAAGACTCCCGCGGCCAAGGCCGCGTACATCAGGACAAAGCCCCGCCATGTTTTCGGCAGATAGTCGTTCAGGGAGTCGGCCCCGGTCAACGTTGGGCAGGCGCCCCAGGTGGCTCGCACAAAGGCCAGCATCGCCAGCGTCGTGCAAAAGATCAGGGCCGAGTCGGGCGTGGCCGCCCGGCCCGCCACGACAAACAACAGGCTGGTGGCCATCATCCAGCCGGCCCAAAAGCCGACCCGGACGGTGAACAGCATCCTCCCGATGTGATACGTCGTCAGCGTCGTGCCGACGGCCAGCAGTGCCGACCAAAAACGCGCGGCGAATTCGTTGACGCCCCATTGTTGGTAGGCCGAGATCATCAGCCAATAGACCAGGACCGGCTTATCGTAGCGCAGCGATTGGTTGAAGGTGGGCGTGATCCAATCGCCGCGTTCGAACATCTCGCGGGCGCACTGGGCGTTTTTGGGCTCGTCTTCGTCCCAGAGTTGCGACCGGCCCAGATTGACGAAGAACACCAGCGCCGCGACGACGAGCAAACCAAGCTGATGACGCAGGGCAAGCGGCATGACGACGGACGCTTCCGGAGGCACGAAAAATCGAGGCGGAAGTCTAAAGCCATCATGCCGGCTACGGCAACATCACTTTGCTGCTGGCCACTGCGGAAACGCGGCCAAACAAGGCAAAAAAATGGAGGGCAAAAAATGAGAGGAGTGGTGGCTGGGGCAGAGTCTAAGCGATGCCCCGGTGCGTCGAAGCCGGGGCATCGCCAAGCCTCTGCCCCAGCCACCGGAGAGGCACAATGTCAGGCTGGAAAGCCTGACCTACGGGAAAGCCTGACCTACTTGCGCTGCTTCTGCTTGCGCGAGGCAGCCGAGCCGTTGCCGGTGGGAGCGGGATTTAGCCGGGCCGGCTGTCCGGCAGTTGCGGCGCCGCCCGCCGATGCCTTGGGCTTGGGTTTCGGCAACAGCTTCCGCTCGGCGATGCTCCAGAGGCTCGAAGCGATGAAATAGAGACACAAGCCGCTGGCCACTTTAAAGAACATCACCCCCATGAAAATCATCATGTATTGCATCATCTTCTGCTGCATGGCGGCTTGTTCGTCGGCCGGCGGCGGCAAAAGCATCTTTTGCTGCACCAGGTAGAGGCTGACCGTGACCAGCGGCAAGATGTTCAGATAGGGGCCGAGCCAGCCCGTCTCGCCCGTGAGGTAATCCCAGGGAATCACGTCTTTCCAATACCAGAGCATGTCGGGAGCGCCGAGATTCGAGCACCAGCGGACCGATTCGCTGATCAACGGCGCCTGCCGCAGCTCGATATCGACCGACAACGACCGATACAGCCCGATGAAGACCGGCAACTGGATCAGCGCCGGCAGGCAGCCGCTCATCGGGTTGAAGTTGTGCTTACGATAGAGCTCTTGCTGGGCCTTCAGCCGCTGTTCGGGGGCGTTCTTGTATTTCTCGGCGATTTTTTTCATCTCCGGCTGCAGCTCTTGCATTTTGGCCGCGTTGATCGCCTGCTTGCGGCTAATCGGAAAAATGCACGAACGCACCAGCACCGTGAGCATGATGATCGACAGCCCGTAGTTGCCCACCAGGCCGTAGAAGAAGTGCAGAATGGCTAACATTCGCGTCGAGACCCAGCCGAACAAGCCATAATACACCAAGTTGCTCAGGCCGTAGGGGTTGGCGTATTCAGCCAGCAGATCCGGGCGCTTCGGCCCGGCGAAAATCTGAAAGTCCTGCTTGAACGTCTGGCCCGGCTCGAGGCTGGTCGGCTCGCTGATCAGCCGGCACGAGACATCGACCAGCTTTTTACGATATTTGTCGTCGGGCACCGGGCCGACGAGAATCGGCACGACCTCGGCAAACTTGGCGAGCTGTTGATCCGGCTTTGGAATCAGCACCGAGGCAAAATACTGTGCGTCCACGCCGGCAAAAATAACTGCCGGCTTGGCGAAGCGAGGCGGCAGCTTGTCGTCAGCGATTCGCGTGGCCGCAATTTGCGCGTACTTGAAGCTTCCCTCTTCGTGGCCCAGCACCACGTCGCGGATGCCGGGCGAAGTGGTCCACTCTTGACCGATCTTCGATGAATACGCGTACCACCAGCCTTCGATCGGCAGACCGGTCGGGCCGTCCTGCCGATAGGCAACTTGCCTCGCGTCTTCTCCGGTGTTTTCGATCTCAATGCGCAGATTGAGATGATACGCCGGCGCGTTGACGTCGTCTTGCTTCTCCGCGGGCAGGCGATCGAGGCTGTACGTCTTGACGATCTTGAGCTGCTGCTCGTCGAGCAGCCATTCGAAGGCCACCTGGTCGGGCTTGTTCGGATCGCGGCGGACCGTCCAGTTGCCGGTGCGCAGCGACAGGCCCGGCAGCTCTTGTTCGTCCTTGTCGAGCTTTTTGTCGTCGATGCTTTCCAGCGTGAACAAGAACGAAAGCGGATCTTTGCCTTCGGGGCGAACGACCTCCAGCGGCCTCCGGGCGAGCTTCACGCTCACATTCTGTTGCTTGCCGCCGCGGACGACCGCCAACTCGACGGTCTCGCCGGGCTCTCGCTTGGGCAGGGCCAACTGCAACTCGACCGGTCCGCCGATCGGCTCGCCGTCGAAGGCGGTGATGATGTCGCCCGGCTTCAGACCCGCGCGGTCGGCGGGCGTGCCCGGCCCCACCACGCGCACCCGGCAACCCCGTTTATCTCGGGCGAGCGTGCCCTGCAGATGGCCTAAATAACCACCGCGGTCTTCGATGTCGTGAAACCGCGAACTGTTGAGCTCAATGCGTTCGACAGCGGCGCCGCGATTGGTGACCGTGACGAGCATCCGATACGGCTGCGTGGGATCGCCCGAACCGGGCGTAATCCACTGCGTGGCGATATCCTTGGGCTGCGCAGGCGGTTTGGCCTTCTCCTCACGTTCGGCGAGCGCGCGTTCGTCAGCCGGCTTTTTCGCTTGGGCAGCTTGTTTCGCGTCGGGCTTTTTACCCGCCGGTCCGTCTTTTTTCGCAGCGTCTTTTTTCGCAGCGGCCTGGTTGGCCAGACCGGGCGGGGCGGGGGCCGGGCGATGCTTTTGCATCCAC
>DATFDL010000727.1:0-5929 GCA_035252155.1 Pirellulales bacterium | reverse complement strand
CCCGGTCAACCCGGAACCGTGCCGCCGCTTGCCGCCGCGCCGCCCGGTCTTGGCGCTGCGCCGGTGGCCGCTGCGCCACCGATTACATCGCCTATCGCCACAGTACCGTTGCCGATGAGAGATGTGTTACCTGGACCGGCTCCCAGAGCGCTGGCGAGCGTGGCACCCGTGCCGTCACCGGTCGCCCGAGCGCCGCAGGCGCTGCCCGATGCGCCGAGCGATCGCACGCTGCGAAAGTTGACCGACGAAGAACGTCAACAGCGACGTCTGCGGCGCAATATCATCACGGCTTCGCTCTGCCTGGCCCTGCTATTGATCGTGATGGCGATCTTACTGAAGTTGGGCGGATAAGAGTCCAGCCTATAGCCGGCTTCGTGAGAAGTCGGACCGGTAATGCAGAAGGCCGGAATTCTCACGAATTCCGCTACCGCATAGCGGCGACTATCGCCGCGCGACCTTGCGGCGGGCCTGGCGAATGGCCTCTTCCAACGCTTCATCGGCCGGGGCGGTTTGGTTCGGCTGGTCGAGATCGGGCCGCGCCACGTGATACCGCACCACTACGTCGGGCGCCACGCCGATGCCGCTAAAGGGTCGGCCCTTGGGTGAATAAAACTTGGCCGTGGTCAACCGTAAACCGGAATTGGCCACGTTGAGAGGAAAGATGCCTTGCACCGAACCTTTGCCGTAGCTACGAGCCCCGACGATGACGCCGCGGCCATAGTCGCGGATCGCGCCGGCGAAAATCTCGCTGGCACTGGCGCTGTCGCCGTCGATCATCACCACCAACGGCACCGGCCACGTGCCCGCCTGGTGGGCGGAATAGACCTGGTCTTCCTGCCGGCTGCGGCCGTGCGTCGAGACGATCGTGCCGCGATCGACGAACTTGTCGACCACCTCGGCGGCCGTGGTCAGCAGTCCGCCGGGATTCTTACGCAGGTCGAGAATCAGGCTTTTCATGCCCTGGCGGTGCAGCTTCCACAGGGCCGAATCGAGATCGCGCGAAGTCGTCTTTTGAAAGCAGGTGAGCTTGATGTAGCCGACGCCATAGCCGGTATCAAGGATGGCGGCCTCGTCGATGCTGGGCACTTCCACGTGCTCGCGTCGCACGCGCACCTGGCGCGGCTTCTGGCCGGCGGTAATGGCCGTGACCGTTACATAGGAACCTTCTTGGCCCTGCAAGAGGTTGGCGGCCTGGTCCGTCGACAGCTCGCTGGTCGAGCGGCCATCGACGGCCACAATCCGGTCGTTGTTGACGATGCCCGACCGCTGGGCCGGGCTGCCCGGAATGACTTTGACGATCAACAGTGCCCCATTGTCGGCCTTCAGTTCGACGCCCAGCCCGACAAAGTTGCCCTCGATCTGCGAATATTGTTCGTTGAGCTGCGAGGCGGTGAGGAACGCCGAATACGGGTCAAGCGCGTTGGCCGCTCCGCAGATGAATTCGTGAATCGCCGCGGCTTCGGAAAGTCCGAGCTCGGCGCGGCAAACGCGAGCGGTGGCGGCGGCCGTTTCGACGGCCGCGTGACGGTTGTCGAGATTTCGCGTGCCGAGACGCGGCCGCAACTCGCGGCGGAATCGCTCGACGCGAGCTTTGGGAATCTGCGGCAAGTTGGCTTCGAGAAACAGGGGATCGGCCAGGGCGACTTCCAACTCGGTGACGCCCGACTCGGCCAGGCGGCGCCAATTGGGCTGATCGACGTAGTGTTGCTGAATCTCTTGCAAGACCTCGGAATAGAGATCGAGCGCTTGTCCCGAGCTCATGGTCTTGACGGTTTCGCGGAAGGCTCGATCGCTGTAACGCCGCCCCAGGTCGTAGTGGATGCGACTCAGGTAGAGCCGCTGCTCGAAGTGAGGGGCCGCGGGGTGCTGCCGCAGGGCGTCTTCGTAGAGCGTCAGGGCTTCGCCCCAGCGGCGTTCGCCTTCGAGCCGTCGGCCGCGGTCGAGCAGCTCGGCGATCTCCGTCTCATCCTCGGGCGCGTCAGTGACGGCCGGAGCATTAGAAGCCGCTGGCGTCGAAACGGCGGTTTGCCGCGACGGTGCCGTGGGTTGCGCCGTTGAGGTTCGCGCCGGCGAATTTTGTGCCGGGGTGACGGCCGGCAAAAGTAGCAACAGCCCCAGACCAGAAGCCCAAAGGCCGAACGTGACCCTACGTGCCATGATGTCTCTCGTGAGTGGGTGGCAACATTACCAACCGAGACGTGTCTCTTAGGGTCGACCCCGGCGAGAGGCGCCGCCCGCGGCAATTGGTTGACTGCCGCGCGACAGAAACCGTGTCATACGGCCAGGTTGGTCCGTCATGTACGCTATTGGCCGAAAATGGGTCCAAGCAATCCGGCTAAGAGAGTATAGTCCACGTTTGGGCCGTCGTCAAAAGGCTGGCAAAAAAAGACCAACGCTCGGGCGTCACGGCCGGTGCCGCCGGCGCATACCGCAACCTGCCCCGGCCGGACAGGTCGCGTGGCGACGGCCGTAGCGCCTGGCGCGATCGCCCCGATGGCGCAGCGTTCCGAACGTAGAACGGAATTTATTCCGTTCGCACGCATCCTACGCCGCCACGGCCAAGAAGGTTCGCGTGACAGGTAAGGAGCGTCTAATCGGTTTTGACATTCAAAATCGGGATGTGGACCAGCCGCCCTCGGCTGGTTCCGCGACGCCGACTGCGTCGGCGATGCACAGCCGAGGGCGGCTGTGCCACATGCCAGTTCCCGCCATTACCGGTCTTGAATGTCAAAACCGATCAGACGTTGTTCGTCGCGCATGGAACGCCGCGTAGGGCGTCCCTACGGTTGAACTTCCATCCTCGCTCGAAACACAGCCAGCGATGCGATTACCGCCTCGGGGTCACCCCGTCGGCAAGCGTCGGCCGCTTGGCTCAACGCTTCGACCTGCCAGGCCCGAAACGGCACGGCCGAGCCCGCCGGCGGTGGGCCGGGCGCCAGGCGGCTCGCGATGAGCCGCGCCAACTCATCGATGCCTTGGCCCGTGACCGCGCTGGTGGCAACGCCCGCCGGGCGATCGCTCGCGCGGGCCAAATCGAATTTGCTGTGGACCACAATCGCCTCGGGCCAGCGCTCGGCCAGCCCCTGGTCTGCGTCCGTCCACGGGCGGCTGGCGTCGAATACCAGAATTCTCAGGTCGGCCGCCGCCAGCCGCTGCTCGGCCAGGCCGATGCCGGCCGCTTCCAGTGGATCGTCGCTGTTACGCAGGCCCGCCGTATCGGCCAGCTCCACCGGCCAGCCGTCAAAGGCCGTGCCCGCCGTCACCACGTCGCGGGTGGTGCCGGGCAGGTCGTGGACAATCGACCGCTGATAACCGACGAGCGTATTGATCAGACTGCTTTTGCCGACGTTGGGCCTGCCGGCTAGCACGGCCTGAAACGGCTTGACCAGATGCCGGCCGAGCGAGGTGCGACGGAGAAGCAGCTCAATCCGTTCGCGAGCAGTCAACAGGATGTAGGGTGGGACGAGCTTGCGAGTCCCACCGCCATCGCGCAGCGATGGCTCAACGGTGACGGTGGGACTCGCAAGCTCGTCCCACCCTACGCCTCGTGAAAGTAATTTGACGATTTCGTTGATTTCGCCATCGAGCGCGCCGTGGTATTGATCGAGCAAGACGGCCGCTGTCCGCAGGGTGGTAGCACGGGCAAGATCTTCCAACGCATCGGCCTGAATGGGGCTGGCGGCTTGCCTCCGATGCCAATCGGTCCAGCGTTCGGGCTGGCAACCGGCGGACGCCAAAGCATCGACAATGGCCTGCACCGCGGCCTGCCCGCCGTGGCAGTGAATCTCGATTTCGTTCTCCGCCCGGCGGCAGACGACCAACTCTTCGCCCGGCGCTTGTCCCCACCGTCCGAAGACGATTCGGCCCGGCGGAAAATCGGTCAGCGATCGGCCGTTGGCCGGCTGAAAAAATCGGCCGACGAGTTCAGATGCCGCCGCGCCGGCCACGAGCACCGTGGCCACCGCCCCGCGGCCGGGCGGTGTGAGGACGACGGCAACGGTCGATGAGTCGGAAGTCATGGCCGGCGTGCACGAGCTACGGGGCGGTTTGTCGGATGCAGAGAACGGAGACATCGAATGCGAATATTCTATCGCTTTGCGAAGCACGGATGTCGAACACAAGCCGGCTGTTTAGCTATGATACCAGAGAAGAGGCCACCGGTACTGGCTCGCGCCGCTTTTGGCTTGAATCCGATCCAGAACTCCCCAGCCAATGCTACTGTTGTTGTTTGTACTGCTGTGGGCACTCAGTTGCATTGCCGCGCCGTATCCCGACGAATTGGTCCTGCAGCACGTGCCGACAGTGCTTGTAGTAGCGGGCCTGATCGCCGGGCGCCGGCGGCGATGGCTGAGCCGTCAGAGCGAAAGTCTGGTGCTGCTGTTCATGACGTTACACGTGATCGGCGCACGGTACATGTACTCCTACGTACCATACGACGACTGGTCGTATTGGCTCGTGGGACAAAGTATTTCGAGCTGGTTTGGTTTCACGCGAAATCATTATGACCGTCTGGTCCATTTCGCTTACGGATTGCTGCTGGTCTCTCCGGCGCGTGAAGTCTTGAGCCGACAATTAAAACCGACCGGGCGAGGGGCTGATTGGTTGGCGCTGCAATTCATTGTGGCGACGAGCGCCGTCTATGAGATCGCCGAGTGGCTGGTGGCCGTCACGCTCGCCCCCGACTGGGCCGAACACTACAACGGCCAGCAAGGCGACCTTTGGGATGCGCAAAAAGACATGGCGCTTGCCGCGGTAGGAGCGGTGGCGGGACTGGCGGTAGGCAAACTCACCAAGTATCGACGATCGAGATCGCAGCACTTCCATAAATCGTAGAGTGGGCCGAGCGAAGCAAGTCCCACAGTTTCCAGCAAGCGCGGCGCGGAAGGGTTCGATCGTGGCCAATGGTGGGACTCGCGGCGCTCGTCCCACCCTACGCCGTTTGATGGGAACACCGTTTTCCGGTTTTGCATTTTGCATTTTGCATTTTGACTTTCCTTTAAGCAGGATCGATCCGCAAAGAGGAAAGTCAAACTGCAAAACGCAAGCGAGCGCAGGAGTTAACCGGCCTTGGGATACGCGGCTCGTCGCGCTTGCCACCAGGCGCGCCACGATTCCAAGGCGGGTTGGCAGTTGGCTGGATCATCTTGCCAGGCGCCGGCGGGGCAGCCTTGATCGAGGCCCGTCAACCGCTCCAAGGCCCGAGCCATGTGAACGCGCACCCTCGGATCGGCGTCGGCCAAGAGCGCGATCAAATCTCCGATCACTGACGAATCGGCCAGGTCGGCGGCCAGGCGGGCCGCCGATCGACGAGCGCCGGCGCTGGCTTGCGATCGCGGCGATTCGATGAAACGCAATAGAGGCAAAGCCGCCCGGCTGCCCAACCGGCGAATTTCGTCCTCGTAGAGGTAGCTGAGCTTGGCCTGGCCGACCTGAGCGAGTATGTCGTTGAGCCGCTCGGCCAATTCGGGGTTGTCGGGGCCTTTGAGCACGAGCAGCTCGTTGATCCAGGCGGTCGCTTGCAAGGGATCGGCGACGGGGGTGGTCTCATCGATGCGCCCGTCAGTCAGTCGCACGCGCTCTCCAGCGGCGACCTGCCGGAGGCCGCTCTTGCACTCCAAGTTCGCTGAGCCTTCGAGGACCGTCAGTGACGCTTCGCCAGGCGAGCAGGCCACGTCGAACTTGCCCTGCGAGGCTTCGACGACGGCGCCGGGAGTTTCGATTTTCAAAACCGCGCCTCCGCCCGGTACGGTGGAATACAGCTCGCCCTGGGCCAGCTTGATGCACTGCGGCGTGGGTAGTTCGATGATTGTGCCTGAGTCGAGGCGGATCTGCGTGCCGTCGCGGGCCTCGATCTCGCAACGGGCGCCGTCGGTGGTGCGCACCGCGGCGCCGGCGTTAATATCTCCCGCCTGCGGACAGGTGAACCACG
>DATFDL010000726.1:0-4239 GCA_035252155.1 Pirellulales bacterium | reverse complement strand
AAAGCCTGACCTACGGAGCTACCAGCCCCAAAAGTTCCAGGTGGAGTAGCTCGGTGTCGAGTAAGAGCTGCCGTAGCCGAAGCTCGGCCGGTGGTGCGTGCCGATGGCGCCGGTGTAGGGGTTGATATTCGGGTAGCTGCTCCAGTTGTTGTAGAAGCTGCGGTCGGGCTGGCTGCGAACATAGGGCCGCACGTAGCTGTAGCCGCCATAGTGGTTGTGGCGGTAGTGGCCGCTGACAAATTGCTGCGCCTGGGCGTCGCTCGCCAGGCAGAACATGCCCGTCACCAGCGCCAGGGTCAGACCGATGCGTCGCAACATGACTGGGTCTCCTTGAAGAAGGTTGGGTTTTCGCCCCGCCACATGATTGAGCGGAAACGAGCACGCGACCGAACGCGCGCAGCAGGATTCGGGATTCGGGATTCGGGGATCAGGGAGCGTGCGAATAGCGCGACCAGACGCTTGACAGGAAAGTATACTTATGTATACTACAGGGAGCGGAGTGCCATCACCGGCTTGGAACGCCGACCGAGCCGCATCCGTGCATAGAACGAGTTTTGAACAGAAGAAAACGAAGGTAAGAAAGACGGGATGAGAGAACACTAATTAGCGCTCATCAGCGCTGATTAGTGTTCCGTTCTTTCGCGTCGTTCTCTGCGATTCCTGGCGCGGATGCCGGTGCCTTGTCGCCTGGCTGCGCGTAACGACGAGCTGGGCTGAGCAGCGGTAGACCCCCCAAAATGGTTCTTACCCCCCCGTTAGAAAAATAGCAAAAAAACCGCCGTCAAGTTCCTTACAGCCACAGGGTTGCATCGAAGCGCGCATCGGAAAACTTGGTAAGCGCCCGCGATTGGTCACCACCGAACGAGCAACTTGGTCTGCGAGCTTCTTCGTTAAAAATTGGAAAGCTGGGCACGCACTGTCCAAACTCGGCTCTAAAATGATTCCCGGATAGCCGCCCGTTCGGTTTGGTCGCTGAACGCCGCTTAAGAAAGGAGGGAGAACCCTCACCTAGCCTCTCCCGGGGGGAGAGGAATACCAAGAACCCTCACCTAGCCTCTCCCGGAGGGAGAGGAACACGAAGAACCCTCACCTAGCCTCTCCCGGAGGGAGAGGAATACAAAACCGTTTTGCATTTTTACTTTTACATTTTGCATTTTGAGTTTGCCCCATTCGGCGACGCGATGCCGACGGCGCAGTTCACGGAACGGCACGGAGTCCGTTCCCTATAGACGTAGCGCCGTTGAGCCGAAGTCAAAATGCAAAATGAAAAAGTACAATCCGATGAACGAGGGGCGACCTTGGGGCGTTGGGAGCTGTGAGCGATGGCAGACCTCAGCGCGGGCAGCGACGAACGCGACGATACGCATTTTTGGGTTTTTTGCCCCGGCTGCGGGCACGCGGGCAAAATCGGCGTGCCGCGCAACCACCCGGCCGACGTGGTGGTTTGCCCGAAATGCCGAGGAGTGGTGAACGTTCGGCCGGAAGACCGCATTCTTTGGCGGCCGGCCGAGGCGAACGAGTTTTTGCGGCGGCAGTTTCCGCACATCGACTGGGAGAATATCGACCGCGAGCCACGGCCGGCGCGGCCCGCGGCAGAACCGCCCGCCATCGAAATCCGCGAACGAGCGGCGCCGCGGCTTAGCGCGCAAGCGGAGGAGCGGCGCAGCCGCACGGTGGCGCTCGGCTTCACCGCGGTGTGCGCGGCCGCGAGCCTGGCTACGCTGGTCATTGTCATAGGCCAGAGAGCGCCGCAGAGTCGAGGCCGCCAGCCCGATGCCGTGGCAATTGTCGAGCGTGGCCCGGACGAAGCCGCCGCTCACGAGCCGCCGGCTCAAGTGGACCCCGCTGCCCAAGTTCCTCCACAGCCGCCGCCTAAAGCGCCGCCGCCGCAACCGGCGCCGCCTCAAGCGCCGCCGCAAGCGCCGCCCGTGCCGGTCCCACAAATTCCGCCCCAACCGACGTGGCAAGAGCGTTTCGATCGCGCGTGCCAGCGGCTCCAGGGCGGCGATTATGTCGCGGCGGTCGACGATCTCAACGAAGTTCTACGCCTTAATCCGGACTTCGTCGACGCTCTGTATCAGCGTGTCAATGCGAACTATCAACTCGGCCAATACGAACTGGCGCTTGCTGACGTGAACGAAGAAATCCGACGGCTACCGACAAGCTACCGGCCGTTCGTCTCGCGCGCCGTGCTGCATGAAAAGTTAGACGAATGGCCGCAAGTGGTTGCCGATCTGGGCTGCGCGATTGACAGGGTGGCAAACGGAGCGAGAAATAACGAAGACCCATCCAATAATCAGTTCGCAGAGCTGCTCAACGAGATTAACGATCACGCGATGTGTTTGTTGCAGGAGGGCAAGTACTTAGAGGCCGCGTATGTGTTCACCGTACTGATCCGCCACCAGGCGAATGAGCCGTTGCCGGTACTTCGGCGGGCGGTGTGCTATGCATCGCTGCAGATGAACGACCAGGCGCTGATCGACTATGACGGGGCGCTGGCCCAGCCGTCGGCCCCCGCCTGGGGGTACGTGCGACGGTCGGAGCTGCGCGAGCGGAACGGGCAGTACGACGACGCCGTGCGCGACATGAAGAAAGCCGTCGAACTGGCGCCGACGAACAGGAAATACCGCGAGCGGCTGAGGCAGTTAGAGCAGTTCGATGTGCGCAGGCGGTTTCAACCTCAACGGTTTCCTCCGCGGCCGCGAAGGGCGGCTCGCGCCTGAACTGTTACCGCGTTACGCCGACGAAGAAGTTGAAAAACTGCAAGTGGTCGCCGGGCGCTTTGTGCACCGGGAAGGCAAAGTCGAGCGCGATCGGCGCGGGTCCCATCGCCGGAATCGTCACGCGCAAACCAAAGCCGGGCGCCACGCGAAAGTCTTGCCACTTGATCTCGGTGGTCGGCTCGACCGTGCCGAAATCGGTGAAGACCACTCCCCGCAGGCTATCGTCGGCCGTGATCGGAAACATGTATTCGGCCGTGTTCAAGAACTCGAATTTACCACCCACTTGCACGCCCATGTCGAGCGGCGACGCTCCGCGGAAGTAAAAGCCGCGGAGTGTGTTGTAACCGCCGGCAAAGAAATTCTCGAAGATCGGCGTGTGCGAGCCGGTGAAGCCCGTATCGTTGATCAGCGTGAGCACCTGCCGGCCGCTGCCGTCGGGCCGCTCATACACCAAAAAGTGCTGCCGCCAACCGACCACCGCCCGCGGAAAGCTGAACGAGCCGAACGCCTGCTCCAGCTCGATCGAGACGCGGTGCCCCTGCGTGGGCAGAAAGGCGCTGTCGCGGGTGTCGTGAATCGTGGTCCACGATCCTGAAAACAGCGAGTTGCTGCCCAGCACGTCGGAGAGTTCGGGCGGCGTGGGCACCGTGGGGTTGAAGATTCGGATGTTTTCCGCCCGGAAGGCCACCATGGTCGAGAGGTCGGGCGTCAACTGGTAGCCCAAGCTCATGCGGCCGCCGGTGCGCTGCTCGGTCCAGTTCTGGAAATAGCGGTTGAAGTAATAGGCGTCGAGGCCGAAGTTGATCCGCGTGTCCCACAGATACGGGTTGCGGAAGGTGAAGCCATATCGCGACAGTTGCGTGCCGGGCATGGCCTCGATGCGAAACTGTTGGCCGCCGCCGCGAAACGCTTGCCCGCTGCGAATGTCTTCCCAACTGCGCGGCCAGCGCTGCCAATTGAAGTTCTGTTCGTCGATGACCACATTGCCGATCAGGCCGGCGTTGGAGTTGACGCCCACGCCGAACATCAAGCGGCCGGTCTGGGTCTCTTTGGTTTCGACGGTGATCGGCACCGGCAGCGGCTCGACGCCTCCGGTGAAAGGCGATTCGCGCGGCAAGAGATCATCCTCGCTGTCGTAACCGCCCAGCGGCGGCGGCTGGCCGGGCTGGCCTCCGCCCAAGCCCGAGGCCGCGCCGAAGTTCGGGTTCATGCCGTTGGGATTTCGACCCGGCCCAAATCCGCCGGGCGCCAACCCTCCAGGCGCCAAGCCGCCGGGAGCAAGTCCGCCCGGCTGCGGGCCGCCCAGACCAGTTCCCGGCGATCCGAACGCGCCCGGCCCTCCAAACCCGGGCTGAAGACCGCCCGAGGGTTGAAAGGGACGCGGGTTTGCAAATGGCGACGCCGGCCGCGACGGCGCGGCAGGGCCGTAAGGTCCGGCGTCCGGTGCTCCGCCGAACTGTGTCGAGCCGCCAGGTGTCGCCGGCTGACTGAATTGCGTCGGACGGACCGACCAGGG
>DATFDL010000725.1:0-16823 GCA_035252155.1 Pirellulales bacterium | reverse complement strand
CAAAGGAGCGGCATATTGTAGCGATAAGCCACTGAGATTGACACGCCGGCGCGGCGCGGGGTACAGTCCGCCGCCCAGAACCGGCAGACACCCGGTTTTGACTTTTTCGTTTTGCGTTTTGACTTTACCGCTCCCCGGCGGTGCCGAAGGAAAGTCAAAATGCAAAATGTAAAAGTCAAAATGCAAAATGAGGGAGGCAACGTGCGGAGAGACCTGACTCGGCAGCTTTATCGGACGATGCTGCGCATCCGACTGGTCGAAGAAGGCATCGCGGCCCTCTATGCCGAGCAGCAGATGCGCTGCCCAGTGCATTTGTGCATCGGCCAGGAGGCCGTTGCGGCGGGCGTCTGCCACGTGCTCGGCCACGAAGACCTGGTGCTCAGCACGCATCGGGCGCACGGCCACTACCTGGCCAAGGGCGGCGATTTGCGAGCGATGCTGGCCGAGATGCACGGCAAAAGCACCGGCTGCGCCAGTGGCATGGGCGGCTCGATGCACTTGATCGACTTGAGCGCGGGGTTTTTGGGATCGGCGCCGATTGTCGGCAGCACGATTCCGATTGCGGTGGGTGTGGCCTTTGGCCGCGCATTGCGCACGTTCGCAGGTCGAGAGGTATTAGAGCCAAGGCACGGCGTCCGCCACGGCGAAAAAGCCGATTTGCAATACAATGCTTCTTGCGCCGCGGCGGATGCCGTGGCACCCGCGCCATGTCAAATCCCGCTGGCCGGGAATAAGTGGAACGATGCCCCGCCAGCTTCGATTGGCGAGTGCGTCGTCGTGGCGTTCTTTGGTGAAGGGGCGACCGAGGAAGGCGCCTTCCACGAGGCGCTCAACTTCGCGGCGCTCAAGCAACTGCCGGTGCTGTTTGTCTGCGAGAACAATCTGTACTCGGTCTATTCGCCGCTCGCCGTGCGCCAACCCGCTGGAAGAGAAGTCTATCGGCTCGCCGAGGGGCACGGCGTTATTAGCCGGCAAGGCGACGGCAACGATGCGTTGGCGGTGCATTCGCTCGCCTACGACGCCTTGCGGCACGTTCGCGCGGGGCGCGGCCCGGCACTGCTCGAATTGAAGACCTATCGCTGGCGCGAACACTGCGGACCGAACTACGACAACAATTTGGGGTATCGCACCGAAGAAGAATTTCAGCGCTGGCGGGCACTGTGCCCGTTGATCCGGCTGGGCCGGCGCGGCCTCGATGACGGCTCGTTCACGCAAACGGAGATTGATGCTTGGAGCGACGAAATCCGGGCCGAGTTTGCCGCCGCCGTGCAGTTTGCAAAACAGAGTCCGTTTCCCCAGCCCGAGTCGATGCTGCCAAGCGTCTATGCGGAGAATGACAGCGAGGTTCTCTCACATGCACGGGCGGCGTGAAAAGATTCGTACTCCGGAGAAGTCTTCGTAGGATGGCCTTCCAGGCCGTCAGCCATTCTGCGAGACGGCCTGGAAGGCCATCCTACGAACGGTTTAACGGTTCCGACACATTCTCGACCTTCATGCGCGAACTCAAATACTACCAGGCGATCCACGAAGCCACCGATCTGTGCATGGCCCGCGACGAATCGGTCTATATCATTGGCCTGGGCGCGACCGACCCCAAGGGCGTGTTCGGCACCACCGCCGGCCTGGATCGCAAATACGGCAGCCGGCGCGTGATGGACATGCCGTGCGCCGAAAACGGCATGACCGGCGTGGTGCTCGGCTCGGCGCTGGCGGGCATGCGGCCGATCATGGTTCATCAGCGGATCGACTTCGCCCTGCTGGCGATGGAGCAAATCGTCAACCAGGCCGCCAAATGGCATTACATGTTCGGCGGACGCACGGCGGCGCCGCTGGTGATTCGGCTGCTCGTGGGCCGCGGCTGGGGCCAAGGGCCGCAGCACTCGCAAAGTCTCCACTCATGGTTCGCCCACATACCAGGGCTGAAAGTAGTCGTGCCCAGCACGCCCCAAGACGCCAAGGGACTGCTGATCTCAGCGATCGAAGACGACAACCCGGTGATCTTCATCGAGCACCGCTGGCTGCACAACATCAGCGGACCGGTGCCCGAAGGCATGTATCGCGTGCCGCTAGGCCAGGCGCGAGTATTGCGGCCGGGCAGTGATGTGACGATCGTGGCCATTTCGCACATGGCGCTCGAAGCGCACCGCGCCGCTGAGACGTTGGCGGCCGAGGGCATCGAGGCCGAAGTGATCGATCCACGCACGCTACGGCCGTTCGATGAAGAGACTATTATCGATTCGGTCCGTCGGACGGGGCGATTGATCGTGGCCGACACAAGCTGGCGGCACGCGGGCTTCGCGGCCGAAGTGGTGGCGCGAGTGGCCGAGGAAGTCGGCGGCTCGCTCAAATGCCCGCCGCGGCGGATTGCTTTGCCCGAATGCCCCACGCCGACAAGCCCCGCCTTGGCCGCGCATTTTTATCCGACGGCCGCCGACATTGTCGCCGCGGCCTGCCAGATGGTGCAGGGGCGCACATGGCGACCCGCCGTCGCGGCGAGTAGTTTTTGCGATGTGCCGGACGCAAGTTTTACGGGTCCGTTTTAGACAACGCCGTAGTTTGCCAGGTTTTGGCTACTGACGTCTGTAGGGAACGGACTCCGTGCCGTTCCGTGCGGGGCGGCGCGGGGTCGAACCAATACGGAAAGCACCACGAGGGGCGGAATTACGCGTATCCGCAGTTCGCGGAACGGCACGGAGTCCGTTCCCTACAGACCGTCAACATTGATTCACCAGCAAAAGGACCACTCGATTCACCATGCCTACTCTTCACCGTGTCGCCGTCATCGGTAGCAACTCCTTTTCGGGCAGCGATCTGATCGACCTGCTGCTCGATGACCCCGACCGGCGCGTGATCGGCATCAGCCGGTCGCCGGAAAAAGGGCCGCTCTATCTGCCGTACCTGCGCCGCATTGACGGCCGCTTCGCGTTTCATCAACTCGATCTGAACCATCACACCGACGAAATTCTGGCGGTGCTCGATCGCTTCGAGCCGGAGGCAATCGTCAACTTCGCGGCGCAAAGCGAAGTAGCGCCAAGCTGGCAAAACCCCGAGCACTGGTTTCAGACCAACGTCGTCGCCTTGGCCCGGTTGCTCAATCCGCTCAAGGATCGCCCGTACCTGAAGAGGTATGTCCATATCTCCTCGCCCGAGGTCTATGGCGCCTGCGTCGGCCAGGTAACTGAAGAGACGCCGATGAACCCGAGCACGCCATACGCCGCCTCGAAGGCCGCCGCCGATTTTTTCCTGAACACGCTCGTCAAGAACTTTAATTTCCCGCTGGTGACCATTCGGGCGACGAATGTCTATGGCGCTCACCAGCAGCTCTGGAAAATCATCCCGCGGTCGGCGATCTACCTGCTGACCAACCAAAAGATCTCGCTGCACGGCGGCGGCACGGCCGTAAAGTCGTATATTCACATTCGCGATGTCTCGCGGGGCGAGTTGCTGGCGATGGAGCGGGGCGAACCGGGCCGGATGTATCATCTTTCGCCCGACCGCGGTTATGCCGTGCGCGACGTGGTGCGGCGCATTTGTGAGCGGATGGGCCGCGATGTTGACCGCTCGACCGTCGCCGTCGGCGAGCGGCTCGGGCAAGACGCGGCCTACGTGATCGATTCTTCCCGCGCCCGGCAAGAGCTTGGCTGGCGGCCCGAAATTGAGTTGGACGAAGGCTTGCGCCAGGTCGTCGCCTGGGTCGAAGGCCAGTGGAAAGAAATCAGCACCCAGCCCTTGGAGTATCGCCACGCGGCGTAAGCTCCCACGTCATGTGGCACAGCCGCCCTCGGCTGTGCGCCGCCGACGCCAGTCGGCGTCGCGGAACCAGCCGGGGGCGGCTGGTCCACATGCCAAGAGAGCGATTCCAACTGAACTTGACACAAACTGGCATCTGGGTTCCGATACGCCGCGAAATCCCGCACTCTACGACCAAGGATGGTCAACCATGCAACGCAGCCCGATCCTCGACGGCCTGCTGGCGGCCTTGCCGACGATCTGCCATGAGCACGCGCCGTCGTCGCAGGTCTACGCTCTGCTAAAGCAAGTGGCTCGCCGCGAGATCGAAGGCCTGTTTCAATCCGACGCGGCCGGCCCGTTCGGTCCGTTCGGCGAATTGAACTTCCCTTACGTCAGCATGGGGGCGGTCGATTCACTCAGCTTGTTTGATCTCGACGAGCTGATTCTGTTCTGTTTTTATTGGCGCAACCGCCGACGCTATCGCCGAGTGCTCGACATCGGCGCCAATATCGGACTGCACTCGGTTGTGCTGAGCCGTTGCGGTTTCGCGGTGCGGGCCTTCGAGCCCGACCCGACCCACTTCGCACTGCTCGAACGAAATTTGGCGCTCAATGAATGCTCGCACGTCACGCCGCTGAACGCCGCGGTGTCGCGCCGCTCCGGCACGCTCGAATTCGTCCGCGTACTGGGCAACACGACGGGCAGCCATCTGGCCGGCTCGAAAGCGTCGCCCTACGGCGAACTGGAACGGTTTCCGGTGCGCGTCGAGGCGATCGGTCCGCTGCTGGCCTGGGCCGACCTGGTGAAAATGGACGTCGAAGGGCACGAAGCAGAAATCCTGTTGGCCACCGAGCCCGACGACTGGCTGGAGGTCGACGGCGTGGTTGAAATCGGCAGCCCGGCCAATGCTCGCGCGGTGTTCGACCACTTCCGGGCCTGCGGCGTGCGGATGTTTGCCCAGAAGCAGGGATGGGCGCTGGTGGAACACTTGTCGGAGATGCCGACCAGCTACCGCGACGGTTCGCTGTTCGTCACCTGCCGCCACGAGATGCCCTGGGGCGAGCCAGCGGCACCGGCGCTGAGAAGGGCGGCCTGAATATGTTGTCGCAACGTCGTTGCCTCTGCCGGTGTGGCACAGCCGCCCTCGGCTGTGAGGTGGTCGCCAAAGGCGACCGTGAGACAGCCGAGGGCGGCTGTCCCACATTGCCGCGTTCACGCCCGCGTGAAGTATAGCCCCATGCCCTCCATGCCCGATCTGCCGCGCCGAATTATTATCTCCGCGTCCAGCGACATCGGCGATGCGCTGGCCCGCGACTGGCTGGCGTCAGGGTGTGAAGTCCACGGCACGTTTCGCACGCGCAGCGCGGCGGTCGATGGCCTGGAGCGGGCCGGCGCTCGGTTGCTGCACTGCGATCTTGCTAACGACGCCGCGACGACGGCCGCCTGCGATGCGTTGACACGACACGCCAGCGAGTGGCACGTGCTGGTGATCGCGCCGGGCGTGCAAGACCCGATCGGCCCTTTTTTGGAGTGCGACTTCGCCGAGTGGGCCGCGTCGTACCAGGTTAACTTCACGGCCCAACTGCGGGTGCTGCACGCCTTGCTGCCGTGCCGCCGCCGCTCAGCGCCGCTGTCGCCGCTGGTGCTGCTGTTTGCCGGTGGAGGCACGAACAACGCCACCCTGAACTATTCGGCCTACACGCTGGCCAAGATCGCATTGATCAAGGCGGTCGAGCTGCTCGACGCCGAAGTGCCCGACTGCCGGTTTGCGATTGTCGGCCCTGGCTGGGTGAAAACAAAAATCCATGATTCCACGCTCGCGGCCGGTCAGCGCGCCGGCGTGAATTACCACCGGACGGTGGAAAAACTCGCGGGAGATGAATGCGTGCCGATGGAGCGCGTCGTCGCTTGCTGCAACTGGCTCGTGACCGCGCCGGCCGACGTCGTGAGCGGACGCAATTTCAGCACGGCCTTCGACGCCTGGGGCAACCCGCGCCTGGAAGATCTGCTGCGGGCCGACCGCGAGATGTACAAGCTGCGGCGCGCGGGAAACCATCTGCGGGTGTGCGCATGAAACTATCCGACTATGTGGCGGCGTTCGTCGCCCGGCAAGGCGTGCGGCATGTCTTTGCCGTCTCCGGCGGGGCGTCGTTGCACCTGATTCACGCGGTGGCCGATACGCCGGGCCTGAGCTTCGTTTGCCCGATGCACGAGCAGGCCGGCGCCATGGCGGCCGACGCTTACGCGCGCGTCAGCGGAAACCTGGGGGCGGCCATCGCCACCAGCGGGCCGGGGGCGACCAACCTGCTGACGGGCGTGTGCTGCGCCTACTACGATTCAGTGCCGGTGCTGTTCATCACCGGTCAGGTCTCGACGTTCCGCGCCAAAGCCGACACCGGCGTGCGGCAGATCGGCTTTCAAGAGACCGACACGGTCGACGTCTTTCGGCCGGTCACCAAATATGCTTGCCGCGTCGATCGGCCCGAGCGCATCCGCTATGAGTTGGAGAAGGCGTGTTATCTGGCGCGTGAAGGCCGGCCGGGTCCGGTGCTGATCGACATCCCCGACGATGTGCAGCGGGCCAACATCGACCCCGATTCGCTTGCGAGCTACGCGCCGCCCGCCGCAAGCTCGCCGAGCGCCGAGCTGAGCCGCCTGGCAGCGCAGTGCGTCGAGTGGCTCGGCGCGGCGAAGAGACCCGTGGTTATTCTTGGTTGGGGTGTGCGACTGGCCGGCGCCGGCGAGCTGGCCCGCACTGTCCTTGAGCGGCTGGGTGTGCCCGTCGCGCCGACCTGGGCGATGGCCGATTTATTCGAGGCCGATCATCCGTTGCGGATCGGCACGTTCGGCACGCACGGTACTCGGCATGCCAACTTCGCGGTGCAAAACGCCGATCTGATTCTTTCGATCGGTTCGCGGCTCGACACCAAGGCCACGGGCAGCCCGCCCGCCACGTTCGCCCGCGAGGCCCGCAAGATCGTGGTCGATGTCGATGCCCACGAGCTGAACAAATTCGCGCGGTACGGTCTGCGCATCGACCTGCCGATTGCCGCCGACGCGCGAGAGTTTTTGCAGGCGCTTGAAGCGCATGCCGGCCCGCGGCCATCCCTCGACCGTTGGCTGCGGCAGATCGATGCCTGGCGGCAGCGATACCCCATCTGTCCGGCGGAGTACTACGGCGAAGACGATGTGAATCCTTACGTCTTCGTCAAAACGCTTTCGCGGGCCTGCCGCGAAGCGGAGACGATCGTGCTCGATACCGGCTGCACGCTGGCCTGGACGATGCAAGCCTTCGAGTTCAAGCGCGGCCAGCGGATGTTTCACGATTGGAACAACACGGCCATGGGTTGGGCCTTGCCGGCCAGTATCGGCGCCAGTTTGGCGCGCGATAGGCAGCCGGTCGTCTGCCTGACCGGCGACGGCAGCTTGCAGATGAACATTCAAGAGCTGGCCACGATCGTGCGGCACGACCTGCCGATCAAAATCTTCCTGCTCAACAACCACGGCTACAGCATGATCCAGCAGACGCAAGACCAGTGGCTGGGTTCGCGTTATCATGCGTCGAGCGTGGCGGGCGGACTGGCCGATCCCGACTATCTGGCCGTGGCCCGGGCCTATGGCCTGCCGACGGTGAAGATCGATCGCAACGCCGATCTCTCGAGGGGCATTGCCGAGGCGATGAATGCCGAGGGTCCAATGTTCTGCCACGTGGAAGTCCGCCCCGCGCATCGCGTCACGCCGCAAGTCAAATTCGGCCGGCCGAACGAAGACGCCGAGCCATTGCTGCCACGGGGCGAGTTTCTGGAAAACATGCTCGTCAAGCCGCTCGAGTCGTCGGCTGCTTCGGCCGTGCCTGCCCCGCACTTTGTGCGATCGCCCATCAAAACGCCACTGGAAGCCAAGTCATGACGGTTGCACAACATTCTCCCCGAATTTCGAAATCGCCCGTCGGCCGCGAGATCGACCTGATGGACCGCTATCCGCGCTCGAAGCGACCGATCGACGAGCGGGCCGCGCTGGTGACCGACGACCACCGCCGCGTCGCCCGGCAATTCGGCCAGGAATTCTTTGATGGCGACCGCCTGTTTGGCTATGGCGGCTATCACTATCATCCTCGGTTCTGGCAAGAGACCGTCCGCCGCTTTCGCGAACATTACCAGCTTGCCGACGACGCCGCGATTCTCGACATCGGCAGCGGCAAGGGTTTTATGCTGCACGATTTTCAGGAGCTGATGCCCCGCGCCAAGCTGGCGGGCATCGATATCTCGCAGTATGCCTACGAACACGCCCTGGAAAGCGTCAAGCCGCTTTTGCGGGTCGGCTGCGCCACCAGGCTGCCCTTCGAAGATCGCTCGTTCGACCTGGTGATCTCGATCAACACGATTCACAATCTGCCGCTGGCAGAGTGCAAAGAGGCGCTGCGAGAGATCGAGCGCGTCGGCCGCGGCCGGGCATTTATCACCGTCGATGCCTGGCGCAACGAGGCCCAGCGCGAGCGGCTCATGAAGTGGATTCTGACGGCGCTCACCTACATGCACGTCGACGACTGGAAGCGATTGTTCGCCGAAGTGGGCTACACCGGCGACTACTATTGGTTCATTCCGGAGTGAGCGGTGCGGACCGAAGCCGCTGTTTTGTTTGAGCTGAATCAGCCGCTGCGGCAGGTGACGCTCGAACTGCCCGACTTGAAGCCCGGTCAACTGCTGATCGAGGTGGCCTACAGCGGCGTCTGCCATAGCCAACTGCACGAGGTGCGCGGGCGGCGCGGCCCGGATCGCTTTTTGCCGCACACGCTGGGCCACGAAGGATCGGGCGTGGTGCAAGCCGTCGGGCCGCAAGTCAGCAAGGTGCGGCCGGGCGATCGCGTGGTGCTCACCTGGATCAAAGGCCAGGGAGCCGATGTGCCCGCGACGCAGTACCGTGATCGCTCAACGACGATCAACTCCGGCGCGCTGAGCACCTTCATGCGCCACACGATTACTTGCGAGAACCGTGTCGTGCCCCTGCCGCCCGAGATGCCGTTGCGTGAGGCGGCGCTCTTGGGTTGCGCATTGCCTACCGGCGCCGGCGTGGTGCTCAACACCGCAGCCATGCCCAGCGGCGCGTCGCTGGCGATCTTTGGCCTGGGCGGCATCGGCCTGAGCGCTCTGCTGGCGGCGCGGTTGCGGGAAGCACGGCCGCTGATTGCCGTCGACGTGGTCGAGCAAAAACTGGCCGAGGCGCGCCGCCTGGGAGCCACGCACGCGGTAAACGCCCGAGAATGTGACGCGGTGGCGGCCATTTTTGAACTGACCGACGGGCGAGGCGTCGATTACGCCATCGAGGCGGTCGGCCGTCGCGAGACGATGGAAGCCGCCTTCCGTTGCGTCCGCGCTTCAGGCGGACTGTGCGTGTTGGCCGGCAACCTGCCTCATGGTGAGCAGATCTCGATCGATCCCTTCGACCTGATCCGCGGCAAGCGGATCGTGGGCACGTGGGGTGGCGAATCCCGTCCCGACGACGACATTCCACGCTACGCGCAGTGGTATCTTGAAGGCCGACTGCCCTTGGCCGAATTGATCACGCGCGAATATCGGCTCGACGAGATCAACACCGCGCTTGACGACATGGAGCAAGGTCGTCTCTCTCGCGCGCTCGTCAACATGGCCGCGTGACCTAAAAACCCGGTGGCTGGGGCAGAGCCTTGGCGATGCCCCGGCGAGGGCGTCACTGTCGTTGCGGTATTAAAGCACGGTCGCCATCGTGAACTGATCTTCAATCGATCGGGCCACGGGGTTATTATTCCGCCGCAATCGCTGCCCTTCGCTGTTTGGTGACCAATGCTGAAAACCTTTGCCTATCAAAGCCTCACTGGTTTTGCGCACGCTGTCCGCCAAGCCCTGGCGCCGCCTGACCAGCGCCCGCCCTATGGTTACGCTTGGGACGTCTATCCGCGCTGGGTGCGTCGCGTGAGCAGGCTTTTATTCGCAAGGACCGATGATGACTTTCAGCGGTCCGGCGTAAAAATCGGCGGTTTGTCCTCCGATGCCCTTCAATCGCTGCGAGAGGCGATCGATCGGGCTCCGCCTCGGCTAATTCGAACCGCCGACCATGACGAAGGCTACGAGTTCAACGCCGGCCTCGGAGACTACGAGCGGATTCTCAACCGCGACCACGTATATGTACAGCTTGGCGCCGATCAAGCCGCCGCTCTCAGGCGCGTCATCCGGCTGCTCTGCCGTCCCGTGGCGGCGGCGCTTGGCTCGCCGTGGCGCGTGGTCAACACGCGGTGCTGGAAAACCAGCCCCAGCGCCAGCGAAAGCGGCCCCAATGCCTGGCATGCCGACGGTTTTCCCGTCGCCGCGCCGAAGCTGATGATCTACCTTACGGGCGCAGGGCCGTCGCTTGGAAGCACCGAGATTCGAGCGCTCGATGGGAAGACAGTCTTTGTCGAGGGACCGCCGGGCACGTGGGTCCTGTTTCGCAACGGCGACCTGCAGCATCGTGGAATCGCGCCCCAAGTCGGAGAGCGAATCATTCTTGAGTTAACGCTGGCGCCGGCCCTTCGGTTTGATGCAACGCCCGTGTTTGCCGGCCTCAACGCTAAGTATCCACGCCGCCCGTGGTATCGCACCAGGAATAAGACGGGGTGCGCTTTTCCGCCCGCGGAGGCAAAGTGCAGGTGACGCCGCGTCCGCATTTGACCTTGGCGCCGTTGAGGCGAGCGATTGGGCGGCTCGCGCCGCCCTCGCGCGTGATTCAGAGCATGCCGGCCGAGCAGGTCATCGAGCTCGTGCATCAAAGGTTCGTGCCGCGCGCGATCAATTTGGGCGGCGGGCCGAACTTCGTGGAACTAGGCTGGTACAATCTCGACGAGGCCGCCGCGTGCCAGAGCGGCTTCACCTTCTCTCCAGACTGTCAAATACCCTTGCCGGCGGCGAGTCTCCACACCGTCTATACCTCGCATACCATCGAACACCTCGATAGTCCGACGGTCGATCGCCTGCTCGCGGAGGCTCGCCGCATCCTGCGTCCAGACGGTCGGCTTGTCATCAAAATCCCCGATTTTGACCGTGCCCTGGCCTGCTGGCGAAGCGGCGACGCCTCTTTTTTTCGAGACGAGCTATGGAATTTTGACGCCGTCAGCCACACCTGGCGCGCCCGCGGCATCGACGACACGCTCGCTCGACGCGCCTCGATGATTTTTTGCGGGTTCTGGAACGCTGAGTACGGCGATCATTTCAGCGGTCGGATAAGCCCTCATCCGCAAGCGTATCATGGGCCGGCCGTCGTCGCCGAGCGGGAACTCGAACAGCTCCGGTTCGATCACACACCGGGGCAGATCAGCGCTTACCTTCGCGAGTCGGTATCGCGCACAGAGACGGCTTTCAAATTCAACCACCAAAACGCTTGGGGGCGCGAAGAGCTCGCCTCCTTGCTCGATCGCGCGGGATTTTCGGTCATCACGTCCGACAAGGCCGTCGCGGCAATCTGTTGCGCGGATATTCCCGACATCCGCGCCATGTACGAGCAGAGCAGCTACACCGTGGCGGTCGCACGCGAGTGAGGTCCTGGTACGCCAGGTTGGTGTGCCAGCCGTGCCACTTCCGATGCAGCCCCATCCGACGCTCAACGACATGGAGCGCAGCCGCTCTCGTCTCTTTCTTCAAGCGGACCGCATAATACTGGTCTGTCTGTGGCGGACGGTTTCCGCACACGGCTGGGGCTGGTTCTGTCGGACGACCGTGGTTTACAATAGATTCGCTATTATTGATGGGTTCCACGGGCCGTTTGCAGACGTTGGACGTAATGCATCGAGTGAGAAAAACAGCGGTTTTGCGACGGTTTTTCATGCCGGGGCATCGCCAAGGCTCTGCCCCAGCCACCGGCTTGATGGTAGCGATGGCGCTGGCGGCTTTTCTGCCGAACGCCGTTTTACGAGCCGAAGATGCGGCCGCCTCGAGCGATGCCGCCGGCATCGATTTTTTTGAGAAAAAAATCCGGCCGGTGCTGGTGCAAGAATGCTACCAATGCCACTCGGCTGAAGCGGCGGGGCAGAAGAAACTGAAGGGCGGATTGCAGCTCGATACGCGCGACGCGGCGCGCCAGGGCGGCGACAGCGGCCCCGCCGTCGTGCCGGGCAAGCCGGACGAAAGCCTGCTGGTCAACGCGCTGCGGCACGAAGATTTTGAAATGCCGCCCAAGGGCAAACTGCCCGACGCGGTGATCGCCGATTTCGTCAAATGGATCGAGCTGGGCGCGCCCGATCCGCGCACCGGCCCGGCCTCGGCGGCGGCGCGGCAGATCGACATCGCCGCCGGACGACACTTCTGGTCGTTCGAGCGATTGCGGCCGATCGAACCACCGGCAGTGACCGAGGGCGATTGGGCCCGCACGCCGGTCGATCGGTTTATCCTGGCCAAGCAAAATTCGCTCGGGCTAAAGCCGAACGGCCCGGCCGCGCCACGCACGCTCGTCCGCCGGGCCTGGTTCGATCTGCTCGGCCTGCCGCCGACGAGCGAAGAAATGGAGTATTGGGTCGCCCGGTTGACCGAGAACTCCGCAACAGCGCCCAATGCGGCGGCGTATGGCGAGATGATCGACGGGCTGTTGGCCAGTCCGCACTATGGCGAGCGGTGGGCGCGGCACTGGATCGACGTGGCCCGCTTCGCCGAATCGCACGGTTACGAGCAAGACTATGACCGGCCCAACGCCTATCACTATCGCGACTTTCTGATCCGGGCCTTCAACGACGATCTGCCTTACGACGAGTTCGTGCGCTGGCAGTTGGCCGGCGACGAGTTGCGGCCCGACGAGCCCCTGGCCTGGATGGCCACGGGCTTTTTGGGAGCCGGCGTGTTTCCCACGCAGCTTACCGAAGCCGAGTTCGAAAGTGCCCGCTACGACGAGCTCGACGACATGGTGGCCACCACCGGCGTGGCGTTTTTGGGGTTGTCGGTGGGTTGCGCCCGCTGTCACGATCACAAGTTCGACCCCATCCGCAGCGACGATTATTACCGGCTGGCCTCGTCGTTCACCACCACCATTCGCAGCGAGATCGAGCTCGACGTTCAGCCGGGTCCGGAGATTCGCCTGGCCAAGGTGTTGGTGGCCAGCGAGGGTCTGCCGCACTTGCCGCACCACGCCGACGACCGCGGCTTTCCGCATTTTTATCCCGAGATGTTTTTTCTGCGGCGCGGCGACGTGAAGCAGAAGGGCGAAGTCGCGACCCAGAACTTTTTGCCGGTCTTACTGCGCGAAGACGCCGACAGCTCCCGTTGGCGGCCCGCGGCGCCAACCGATCCGCCGCCGAAGACCAGCCTGCGCCGCGCGGCGCTCGCCCGCTGGATCACCGACGTCGACTACGGCGCCGGGCATCTAGCCGCGCGGGTGATTGTCAATCGGCTGTGGCAGCATCACTTTGGCCGCGGCCTGGTGGCCACGCCCAACGATTTTGGAGCGTCGGGCGAACGGCCTTCGCACGCCGAGCTGCTCGATTGGTTGGCCGCCGACCTGGTGTCGCATGGCTGGCGGCTCAAGCGATTGCACAAGCTGCTGATGACCAGCGCCGCCTACCTGCAGTCGGCCGACTTTGACGACGATCGGGCAAAGCTCGACCGCGAAAATGTCTACCTCTGGCGGCGCACGCCGCGCCGGCTTGAAGCCGAAGCGATTCGCGACGCCATGCTCGCCGTGAGCGGCCGGCTCGACACGGCGATGTACGGCCCCGGCACGCTCGATCAGAACATGCCGCGCCGCAGCATCTATTTCTTCATCAAGCGCAGCCAGCTCATACCGATGATGATGCTCTTCGATTGGCCCGAACATTTGGTGAGCATCGGCCAGCGATCGAGCACCACGATCGCTCCGCAGGCGCTGATGTTTATGAACAGCCCGCAGGGGCGACAATATGCCGAAGCGTTTGCCGGGCGGCTCGACGGTCTGCCCGACGATCAGGCGCTGACGGCAGGCTATCAACAAGCTCTCAGCCGAGCGCCGAACGAGCAGGAGATATCGCTGGCTGCCGAGTTTTTGAAACGCCAGTCGCAGGCCCATGCCGCCCTAGGCCACGCCGACGCTGGGCGGCTCGCCCGTGTCGATTTTTGCCAGGCCCTGATGAGCATGAACGAGTTTGTGTATGTCGAGTAGGATATATGCCAAAAACGAGCGGCGAAGTCAGGGGTGCCACGGCATCCGCTGCGGCGGGTTCGGGTGGCATGAGAAATTACCGGTGGGTGCCGCAGCCGACGCCGTACGGTGGCCATCCTGAGCGACGCCCCGCACACGAGCTCGCACGGCGTCCGCCGCGGCGAAAAACTGCTGCACCTGAATTCAACGCCACACGCGCCGCGGCGGATGCCGTGGCACCCAACCGTCGCCGCTGTTGACTAACTCAACTAACAACTCACATGTTTGAAACGTCATCTTATCTCACCCGTCGCCAATTGCTCACCCGCGCCGGCTGCGGCTTCGGCTTAATCGGATTGGCTGGATTGCTCGCTGACGAAGGGTTGCTCGGCTCGGCCCGGGCGGCGGGCGACGACCTGGGCGCGCGGGCGCTGAACCCGCTGGCCCCGCGGCCGACGCACTTCGCGGCCAAGGCTACCCGCGTCATCTGGATCTTCGTCAACGGCGGCCCCAGTCATGTCGATACCTGGGACTACAAGCCCGCACTGGAACAATGGCACGGCAAGTCGATCCGCGAGTTCGATCCGGAATTCAAAAACACCACAGGGTTTTTCAAAGACGCCGTGGGCAACCTGATGAAGTCGCCCTTCGCCTTCACGCCCCGCGGCGAGTGCGGCAAGATGGTCTCCTCGATCTTTCCGAATCTCGGCCGGCACGCCGACAAGATGGCGTTCATCCATTCGGGCTACACCGAGTCGAACAACCATTCGCCGGCTCTGTTTGCCATGAACACCGGCATGCCGCGGATGGGATTGCCGTGCGTCGGCAGTTGGGTCACCTATGGCCTGGGCAGCGAGAGCCGCGACCTGCCCGGCTTTGTGGTGATGAGCGACCCCAAGGGGCGCGGGCTGCCCAAGGGCCACGCCGCCAACTGGAGCGCCGGCTTTCTGCCGGGCGTCTTTCAAGGCACGCATTTGCGACCGACGGGCGACCCCATCGACAATCTCCATCGCCCATCCCAGCTCGACGACGCCACGCAACGCAGCCAGCTTGACCTGCTGCGGCAGCTCAACACGATCCATCAACAGCATCTGGCGGCCGAATCGGAACTGGCCGCGCGGATCGAAAGCTTTGAACTGGCTTACCGGATGCAGGCCGCCGCGCCGGCCACGCTCGACGTGGACGCCGAGACCAAGCACATTCAAGACCTGTACGGCATCGGCGACCCGAATTGCGATCATTTTGCCCGGCAGTGCCTGATGGCCCGCCGGCTGGTCGAGCGGGGCGTGCGGTTCGTGCAGATTTATTCGGGCGGCATGGAGAACCAGCGGTCGTGGGACGGGCATATCGACATTCAGGGCAACCACGAGCAATTCGCCGGCGAGACCGAAAAACCGGTGGCGGGGCTGCTGACTGATCTCGAACAGCGCGGATTGCTCGATGAGACGCTGGTGATCTGGTGCGGCGAGTTCGGGCGGCTGCCGATTGCGCAACTTTCGGAAAAGCCCGGCCGCGACCACAATCCGCACTGCTTCACGGCCTGGCTGGCCGGCGGCGGCGTGAAAGGCGGCGTCAGCTACGGTGAGTCGGACGAGATCGGTTACAAGGCGGCAGTGAACCGCGTTCACCTGAACGACCTGCATGCCACCCTTCTGCACCTGCTGGGCATCGACCACACCCGGCTCACCTACAAATACAACGGCCGCAACTTCCGGCTCACCGACGTGGCCGGCGAGGTGATCCGCGAGATCCTCGCGTAGCCGTGTGGGGTGGGCCGAACGCTGTAGGGTGGGACGAGCTTGCGAGTCCCACCTTTCGCCTGCGCCACGCGGACCGTCATTGTAGGGACATGGGTGGGACTCGTTTCACTCGTCGCACCCTGCGCGTTAGATTCCGAGCGCTGCACGGAGGCACGAGTCAATGCGCAAAAGCACGGCACCGCTCAAATGTCCAATCGTCCGAATTACGCTCGCTTGTTCGACTGTATAAAGATTCGTGCACGCGACCAGCGACTTACCGTGCAATCCGGATGACGCGTGCTCTGCCATGGCGGGATCAATGAGAAAGTGCGTCGGCGCGGAGGCCGCCCGCAAGTTCCCGGTAATCAGTGCGACGATCGTCTTGCTGAGCCGGCGGTTGCTGACATCATTTTGGATAACCAGAGCGGGGCGAATTTTGCTGTGCGAACCGCTTGTAAAGGGAAAGTCCACAAGAACGACGTCGCCGCGCTTCGTCATGGCCGGTACTTTTGATAGCTTTCGAGAAGCGGATCTTGGAGATCATCTTCGTGCATCGTGCGTTCAATAAGAAGTCCAACGTCGGCTTCGCTAAGACTGTCATCCAAGAGGGCACTGACCCGATCGTAGATGTCGGCGCGAATCACTACGCATTCAAGCCCGTCTTCTTGTGATGCGATGCGTACGGGCTCACCTTGACGAATTGCCTGAATCTGATCAGAAGTTACTTGCATAGCATCTGATATTATTTGAGTTCCACAACTTTGCCAAGAAGGCCCCGACGGCAATCGCTCTCTACCCTGGCGGCCAGGTCAGCGAGCGACCGCCTAGCAAATGAAAGTGCAAGTGGTCGACCGACTGCCCGGCGTCGGGGCCGCAGTTGGCCACGATGCGATAGCCGCCCTTTAGCCCCAGCCGCTCGGCCAGTGAGCGCAAAACGAACAGCAGATGTCCGGCCAGCTCAGCATCGCCGTCGGCCAGCTCCGCGAGCGACGCAATCGGCCGTTTGGGAATCACCAGCACGTGCGTCGGCGCCTGGGGGGCCACGTCGCGGAAGGCGAGGCAGCGATCATCTTCATAGATGATGTCGGCCGGCACTTCGCGGTCGATGATCCGCTGAAAGATGTTCTTGTTGCTCATGGCGTGGTCTCCACTTGGTCGAGCGGAATCGCCTCATCGACGAGCATGATGGGAATGCCGTCGATCACCGGATAAACCACGGCGCGGTCGTCGCGCACCAGCCCGCCG
>DATFDL010000724.1:0-8641 GCA_035252155.1 Pirellulales bacterium | reverse complement strand
GCTACTTTCGCGGAGCGAAAGGCGACCATGTACACGGCCGCTTAGTCCGTTAGTTCTTGGAAAAATTCCTGTTCCAGTCGATCGGCTTCGGCCGTTTGCCTGGCGGCGTTTTCGATGCCCTCGTCGCTCGACTGACGCAACGAATCGGCAATCAACCCCCAGGCCTTCGTCCGTAGCTCCATCGATTCGTGAAGTTTCTTGAGTGCGTCGGTCTGCTCGGTCGATAGGTCCGTCAATTCGTCGAAGCGGTTTTTCTCGGCTTTCCAATCGGGCAGGATTTCATGATCGATGACGTTGGCCAGAGCGTCGGCGGAGATTTCTCGGTCTTCGTAACCTCGTTTTGCTTTGGCGTAGATTTCGACGGCGGTCGCTTTGACGTCTTCGAACCGCTTCAGCTCGGTGGCCAGATCGCTGATCGGCGGGGTGTAGGCGGCGGCGGATATGGCAAGCAGGGTCGCCAAGACAGTCAGCGCAGCGTTTCGCGCAGCGCGGGTCCGCAGCGTGGCATGGCTCAACGGCTGAGCCAGCACCAAGCCACACAGGAAGCCGGTCATCGCGCCGCCGAGAAAGCCGGTGTTGTCGAGCCGGTTCCGATAAAGCCCGATGCCGATGTTGTAGGCCAGGAAGAGGAAGGCGCTTGCCCGGAGGCGGCCGAGCACGCCGGGCGGCACGTCGCCGCGGGCGCGGAAGTAGTAGGCGACCAGCGCGCCGATCAGGCCGGTGACGGCGCCGGTGCTGCCGGCCAGCACGGCGTGCGGCTGGGCGAGCATGCCAGCCAGGCTAGCGCCAAAGCCCGACACCAGGTACAGCAGCGCAAAGCCAACATGCCCCAGCAGCCGCTCCAGCAGGCTACCCAGTTGATAGAGCGCCCATTGATTGAAGGCGAGTTGCAGAACACCGGCATGCACAAAGACGTTGGCCAGCAGCCGCCAACCCTCGCCGCCGGTGGTGAGCGGGCCGTAGTTGGCGCCCCAGGCTTTAAGAGCGGCGCCGCTGGGTTCGCGCCAATCGACGCCCCGCGAAAGCATGACGCCCCACAGCAAGACGTTCACCGCGATAATCGCCAGCGTGACGGGCGTGATGCGCGTCGATTCTTTCAGCCGGCGATCGAAGTCGATGAGGGGCTGATCGTTCATGAACCCAAAGACCACGAAGAAGGAAAACCACGAATGACACAGCGCGGCCTTCGGCCGCAACCAAGAATAGATAACAGATGGGCGATAATTCGGATAGCGAAGCGTTGGATTCGCGAGGGAAAGTACCGGTGGCCTCTTCTCTGATCGGTTTGTTGCCAATAGCCAAGCGTTTGTCGAGGGGTTGGCCACCCGGCCGGCGCCATCGTCTTGCACGCCCCCACATCGCGTTGCGAGGATCAGAGAAGAGGCCACCGGTACTCGACTCACCACCAATCGGCCCAGCTTCGCCCCCAAATCATCGCGGCGTGCAAAGAAATTGGACTTTAGTAGTACGATCACGCGAATCTTAAGAACATTCGTGTGATTCGTGTCATTCGTGGTTCGTTGACTTTTTCGCGCGATGGCGTTTTTATTATGGGGATGACCGGGGCATCGCCAAGGCTCTGCCCCAGCCACCGGCATTGAAGAATGCGATGACCTTTAGTAGATGATGACAAAATCGCCGTCGGGCTGCACAGCGACGGCCACCAGGCTCCAGACCGGCACGCCCTCAGCTTTGCCACGCCCACCGGGAAGCGGCCGACCCGACGAGTCGAAAACCTGCCAGGCGGCCGATCCGCCGCGCTCCCACCCCATACCCTCAGTCCAGGCCAGCAGGATGTCGCCTTCGCCGTTGGTGGTCAGCACGGGGTGCTTGCGCTTGCCGGTGGCGCCGGGCGCGGCGATCGGCTTTTCGACGCGGCCATTCGCCGGGTTGATGCGGCCGAAGTAGACCTGTCCTTCGGTTTCCCAGGCCGCCAACGGGCCGTTGATGCCGAGGGCGAGCGAGGCGGTGCTCATCACGCATGTCTCTGCCGGCCAGTCGGCGATCTTCGCGCCGAGAAATGTCTGGCCCTGATTGCCCGATGTCAACAGGTGCATATCGCGGTGAACTTTTTCCTCGGCCGAACGGTAGAGAATCAAGAGCGCTCCCTCGTCGTCGGTCATGGCCCGCATACCGCAGCAGCCGCAGCAGCCGGTCGGTTCGTCGAAGGCGAGTTGCTCAGGCTCGAAAAGATCCCCGTCGTCGCGGCTGCGAGCGACCCAAACGCGGCGGTTCTCCTCGCCGCGTTGGCCCAGCTTGGGCGCGTGCCAGGCGACGTAGACATTGCCCTCGCGATCGGCGGCCAGCGAGCCTCCGCCGTCGAGTCCCACGTTGGCGGCGATGACGTTTCGCTCCGGCTCGAACTCTTCACCGGCGTCGTCCAAGCGGGTGTAGAGCATCGGCGAGGCATTGCCGGGGGCCTTAGGCTGCGCCCGATCAGAGCCCATCCAGGCCACGTGGACTCGGTTGTCGCGGCCGACGGCCAGATGAGCGCCGCGGATGTTGCCGATGGCGATGGCGCTTTGTGGATGCTGATTGACCTTGAGCGGAGATTTGAAATCGCCGACGCCGTCGGTCCACTGCACAAAGTAGAGGTCGCCGTGTTGCGGCTCGCCCTGAAAGTAAAGCAGGTCGATGGCTCCGTTGTCGTCCACGGCGGCCTGAGGCTGAATCGCCCCGCGCGGCAGGCGCAGCGTGCGGACGGCTTGGGCGTTGGCTATAGTCGTCGCCGCGGCGGCGATCGAAAGACAAAATGCAAATTGGCGGATCGAGGGCATAGGTTATTCCACTCCTAATGTTTCGTAGTTTACGGAGGATGGCCTTCCAGGCCGTCTCGTTATGATTCTCGCCAGCCAGGTTCCCCGTGTCAAAAGCCGATCGGGCAGCAAGGTGGACGGCCTGGAAGGCCATCCTCCGTTTGCCGAACGTCCGGCAAGGTCAGAGCCTCACGGCGGCTTGCCTCAAGCTGGCTCGTGCAGCTCAGGAAAGACGTCTTCATTCAGGCCCTGCTGTCTCAGGCCCGATCGCATCTTGGCGAGGAATTCGAATTTGTGGTTGGCTACCGCCTGCTCCGAGAGGCCCAATTGCGCGGCGGCGTCTTTATTGGCGGCGCCCCGCACAAACAGCAGCTCGGCACAGCGGACCTTGTCCCAGTCGCCGCGGGTGCGCCAATGGGCGAGCAACTGCGAGAGCGCCTGCACCAGGGCGATTTCTTCCAGTTGCCGCCGCTCGCCGCTGCGGGCGATGCTGCTGGCAGGACGCTGCGAACCCGGCGGTTCCCAATCGTCGCGGCTGCTCGATGCGCCGGCCAACGGCAGCGTCGGCCGCCGCCCCTCGCGCCGCAGATGGTCGGTCAGCTTGTGGGCCGCGATCGAAAACAGCCAGCTCTCCAGCGGACGATGGGCGTCGTAATTGGGCAGACTGGTGAGGAAACCGATGAATGCCTCTTGCACCACGTCTTCGCTGGCCGCGCGGTCGCGCAGCCGCGATTCGACGAACGCCAGCAGCCGCCCTTCGAAGCGCTCGATCAGTTCGTTCCAGGCGTCAGACTCGCCCGAACGGACGCGTTCGATCAAGAGGATGTCGGATTCGCTGGCGGGCATTGATGCGGCCTCAAGCGCGGGAGGCTGTAGCTGACTTCGTGAGAAGTCAGGTCGTCACTGTGTCTTAGCGGCCAGAATTCTTACGAATTCTGCTACCAATGCGCTAGGCAACGAAGAACAACCCCACGGCAAGACCCAGTATCGCGATGGCGGCGGCCGCCCGCAAGCGGCCGGTGTAATAGCCGCGCGAAAGCGTATCGAGCTTGAGATAACCAAATGCCGTCGCGAGCAGGCCAAAAACGCCCGCCGCGCCGAGACCCCCGTATTTCAATCGTTCGGCAACAAGCGCTTGGTGATAGACTTGGGCGATATGTTGCCGCACGTCGTCGTTGAATTCAAGCAAGTAATGCGCAACGACCATCCTGCCCAGTGTGGGGCTTTCGCGATATTCTTTGGCTTCGGTCCGATAGATGTTCTGGTTGATGTACCACATCGGCAAGTTGACATATTTTCCCGCGCCCTCCTCCAGATACTCATTCGCGTACCGCTTGATCGCGTCGGCGTAGGCTTTCGGCTTCTCCGGGCCGCAATCTTCGTAGGAGGGAAATGGGCCGATCGCAATCGGCATGCGGAAGACGCCGTCGACCCGGCCCTCGCCGCGGGTGACCCATTCGGGCAATCCGCCATGAACCTCCGCCATTTCGTTCGAAACGAGCGGCGCGGCAGTGGATTGAGGCAATGTCGTGGTCGTGCCGACGATCGTCTCTTCGGCCTCGGCGCGTAACGGCTTCCCATCGCCGGAGGTAGCTTGATCAAGCAAGGGCTTGGAGTCACCGATGGTTTCCGTTTTATACTCCGCCGGGGCTCTGCCGACCGCTTCTGACTTCTTAACTTGCGGCGCTGGATATTGCGGCGGCGGCGGCGGAGGCGGCATTTCTGGCACTGACACCCCACTTCGTGCGACGCGAAAGATGAGCAGCGAGCCCCCCAGAACCACCGCCAACAAGAGCAGCCCGAAAATCGCCGCGAGCGCGCCAAGCCATGAGCGGCTGCTGAAGACCGCGACGAGCAGACCGATGACCAGAACGACTCCGACGACCGCCAGCGGGCCGATGGCGAGAACGGCTTGTGGTTGTTGCATGAGACACCTTCCATCGTGGAACGGAATTCATTCCGTTTTCATGAAACCGTATTACTTGATTCTCTTTACCGCGCGGCGACTCAAAACGGAATGAATTCCGTTCTACGAAGCGATCGCCTTCCCCGCGTACCACGGGCTGGTCAACTGTACGGCGATCGACATGGTGACCGCCACGATGATTCCCCAGGGTTGCGGGAACGGCCAGATCAGTGCCAGCAGCCAACCCCAAAATGCCGCCACTAACGTGGTCCAGATGCTCATCCGTGCCGGCCGCAGCGGGTCGGCCTGCTTCCACCACCGCATCACCAACAGGAGGAAACCAAAATAGGCCATGTGCCCGATCAACCGTGGCACGCCGTCGCCGTCGTAAAAATCAGCGTTGAGATAATGTCGGGTGATGGGCGGTGGCATGTGCCAGTCGTAGGGAAGCGGCACAAACAGCAGGTCTTTGATGATCCAGGCGGCGCCGCCCAAACCCATGCCCAAGACCAGCAGCGCGAAGCGGCGCAAGACCGGTTCGCCGGGGCGGCCTTCCCAAAGCTTGGCGGGGACAAGCACCAGCCACGCACCCAGCGTGCTGACGGCGGCCAGCCAAACGAATTGCTCGAGCTTGGGCATTTGCCCCGCGACGATGCTCAGCGCCAGCCCGATGGCCGTCACCACCGCGGCCGACAATAGCATCGAACCGAACAGTTCTTCGACCCGCTGCCGCAAAGGTTTGGGCGGCAGAAAGACCATCGTCGCGGCGAGCGCCCCGCGGCGCGCGGCCCGCGCGACGCCGCGCTCTCGGATTGCTTCTTGCGCATCGGACACCGGTACGACGTCACTTTGTGGCGAGACGGGCGGTGCTTGTGCTGTGCGTAAAGGCGATTGCGGTCGAGGTGTGGTCGGCGGTTTGCGAATGGGCCCGCCGTCCAGCACGATCAATCGCACGACGTAGTAGACCGCGTAAGCAACCGCGGCCACGGCTGCAAACGGGATCAGCCAGAGTGTGTGGCTGAACACATAGATGGCTGCGACGATCAGCACCACCTTGGCGATGCCGTTGATCCGGCCGCTGTTCCACACGTCGGCGAAGCGCCGCCAGCCAGTGCGAACGGCTTTGAGAATTGGCTCCTCATCGGCCAGCCGTGCCTCGACGACTTCTCGAGCGTCGCCGTTCGCACGGCGAAAGGGCGTGCGCTCGCCCAGTGGAGGACGACTCGCCGTCGCTCCGCCGCTAGGCAGTGCCCACCCTACCGAGGCGCTCCCGGCGGGCAACAAGGCCAGCAAGTCGCCCACGTTTTTCAATCGCAACTCGGGGTTCTTGGTCAGCGTCTTGGCGATGGCCGAGCGATACGGTTCTTCGACCCGCTCCAGATTCGGCTCGGCGGTCAGATGCTTCATCAACACCTCGCCCACGCTCTCGCCCTCGAACGGCACATGCCCGGTCAGCATCTCGTAGAGAATGATGCCCAGCGCGTAGATGTCGATTTCCTTGCCGTAGCGGCCGTTGCCGATCTCGGGCGCCATATAGTGCACGGTGCCGACGCTCTCGGTCTGTCCGCTGCGGCGGCTGGCCGAGATGAATTTCGACAGCCCATAGTCGCCGATCTTCACCAGCCCTTCGTCGCGGAAGATATTGCCGGGCTTAAGATCGCGGTGCACGATGCCGTGGTCGTGCAAGTAGGCGACGCCCGCGGCGATGCCATGAAACCAGGCGAGGGCTTCATCGTGGGGCAAGCCATCGGGATGCCGGCTCAAAGCGTCTTCGAGCGATTCGCCGGCCACGTATTCCATGATCACCCAGCTATCGCCCAGGCCATCTTGCCTGACGTCGTAGAGGTCGAGCAGGTTGGGGTGCTTGAGATTAAGGCACTGGGTGACGCCGCGCAATTCGATGTCGAGGTTTCGGCGGATGAGCTTGAGGGCCACTTCCTTGCCGGCGTCGCTGGTGGCGTAATAGACTTCGCCAAAGCCGCCGTGGCCGATGCCGCGCTTGATGGTATAGCCGTCCAGCGGGCGCGCACCGCTGGCGTAGGTAAACTTCATGGGCGCGGCACGCGGCTGCGCGTCCGGCGCGGCTTGGGTGGCTTCGAGGTTCATGGACGGGTCTTCGCCTTCATCTAGGCTAACGGCTGCGAGTTGCATTTGTCTAGTTTCATGGCTTTCTTAGAACGTTCGGCGCCCACCACCAACCCGAAGCGTAAGCGAGGTAAATTGGCTTACCACCCTCGCTTACGCTTCGGGTTGGTGTGCCGCGCCTCCCCAGCGTATTGCAAGCCTTTCGATCATGGCGCATCAGGCCTCATCCAGAGGTTCGACGCTGAAGGAGAAATCTTCGCCCACGACCTGCGATTTCGACGCGAGCCGCCCGCATTCGGCGGCCGCCACTCCATCGACTCTAAATTGGCCCGGCGCTTGGCAATAAAGCCCGTCATCTTGGCGGAACAGCACCACTTGGCCGGCCCAGTCTCGACAGACGACGTGGCTGCCGCCACTGGCGCCCAAAATACATGAATCGGCCAATAATAAGATGGCGTCGGCCGAAGGCTGTGTGCGGTGATGGCTGACAAACTCCAGCCGGGCGGTGGCGCTGAGCGGGTGCGGCCGGTGGAATCGCAGCCGCACGTTGCCGCCCAGCTCGATCTGGCAGCCGTCGGCCAGCGTGGTGGCCCGCTCGATCGGCCGGCCATCGAGCCGCACGCCGCGAATCGGCTCGATCAGATAGCTTTCGCCGTCACGGCGGATTTTGGCGTGCCGGCGTGAAACATCGCCCAAGATGGGAATATCGACTCGGCTGTCATCGACCGGTTGGCCGAGCAGCACTTCGTCGCCGGTGCAGACCAGATAGCCACCCACGCCGTCGACCCACAACAAGAAGCGGCGACTTTCGGAGTGCGGTGGCTCGTTCATATTCACAGGAGATTTCAAAGCTTGCGAGTTCGCATTCTTAAGCTTCTGGTGGCTGGGGCAGAGCCTTGGCGATGCCCCGGCTTGAACTTCGCCGGGGCATCGCCTGGCCAGTATCGCCGGCTGAATGTTTCCGGCCGCTTGGTGGCCAGGCTCTGCCCCAGCCACCCATGGAGGATGGCCTTCCAGGCCGTCGTGACCCGGGTCGACGGCCTGGAACGCCATCCTAGGTGCTGCACGCGTGCCAAGCGGCGCTCCGTGGCCGACATGCATGCCCGCCCTCGCCCAGGCACGTCGACGGGCGTCGCGGGCCGGCTCGTGATCGGGGCACAGTTCCAAAATTGTCTCGGCCAGCGTCAGTCCCTCGGTCCACCGCTCGTCGCAAACGGCCGCGTGCAATTGCCCCACCAGCCGGCGGCACTCGGTCCCTTTTACCCTACAGGTATTTCGGGCGTCTTCCAACGTGGTGACGGCGGGCGCCAGTGCCAGGGCCGCCGACAACTCTTGCTCGGCACGGGCAAACTCACCGGTCCGGCAATACCGCTGGGCCGCGAGCACGCGCCGGGCAGCCTCGCGCAGCGACCGTACCGGCTGCGTCACGTCGGTCTGGCCGGCAAGCAGTTCGAGACGGGCCAAGGCGGCGGCCGGCTCGCCCGCCGCCAAATAGGTTTGGGCCTCTTGCAGTCGCCGCTCGACCACGTGCTGCCTCAGTTCGTCGGTGCGGTCGGCGTCGGCGCCCCAAGCTCGTGCCATCGCCAAATCGCGGCAGCCGGCCGAAGTTTGCCCGGCCGTCAAGCGCCGGTCGGCCCGGCGGGCGATTTCGGCGGCTACCTTGGCCAGCAGCCTTTGGGCGGGCAAGAACTCGCGCAGCTCGGCACTACGCAGGATTTCTCCGGCTTCCTCCAGTCGGCCGCTGCGAAAGGCTTCTTCAGCGGCCCGCAGCTTGATTCGCCAAGGCTGAAACATTTCAAGTGCGGAATGCGGAGTTCGGAGTGTAGAGTGTAGAACGGAATTCATTCCGTTCCCGATAATTCAAAACGGAATAAATTCCGTTCTAAGAGAAGCC
>DATFDL010000723.1:0-6504 GCA_035252155.1 Pirellulales bacterium | reverse complement strand
GTCACTCCCATGTCCGCCGTTGCCGAACCTGAAACCGCTCAACTCGCTACCAAATTTCACCTGTCGTTGAACGTCAACGATCTTGATCGCTCGATCCGGTTCCTGACGGCGCTGTTGGGCGTCGAACCGGCCAAGCGACGGCCTGATTACGCCAAGTTCGAGTTGTCCGATCCGCCGTTGGTGCTGTCGCTCGAGCCGCACGGTTTTGCGGCCGGCGGAGCGCTGAATCATTTGGGCTTTCGGATGCCCGATGCCGCTGCTCTCGTGGCGGCGCAGGCGCGGCTCGAGGCTGCCGGCATCTCTACCCAGCGCGAAGAGGGTGTCGAGTGCTGCTACGCCCGGCAGAGCAAGTTTTGGGTGCACGACCCCGACGGCTCGCTGTGGGAGATTTATGTCTTCGAAGGCGACATCGAGCACCGCGGGGCCGGGCAAGCGCTGGAGGTCATCCAACAATCGGCAGGCAACCCTGCGATCGAAGCGCCCGCACCGGCCCGAACGACCATTCACCATCGGCTCGGCCAGGCGTTTCCCGAACCCTTGACCATGACCGACGGAGCACATTGCCCCAACCACGGCGTCGACGAGGTATTGCTGCAAGGGACGTTCAACGCGCGGCTCGACGCGGGCCAACGGCAACGCGTGTTGGCGGAGGTGCGCCGCGTGCTTCGTCCGGGCGGGCAGGTCCTGGTTCATGTATTGACGGCGGCCAGGCAATTGCCCGACGGCGCCGTGTTGCGGCTGCCCGGTCCGGCGGCGGCGGTCGAACATGTGCCGCTCGACCGCGAGCTGCTGGCCGAGCTGGAGGCGGCCGGTTTCACGGGCATTCATTACGCCAAGTTCGGCGCGGCGCCCTGTTTCCATTTCGAGGGAGTCGAGCTGCGCGAAACCAAGCTCTTGGCCTACCAGCCGGGCAAACTGGGCGGACCGGTCGACCACACCGTCGTCTACAAAGGCCCGTTCCGCGAATTGCGCGACGACGCCGGCCGGTTCTACCGCCGGGGAGAACGTGTGGCGGTCGATGCGGAAACCCGCGAGCTGTTGCGGTCGGGACCGGCGGCCGAACAATTTTTGTTTTTGGGATAAACCGCCAACCTGCGATACGAATCGGTAGCTCCGGGCCTTGTGCCCGGCGGTTCGCAGGCGTTCAGCCATCCACAAGGGCCGGGACTACCGGCTTGCTGGTTAGTTGCCGCCGCCCGCTCTGGCGGCGTATGATGAAGGTCATGACTGATGACTCTCTTGAGCCTGACCGGTGCGCCCGGATGTTGCGCGCGATGGCCGATCGCGAGCGATTGAAGATCATTCAATGCCTGCGGGGCGGTCCAAAAAACGTCAGCGAAATCGCCGAGAGCCTCAATGCCGAAGTTGTCAACGTCTCGCATCATCTGGGCGTTTTAAGGCAGGCCGGCATCGTGCAAGACGAGCGGCAAGGTCGCTTTATTGTCTATCAGCTTCACCCGAACGTGTTTCAGCCCGCCCGTCGCTCGCGCGACAGCGAGCATCTCGACTTGGGATGTTGCCGGCTGGAAATTCCCGGCGAGTCGAAAGAGGAGCAGCAGTCGTGAATCAGCGGTCCTTGAAGAGCCGCACGTGGGGCTTGCCGTCGCGAGTGATCCAGCCGCGATAGAGCCCTTCGGTGTTGAAGGCGGCTGAAAAGTTGCCCTGGACGTCGAGCACGATCGTTCCGCCGCTGCCGCCCGCCGCTTTGAGCGTGCGATTGATGACGCGGTCGGCGGCTGCCTCCACCGACAGATTTTGATACTTCATCAGCGAGTTGATTTCGTGGGCGACGCTCCAGCGAATGAAATACTCGCCATGCCCCGTGCACGAGACCGCGCAGCCGGCGTTGTCGGCGTAAGTGCCGGCGCCGATGATCGGCGAGTCGCCGACGCGGCCAAACCGCTTGCCGCTCATGCCGCCGGTCGAGGTGCCGGCGGCCAGATCGCCGTGGCGGTCGAGAGCCACCGCGCCGACCGTGCCCCACTCGTGCTTGATCGGGCGTCCGATCGGCTCGCCGAGCGATGACTGCGACTCTTTGCCGCTGCGGCTTGCCTTGCGCTGCTCTTCAAGCTGCTCCCAGCGCGACTTGGTCCAGAAATAACTGGGATCGACGATTTCGAGTCCCGCCTCGGTCGCAAACACCTCGGCGCCGCGGCCGACGAGCATGACGTGCTTCGATTTTTCCATCACGGCCCGCGCGGCGGCGATGGGATTTTTGACGACGGTTACTCCGGCCACCGCGCCTGCCCGCTTCTGCCGTCCCTCCATGATGGCGGCATCCAGCTCATTCCGGCCTTCCCAAGTAAAAACCGCACCCTTGCCGGCATTGAACAGCGGCGAATCTTCGAGCAGCCGAATGGCGGTCTCGACCGCGTCTTGGCTACTGGCCGATTCTTGTGCGAGCGCTTCGTGACCGGCCACCAGTGCTTGTTCGAGCGTCGAGCGAATCTGCTGTTCTTCTTCCTTGCTGAGATCTTCCGGCGGCTGCCCGATGCCGCCGTGGATGCCCAGCACGACGTCGCTCGCATGTTCGGGCATTTCTTCGGCGGCAGCCGTGGCAGACAGCATGGCGACGGCGAGTAAGGTTCGGATGATGTTCATAGGTTTCCGTCAACCTTGTTTTGCGATCGAGCGGTGGCTGGGCCAGAGCCACGGTATCGGGGCGAACCCAACGCCTTGCTTGGTCGCGGCGATGCCCCGGCTGGTCGCCACCGGGGCATCGCTGGCCGGCCGCGCTTCTTCACGGTGGTACACCGACGCACGGCCAGCTTGCCCCAGCCACCGCCCATCCGCAATCACTGCCCTTCCGCCGGCGCCGATACCGCGTCCTTCCACTCGTCGGTGCGGAAGGGCACCGCCGGCAGTCCGGCCTTGTTCATCAAGTTCGGTTCGGCAAGCTGATGCCAGCCGAATCGCACGGCGACAGGCGAGGCCACCTCGGGGCTTTCGACCAGCACTGTCTCACCGTCGATCGTGGCATTGGCCTTTACAAACTTTTTGTCTGCGCCGGCCACGGAGAACCAAGTGAGCGGCTTGCCGTCGCGGGCGGCTAGCCCCCCGTGGGCATGTTTGAACTTCAGACGAATTTGCTTGCCATCGACCGCCAACGATTCGTAGGTCGGCCCTGAAAACACGACGTCGGTCTTGCCGTAGGTGTTGGCCAGCGCCCAACGCGCCAACCGTCGCCCGACCTCTTGTTTATTGCGCGGATGGATGTCGCTGACATTGCCGATGTCGGTGGTCACAGCCATGCCTGTGTTCGGCACGGCGAGCGTGGCGGTCTGAGCCTCCCAAATCTCGGGCAGCGCAGTCACATTGTTGTCGTATCGGAACGGCGCGAGCTGCACGTACAAGAACGGAAAATTGCCCTGGCCCCAGACGGTGCGCCAGCCGCGGATCAGGGCCTTCATCAAGTCATGATAGTGCATCGCCTGGCCGCGGTTCGACTCGCCCTGATACCAGAGCGCGCCGCGGATGGCGAAGGGCACCAATGGATGGATCATGCCGTTGTACAACGCGGTCGGTGCGCCATAGACCTTGTAAGGATCGGCCGGCGCCGCAGGCGGGTCGCCTATCTCTGTGCCTCCCGCGGCCGCTTTTTCGGCCGCCTCGACCCAGGCTTTGAACTGAGGCAAGGCGTTTTTCAGCGCGGTCTGATAGCTGTCGCGCATCGCTTCGATCTGCTTTCGTTCGCCCTCTAGTTCGGCTGCGTCGGCAAAGCCCTCGGGCGGAGTCCATGGCTCGATGCGCGTGCCGCCCCACGAGCTGGCGATCATGCCCACCGGCGATTCCAGTTTCTGGTGTAGCTCGCGACCGAAAAAATAAGCGACCGCCGAGAAGTTCTTCACCGTGTCGGGCGTGCAAACCGTCCAGGCCGTCTGCACGTCGTTGGCGGGCGTTCGCGAGGGAACCTTGGGAACCAGGAACAACCGGATCTTCGGATGATCGGCGGCCTTGATTTCGGTCTCGGGATTGTCGGACGCCGCGACCGACCATTCCATATTCGACTGCCCGGAAGCCAGCCAGACCTCGCCCACCAGGATGTCGGTGAGCTGAATGGTATTCTTGCCGACGATCGTCATTTCGCGCGGCTGATCGCTAGCCTGCATGGCGGGCAGCTTGACCAGCCATTTGCCGGCGCCGTCGGCCTTGGCGCTAGCCTTGGTGTCGCCGAACGTGACCATGACGTCCTCGCCCGGATCGGCCCAGCCCCAGATGGTCAGGGGCGAGCTGGCCTGCAGCACCATGTGGCTGCCAATGATGGCCGGCAGCTTGACAGCGGCCATGGCCGGCGTGAGGCACAGAATGCAAATGGTCGCCGCCAAAACGGCCGACCGGCGTAAGCCGCGGAAATCGCTCATGGGTGTTTCTCTCTGTTAAAGTTGTTCAACAACCGTTTACGCGCGCCCGGCCGGTGGCTGGGGCAGAGCCGCGGCGCGTGGGCGAATGGAACCCTGTGGTGGATCGCGGCGATGCCCCGGCTAGTCAACACCGGGGCATCGCTGGCCGCTGGGGCGGAGTGGCAATGGTGTGCGTGTCGCGGCCAGCTTCTGCCCCAGCCACCGCACCGCCGCCCACCGCCACCGCCGCGTCAAGTATAGCTTTGCCAGCCGCAACGCCGCCAGCAAGCGTCGGCGGAGAAAAACGGAATAAATTCCGCTGGACGACTGGCACCAGCGTTTCGTTTTGTTAAAAGAATAGGCACACGACGGACGTTCCGGCCGGAACACAGGGCCTCACCACTCCAGGAGCGAACCAACCATGTCAACCAACGGCGAACTCAACCGCAAGCTGCGCATGGCGCTGGTGGGCGGCGGGCAAGGCGCGTTCATCGGCCGGGTGCACTGCACCGCGGCCGTGCTCGACAACCGGGCGGCCTTGGTGGCCGGGGCGCTTTCCAGCGATCCGCAGCGTGCCAAAGCCTCGGCATCCGATTACGACATTCCGCCGGAGCGGGCTTACGGCTCTTACCGCGAGCTCATCGACACCGAGAAAAAACTGCCCGCCGACCGGCGGATCGACTTTGTCTCGGTCGCCACGCCCAACTTCACGCACTACGAGATTGCCAAGGCCGCCGTCGAGGCCGGCTTCAACGTTATCTGCGACAAGCCGATGACCTTCGACCTGAAGCAGGCCGAAGATCTGGCCGCCGCGGTCGATCGCTCGGGCGTGGTCTTCGCCGTCTCGCACAACTACACGGGCTATCCGATGGTGCGGCAAGCACGCGAGATGGTGCTCTCGGGCGAGTTGGGCGAGATCAACGCCTTCCGCTCGAACTACATCCAGGGCTGGCTGCGGACGCGGCTAGAGAGCGACTCGCAAAAGCAAGCCGCCTGGCGCACCGACCCTGCCAAGAGCGGCGCCGCCGGCTGCTTTGGCGACATCGGCACGCACGCCTACAACCTGGCGCGGTACATCACTGGGCTGCTGCCCGACACGGTAAGCTGCCACCTGAAAATCTTCGCGCAAGGCCGCAAGCTCGACGACTACGGCCACGCGGTGATTCGCCTGGAAAACGGCGCGCTGGGCACGGTGACAGCCTCGCAAATTAGCCACGGCCGTGAAAACGATTTGTTCATCGAGGTCGACGGCACCAAGGGAGCCATCGAGTGGCATCAGGAAGAACCGAACAAGCTGCTGGTACGGCGCAACGGGCAGCCGTTGGCCGTCTATACCCGCAACCCGAACGCGCCGTACATGACCGGCACGGCCCAGGCGGCGTGCCGCTTGCCGGGTGGACATCCGGAAGCATTCTTTGAGGCGTTTGCGAACATCTATCGCGGCGCCTTTGACAACATGGCGCTGCGCGCCGGCGGCAAGTCGTTCGAAAAAACCGACACCATTTATCCGAACGTGAACGATGGCGTCGAGGGGATGTATTTCATTCAGCAGTGCGTGGCCAGCAGCGCCGACAACGGCGCCTGGCTGCCGCTCAAGCACGCGCGAGCACGACGGTAGTAGAACGGAATTTATTCCGTTCGCGCACACGACGAAGCATTGGAACGGAATGAATTCCGTTCTAGGTAGGCGCGCAGCTCGGCCAACTCGCGTTCGTAGCCGCCGGATAGAATCGGAAAACGACACCAGGTCTTGGGATCGAGGTTTTCGTCGTCCACATGGAAAGACGGCGCGTAGCGCTCGCGCTTCCATTGATTGCGGCACCAAAGCCGAAAGAACCGCTCGACCCAAACCGCCAACTGCTCGGGCATGTGGTGCGCGAACCGCCCGCGTATTCGCAAAAAAACTTCCAGCGGCGTGTATTTGTCGCGGATCGCCGCCCGTTCGATCTCGTCGAGCACGTCGTACGGCATCAGATCGTCCTCGTCGGTCTGGCAACGGCTCAGCGGGCGCAGCTCGGCGGTGGGCGGCTGGCAGTTCACCGCCGCCAAGGCGGGAATCGGGTGCAACCCTTCCGGTCCGCGCTCTTCGAGCCACACCAGCCAACGCCGCAAAAACGCCTTGTCGATGCCGGCGATCGGGCAAAGGCCGCCACTGGTGTCGCCG
>DATFDL010000722.1:0-7367 GCA_035252155.1 Pirellulales bacterium | reverse complement strand
GTCTTTCGCAGCCGAAAGTTTTTGTTGGCGTCGAGGCCGGCCACGCTGACCAACAGCGCGCTCTCGACGCCCTCCAACCGCTTGCGAAGGTCGTCGCTGATCAGGTTTTTGACGAATTTACTCATGGATAGGGTTCAGGGTTCAGGGTTCAGGGTTCAGGACGCCGAGTCACGAACCAGTTCCCACTGACCACTCTGTTTTAGGCTGCGATACGAATTCCCGGACTCATGGTGGCGCTAATGGAAATTCCCCGTACAAAATGCCCCTTCACGGCCGCCGGCTTGATGCCGTGGATGTGATTAATGAACGCTTGGATGTTTTCGGTCAGCTTCGCGGCGTCGAAACTCAGCTTGCCGACCACGGCGTGCACCACGCCGCCCGCATCGTTGCGAAACTCCACCTTGCCGGCCTTATATTCCTTGACCGTCTTGGCCACTTCGGGCGTGACCGTGCCGGCGCGGGGCGAAGGCATCAGCCCGCGTGGACCAAGCACTTTTCCCAGCGGACCGACCAACCCCATCATGTCGGGGGCGGCGATACAGACGTCGAACTCGATCCAGCCGTCTTTGATCTTCTTCGCCATGTCGTCGGCGCCCACTTCGTCGGCTCCGGCCGCCTTGGCCTGCTCGGCCAGGTCGCCCTTCGCAAACACGATCACCCGCAGCGATTTGCCGATGCCGTGCGGCAACACCAGCGAGCCACGGACCAACTGGTCGGCCTGTTTGGCATCGACCCCCAGCCGCATCGCGATCTCGACCGACTGGTCGAACTTGGTGGTGTTGAACTGCTTGAGCAGCTTGACCGCCTGGTCGAGCGAAACCGCCTCCCCCGAGGGATGCTTAGCGATCAGCGCCTGAAATCGTTTGGATTGTTTTGCCATTTGATCTTAACTCTTGTGGAACGGAATTCATTCCGTTTCTTGTAGAACGGAATTCATTCCGTTTCTTGTCTGACGCGTAACGAACGGAATGAATTCCGTTCTACGATGATTGTTCTACGATGGTTTCTTCACCCCTCGACGGTTATCCCCATGCTGCGGGCCGTGCCCTCGATCATGCGCCGGGCGTGGGCCGCATCGCGGGCGTTCAGATCGGCAAGCTTGGTCTTCACGATGTCGTCGATCTGTGCCACCGAGACCTTGCCGACCTTCTCTTTGTTGGGCACGCCCGACCCCTTGGCAATGCCCGCCGCCTGCTTCAACAGCGCCGCGGCCGGGGGACTTTTGGTCACAAAGTCGAAGCTGCGGTCGTTGTAGACGCTGACCACCACGGGGATGGGCATGCCGCCCGCCTCGCGCGTCCGCTCGTTGAATTGCTGCACAAACTGCCCCAGGTTAACGCCAAACCGGCCCAGGGCCGTGCCCACCGGCGGAGCGGGCGTGGCTTGTCCGCCCGGAACCTGAAATTTGACTTGCGCCACCATTTGCTTTGCCATTACACGCCCTCGACTTGCCAATATTCCAATTCGACCGGTGTGGAGCGGCCGAAAATGTTGATCATCACGGTGACGCGGCCGTTGGCCATGTCAATGTTGTCGACGTCGCCCTCAAAATTCTCAAAGGTGCCCTCATTGATCCGCACGCGGTCGCCCGGCTTGAACTTGACGTCGATCACCGCCTGCTCTTCTGTTTTTTCGTCTTGCTTGGCGACGATCTTGTTGACCTCGTGCGGAAGCATGGGGGTGGGTTTGCCGCCCGATCCGGTGAAATCGCCGATGCCCGGCGTCTCGCGGACCAAAAACCAGGTGTCGTCGTTCAGCTCCATGTGGACCACGAGGTAGCCGGGATAGAGCTTTCGCTTGACGACCCGCTTTTTGCCATTTTTGAATTCCGAAACCTTTTCGATGGGCACAATCACCTGATCGAAGAACCGGTCGAGTCCCGCGATCTTAATGCGCCGCTGCAGCGCGTCGGCGATCGAGTCTTCGCGATTGCTTTGAACCTTGAGGATGTACCAATCGAGCTTGACCGGCGGCAATTCTTGCGGCTCCTCGGCCGCGGCGGTGACCGGCTCGTCGATCGCTTCTTCTTCTTCTGCCGCTTCCTGATCGCTTGGTTCAATCTCGTCGGCAGGTTCGTCATCTTCGAGCCGCATCGCCGGCGAGTCTGGTTCAGCGGCGCCCGGCACAAGGCCGGCGGCTACCTGGGCTTCGGCGGTGATTTCGTCCGCGTCCCGTTCAGCAGACAGTTCATGGGCCGCGGGCGCGGCGTGCGAGGGCGCGCCGCCGTGCGCATTGCCGTTGTGCTCCGACGGGTCGCCACCCGCCTCGGCCGCCGGTTTGTCTAGCTCATCCATCACAGCCACCTAGCCTCGTCGCAATACGCCGAGTTGCGTGAGTAAAAACTGCCACAGCAAATCGTAAAAATAGAGCACGGCCGCCAGACCAAACATCACGATGATGACCACCATCGCGCTGCGGACCAACTCGAGCCGCGAGGGCCACGACACCTTGTTCATCTCGGCTTCGACGGCGATCAAAAAATCGGCGAAGCGCGGCATGTTCACCACGCGGTAGGCCAGCCAGCACCCCAGTACCAGCACCGCGCCGCTGGCGGCATACTGCCAGGTGGTAGGGCGCTCGATCAAATAGTCCTTCAGCTTCCAGGCGCCCACCGCGAACACCGCGGCCAAAACCGCGAAGGTCACCTGGCGCGCAATCCGTCCCTGGCTGCGCTTGTAGATGCCGACGCTGAACAGGTCGCGCCACAGCGGATGAATTGCGGTATTGCCTTCTTTCACCTATTCAAACCTCGTCCCTGGGGTTGTCTCCGATACAAACGCCCGATTCGGATGCTCCGGCATCGGCCGACCGGACCGCGGCCGGCCGATGCCCGAACGTAGCTGGCAGGGGCGGCGGGAATCGAACTCGCAACCTCTGGTTTTGGAGACCAGCGCTCTGCCAATTGAGCTACGCCCCTCTGCACAAAGGCGGTTAAGTTACAACAACTATTCCAGGATCTTCGTCACCACGCCCGATCCCACGGTCTTGCCGCCCTCGCGGATGGCGAAACGCACGCCGTCGTCCATGGCGATCGGGCTGATCAGCTCGATCGACAGCTTGGCGTTGTCGCCGGGCATGCACATCTCGACGTCGCCTGTCAGGTTGGCCGTGCCGGTCACGTCGGTCGTGCGGAAGTAAAACTGCGGCCGATAACCGCTGAAGAACGGCGTATGCCGGCCTCCCTCTTCCTTCGAGAGCACGTAGACCTCGGCCTCGAACTTGGTGTGCGGCGTGATCGAGGCGGGCTTGGCCAACACCTGCCCGCGCTCGATGTCTTCACGCTTGAGGCCGCGCAACAGGCAGCCCACGTTGTCGCCCGCCTGTCCCGAATCGAGCGTCTTGTTGAACATCTCGACGCCGGTCACGGTGGTCTTGGCGGGCTTTTTGGCCAGGCCCACGATCTCGACTTCTTCGCCCACCTTGACTTGCCCGCGCTCGATGCGGCCGGTGGCCACGGTGCCGCGGCCTTCGATCGAGAAGACGTCTTCGACCGCCATCAAGAACGGCTTGTCGACCTCGCGCACCGGCTCGGGAATGTAGCTGTCGATCGCATCCATGAGGTCCTGAATGCACTTGGTTTTCTCAGGATCTTTCGGGCTGTCGTAAGCCGGACGGCTGGCCCCGCGAATGATGGGGATCTCGTCGCCCGGAAAACCATAGTGCGTGAGCAGCTCGCGCAGCTCCAACTCGACCAGCTCCAGCAGTTCCGGATCGTCGACCAGATCGACCTTGTTCAAAAACACCACCAGCGCCGGCACGCCCACCTGGCGGGCCAGCAGAATGTGCTCGCGCGTCTGGGGCATGGGGCCGTCGGCCGCCGACACCACCAGGATGGCGCCGTCCATTTGAGCGGCGCCGGTGATCATGTTCTTGATAAAGTCGGCGTGGCCGGGGCAGTCGATATGGGCGTAGTGCCGGTTGGCTGTCTCATATTCGACGTGGCTGACCGCGATGGTCACCGTCTTCGTTTCGTCGCGCACCGTGCCGCCCTTGGCGATGTCGGCGTACGACTTGAAGTTGGCCAGTCCCTTGGCGGCCTGCACCGACAAGATCGCGCCGGTCAGCGTGGTCTTGCCGTGGTCAATGTGCCCGATCGTCCCGACGTTGACGTGTGGTTTTTTCCGTTCAAATGTTGCCTTGGCCATTCTGTCTCCCTAACGTTTGAAAGCAAGCTCCGGGGTTTTACCGAAGGTGGATCCCGTGGTTATCAAAAGATTTGACGAAAACGATCCTCTTTATGCGGTCGATGCGTGTCGCGTGAAGTCTGTCGCCAGATTGTCGGTTCGATTCTCGAAAGCACAAGAGCTGCTGACGGGAGTCGGACCCGTGACCTCGTCCTTACCAAGGACGCGCTCTACCGACTGAGCTACAGCAGCCATCAGCGGGTGAAGGGAATCGAACCCTCGTCTTTAGCTTGGAAGGCTATTGCTCTACCATTGAGCTACACCCGCGACATAGGGTTTAGGGTTCAGGGTTTAGGGTTCAGGAAAGGATTCGGGATTCAGGGGTCGGGGGTCAGGGTTCAGAAGACAAAGCGATCATCTGGTTTATTATTCTTTGTACACCGAGGGCGAACTTCTTCTTATGGCCGGGGACACCGCTGCGACGAACACGCCGCTGCTCTTGAAGCCGGCACCAGATGCTCAGCGGCCGCAAGCAAAGTTCCCTGAATGCCGACCCCCGACCCCTGACTCCTTGGCTGAACCCTGAACCCTGAACCCTGAACCCTACTGGGGGGTACAGGATTCGAACCTGTGAAGGCAGTGCCATCAGATTTACAGTCTGACCCCTTTGACCGCTCGGGAAACCCCCCGCTCGTTCGACAACGTGTGTCCGCTCCGGCAACCTGTCGGCGTACAGCTAGCGGAGGGACTTGAACCCACAACCTGCTGATTACAAATCAGCTGCTCTGCCGATTGAGCTACGCTAGCCTGCACTTACCCGCCACGAAAACCACTAAATATAACCAAGTTCGGGCAACATGCAAGACGGTCGCGCGAGAAAATCGGCGAGGCTCGTTGGGGTGACGGTACGAGGCTTTGGCACCCCATGACCCGAACGAAAGGCAGACCTTCGCACCAGTTGGGGAGGCTACATGTTGGCTTGACTCCTTCCCAAGCCGGCAGCACTTCTGGTTCCGTACGCTTGTTTGATGTTACTGCGGGGAAGAAACGAGGGGGCTGTCTTTCAACGGCGCATTGGCCGGAGGAGCATCGGTCGGAAGAAACTGCGACAGCACTTCCACCAGCTTTTCACGGCTCAGCGGCTTGACCACATGGCGATTAAAACCTTTTGAAATCGCCGTTTGCACGTCGTCGGCCTGTCCGTAGCCGGTCAGGGCCACCAAGTAGGTGCGTTCGCCCAGATTGCGGCGGACGTGTTCGGCCACTTCATAGCCATCAATTCCGGGCAGACCAATATCGACCAGCGCCGCGACCGGGCTAAACCGTTCGATGGCCAAAATGCCCTCCTGGCCATTGGACGCCGCGTAAACTGCGAAGCCGTGCGACTCCAGCAGCGCCCGCAACATGTCTCGATTGTCGGCATCGTCTTCGACGATGACCACCAGCTTGTCGCGAACGGACGAGGGCTGCGCCTCGGCGACGGCTATCGGCAGTTGCGGCGGCGCCGCCGCACGCGGCAGGCGGATCACGAATTCGCTCCCAGTGCCCGCGCCCGCGCTATGTGCCGCCACGTGACCCCCGTGCAGCTCGACAATCGACCGCACCATCGATAGCCCCACACCCATGCCGCCCGAAGACCGCGCGAGCGTTTGGTGATTCTGCACGAACAAATCGAAGATGCGGTTCAAGAGTTCCGGTTCGACGCCGATGCCGGTATCTTTGACCCGGACGACTACCTCGCCGCCGTCCGGATACATCGCTAACACAATGCGCCCTTCGGCCGGCGTGTACTTGAGGGCATTGTCCAAAAGATTGGTCAGAGCCTGCTGCAGTCGCGTAGGGTCTCCGTTGACCCAGAGCGGCGTGGACGCGATTTCGGGCACAAATTCATATCGCCCCTCGTCGAGCCGCGACTGCACCGCCGCCACCGCGTCGGTTACGATCTCGCTCAGGTTGAAGACTCGTTTCTGAATCGGCAGCTTGTTCTGAGTCATCCGCGAGACGTCGAGCAATTCGTCGAGCAGCTTGGCCATGTGAATTCCCTGGCGCTCGATGATTTGATAGGCGTGCCGCGCGGTATCGGGCGGGACGTTGGGCAGCCCCAGCAAGGTGGTGGCGCTGGTGATGGCGTTCAGCGGGTTGCGCAGCTCGTGCGAGAGCATCGCCAGGAACTGGTCGCGGCGCCGCACGGCGTCAGCCAATTGCGACTCGGCCTTTTTCAGCGCGGTGACGTCGACCAGCGTCAGCACCGCGCCGCGCGATGATTTGCGCGCCTGGTAGGGAAGAATGCGCAGCAGGTAATGCAAGCCATGCCGATCGCGCACCTCGCGCTCGCGGGGTTCGCCGGTACGGAGTACCTCTTCCACGTCCTCGACCAGCCGCTCGTGCAAGATGCTGTGCGCGAAGCTATCGATGCGCCGTCCGACGTCTTGCTGCAACAGGCTGAAGGCGGCACTCACCGATGGCGTGAACTTCCGGATGCGCAGCTCGTGATCCAGAAAGATCGTGCCCACCTCCGTGGCCGTCAGCAGCGCCTCCAGGTCGGCGTGCAGCTCCATCAACTCGCTGATTTTTTTCTGATGCTCGGCGTTCACCGTATACAGCTCTTCGTTGACCGAGTGCAGCTCTTCGTTGGTGCTTTGCAGTTCCTCGTTGGAAGCAACCAGTTCTTCGTTCGTGGCCTGCAATTCCTCGTTGCTGGTCTCCACCTCTTCGATGGTGGCCTGCAAGTTCTCTTTAGTGTAGCGCAGTTCGGCTTCGAGCCCTTCGATGCGATCGCGCGACAGCCGCCGCACGTCCGAGTCCAGCGGCGGCGCCCACTCGCCCTCCGCCGCCGGCTGTTCGGCCATCTCGACGATCGACACGAACATTTGCAGCGCCTTGCTGCGCTGATTGTCGACCGGCTCGACGCTCACGCGATACAGCCCTTCGCGCCCACCGACCGAAAGCCGAATGCCCGAATAGTGGACGGGTTGCCTGTCTTTTCGGGCTTTTTGCAGCGCGCCGGTGACCGCCGCTTTCAGATCGTCGTCGAGCAGATCGAGGGCGTCGCCGCTGGGCCGCCCTGGCTTGACTCGCAAAAACTGCTGCGCGTCGCCAAAAACGTGCAACAGTTCGCGGCCTTCACCGATCAACAGGCCCGGCGGCATGTAGCGCGCCAGCAGCGCGTCGTAGGCGCCCACCAGTGACACGTCGGGAAACGCCCGGGCGGCTGGCGGCGGCAGCAGCGGCGCCCGGCGCACC
>DATFDL010000721.1:0-5311 GCA_035252155.1 Pirellulales bacterium | reverse complement strand
CGAACCGGAGTGTCCGGGTGGCGCAGATGCAGATATTTCTTATAAACCGACGGCCAGCGGACCGCGCCGCGGCAGGCCAGAACGTCGACAATATGCCGCGCGGCGGTCGCTCGCGGACTCTCTGAGACCTCGGGCGGAGTGTCGGGAAGGAGGTCGAGCAGTTGCCGCGCCCAGTCGGCATCGACCACCGCCAGCGCCGCCCAGATCTGGCGAGGAGCGCCGTATTGCGCACCGACTGCCGATAACGTGCGAAGCCGCTGCGCCAGCGGTTCTAGCAGGGTTCGCGCTGTTTGGCGGTCGTAAGGTGCGACGGCCAACGCCAACTGTGCGATTTCGCCCTCGTACCAACCCATCGTATCGCCCCGCGCCGGCCGCGGTGGACGCAGGGCCAACGCTCGGCCGAGATAATGTGCGATCATGGCAGGATCGACCCGCTCGACGATCGGCAACATCGCGGCGGCCGTGCCGCTGGTGTTGTCCTGAACGGTCGCGCTGCCGTCCGCCAACGATTGCTCGAGCACCCCGTAAGCTTCCTCGATGAACCGAGCGGCAGCGGGTGGGTCGGCGGCAGCCTGCGCGTGAGCGACCAACCCCAGCCCGTAGGCCCGCCACGACATTCGTAAAAACTTTCGAGCAATCCGGGCGGCCCGCTCGGGATCGATGCTCGCCATCCGGTGGACTGTGCCTGCCCCGTACTCGAACCGCATACCCGTCGATTCCATTCGCTCCAGGGCCTGCTCAGCATCGGCTGGGCTCTCGTCGGCCAAGCTGCGAGCAATACCGAACAAACATCCATCGCGCGTCGGCCTGCGAAGCTTGTCAGCCATCGCCATAGCGGCCGGCGCGTCGAGATAGGCCAGCGCCGGGGCGAGTTTGCCTTGCAGGAGCAGGCGGTCGGGCACTCCGTCGAAGGGAATCTTGAGCACTTGATCGTGCGCCTCCCGCACAATCGCCGCTCCTACCTCGCGATCGCCGAGGTCGAAAAACCGCAGGGCGATCTCGCTGAGCAGCGATATTCGGTACCCCGGACTATCGACCGCTCGCGCGGCCAAAAGCGCCTCGGCCAAGTCGTCGCGCCGACGGTCTGGCGCATTGCCGAGCGCCTCACAAGCGGCCAGGTAAAGGGTGCCGCGCAGATAGGCGTCGGCCGTTGCCTGCGCCAACTCGGTCGCTTGGTCGGGCGTCGACAGGCGATATCCCAACATAAACGACGAGTAAGCACTTTGAACTATGTTGCCGGCGTGTTGCGCAGGAAGATTCTTGTCAAAGAGATACTCGGTGGCCGCGGCCCATTGGCCGGCGCCCGCGCGCTCCCATCGCGCTCGGTATTTGTCGAATAAGGCGCGAACAACCAACGCTTCCGTTTGGTCAGGTGAACCGAGTGGCGAAATCGCCCTCGCACCAGGCGGCGCCGCGGAGTCTCGGCGGAGAACGATTTGAACGTCGCGCGCATCGCGCTCGATCCGCTCGGCTTGCAAGGGCGACTCGCTGTGACTGACAAACAGCCAAGCCGGACCCTCATAAATGCCGCGTAATCGGAAATTCCCGTTGGCATCGCTGAAAGTCCGCGTGCGGCACGGCCCGTCGCCCGACTGCGCGATGACGGCGCCGGCGATCGGTCGGCCGGTTACATCCACTACCTTCCCGGCAACCGAGCGAACGCGCGGAACTTGCTCCAGCACGATGTCGCCAAAATCGGTGGTTTGCCACGACGACGGGTCGATCATCTCGGTGCGAACGGGCATCATGCCCAGCGCATCGACCTCGACACGATATCGACGGTCCGGCCGCAACTGCTTGGGAGTCGCAAACCTGCCATCGGCGTCAGTATAGATCCGTTCGTGCCCGTCGAGCACAAGAAATCCTTCCTCAATCGGTGGTCGATTACCTTCGATTCGCAGCGCCAGAATGCGGACCGCCGCACCGGCGAGGGGAAGCCGCTCGGCATCGACCGCCCGGCCCGACAGCGAGAGGGCGCCGGCGGAGGCGACCTTGAGGGTCACCAGATCGGGATCATGCACATGCGCGACAACGGGCGCCGCGGCGACGCCTGCAGCGCTCTGCGCCGTCAGCAGCACGTTCGCATTAGTCGCCACGCCCGCGAGCATAAAATTGCCGTCGCGGTCGGTGCGTGCATGGATCAGTCGGTCGCCGCCGTCGGAATAGGTGCAAACGCCCGTCACTTCGGCGCCGGGCACCGGTTGCCCCACCTGATCGATCACACGGCCCGAAAGCGTCGCGCCAGCCGCCGCCAGCAGCGGCTTGAATGTCATCTCCTTCGCCTTTTCAGGCACGACTTCATCGGGAATTCGCCCAGCGGCCAGGTGATAGTCGGGTGGAAGGCGGAAAAACGCCAGGTGCGTCGAGCCAGGTAGCACTAACCCGGTGTATTCGCCTGCTTCGTTCGTCTCAACCAATGGCGAACCCGGCGCCAAGCCAAGCGACACCACCGCGCCGGCGAGCGGACGGCGATCGGCTTGATCGATCACCGTGCCGCGAACACGAACGCCGTGCTGGAACCGAACGGCAACCTCGCTGGTCGTCTCAGCTTCGATTGATTGCGTGCCCTTGTCTAGGCAGAGCAGCGGAGAATCGGCTGCGAGCTCGACGGCAACCTGCAACGCCCCGGCGGCGATGGCAGACGTGGCGAAACGCCCCTCGGCATCGCTGGCCACGTCGGCCATGCCACCCCCGGCCAGCTCGTCGCGCGGATCGACCCAAGTGGCCAGGTGAATATGCCGCGCGACGACCGGCGCGCCGGTCTCGTCAATCAGCCGCCCGCTGATCCGTCCGACGGGCGCCAGGACAACGATGCTGGCTTCGCCCATCGGGTTCCGCGCCAATGGCGCCCATTGCGCGCCAAACTGCCGCGACTCAACCGAGACCGTGCGCAACTCTTCGCCCGCCACGTCGGGTAAAGTTGCCTCGCCCGACTCGTCGCTCTCGGCCGCCAATACCGTGCTTAGCTCAGCGGGCAGGTGTATGCCAGCGACCTGCTCAACACGCAGCCGTGCATGCGCGATCGGTTCATAATCCGGCGACTGAATCTGGAGGCGGTTGTTGCGCGGTCGACTAAGTTCGACCCGGATGGGCTTGGCGCGTGGCGGCCAGTCGCGACCGATCAGCCGCGCTTTCACGGCCACGCCCGATTGATGCACCGCCAACGCTAGCCACGTGGGCCCGTGGCCGACTTGGGGAAGTTCGACCGGCAGCGGCAGCTCAAATTCGCCCGACGCGTTGCTGGTGGCGCGACCAACCAATGGCGGCGGCTGGCGCGTCTTCGATCCGCGATCGAACAAGGCCTGACGCCCCCTGGGCGGACCATCGAACAGATAAATATCCGCGCCGGCGACTGGCTGGTTCTGGTCATCGACCACCGTGCCAACGACTGCCGGTGCGTCGTCGGCCGCGCCGACGATGCTGGCCGTCAGCAGCACGAGCAAGGCGAGCAATCTGGCCAGGCGTTTTTCAAAATCGGCGACGAGCCAGCGTTTGCCTTTGGCCACGACGTGATGTCCTTCGGCCGCGAGCCGTTTTTTGAGTTGCTCGATGCCGCCGGGATACTTGGCGTTGAGCTCCCCACCGGTTTTGAGCGTCCGCCAGTAAGGCGTGATGCGATTGGCGCCCTCGGCGGCGGCCTCTTCAGCGGCATGGGCCGCGATCCAGGCAAAGATGCCGGTGGTAATCGGGCAGCCGATCGTGGCACTATGTTTTCGGGCCAGGGCGGCGCGGATTTCGTTGATCGTGATCAACTTGCCGCGCGGCACGCGCTTCATCACCGCGTCGACTTCGCTGGGCGCCGGCACCACCACCGTGCCGCGGCCCCAGCGGCGAGTCATTTTGCCGCTGATTGGCATGACCTTGGGAAGATCTTTCGAGTCGGCGAGTTTTTCGCGCCAGGTTTTGCGTTGGGCGGCCATGGCTGAGATGCGTTCTTTGGTCGTGGTAACGCCGAGCCCCACTCCGTCTAGGTGGAGGATAATCGAGCGAGGTTACGGCTTGCCAGAGGCGGTAGTGGGACAACGCCGTAGGGTGGGACGAGCTTGCAAGTCCCACCTTTCGGCCGCAAGCTCCCGAAGGGTGTCCGCCCGATGGTGGGTCTCGCTTCGCTCGACCGACGCTACAAGCTCGGTCCACTCTACACGCTGTCGGTGGTTTCGGGGCCGCGTCATGGCGCAGGGGTGCGTTTTTCAAGGCATGCCGGGCAAATAAATGCTGCGCGTTTTCCGCAATAGGTTTTGTTCGTGCGAGGCCGGCATATTTCTCCCACGCCATGACACCATTCACTTGCCCGGCATGCCTAAGAAAACGCACGATCGAACTTCCCACTCGCGCCAAAATACCCACAGACGTAGGGTGGGACGAGCTTGCGAGTCCCACCTTCGGATCACGACCTCGTAGAGCGATTGTGGCATGAGCATGTGAGTTCCATCTTTCCGATGACGGCCCCGCAGAGCGTTTGCAGCGCGATGGTGGGACTCGCGTCGCTCGTCCCACCCTACATGCTGCGTGCAGTAGGCGGTCCGTTTTGATGCAAACAAACCCACGCGGTGGCCGCGTGCTGGCGGCTGGCGAACGCTCGCTTGGAGCCTTCGCCGCCCTCCGGCCTGCCCCTCCGTCCCATCCATGCAGCATGTCCGCGTGCCTCCAACCCGCGATCGAGAGAGCAGCCGTAAGAAGCAAGTTCGGTTGCGGACATGCTGCATGTCTGGGCCTTCGGGCGGCGTCCAAGCGATCGTTCGCCAGCCGCCGCCCGCTCGTCGACCGACTAGCCTCTGGCTGGGCCAAGATCGCTTGGACGGCGAGCGCAGGCCCAGCAAGAGGTCTGCTCGCAATAGAATTAGCCCGATACAACCTCTTTCAATCCAAAGCGCCGACTGCACGCGAGCAGACCTTCTTGCTGGGACAAGCGGGGCAGGCCGGAGCGAGCCGAAGGCTCCAAGCGAGCTTGGCCCCCAGCCGAGGCGGGACCGCACCAAAAGATTCCGGACGTTTTGTTTCCTCCGGGTGCTAATGGGTGCTCCGAAGGCCGCGAACTCCGAGATCGCGTCCGCCCAATGGTGGGACTCGCAAGCTCGTCCCACCCTACACCCCGCACGCGGTGCCCTCAACAACGCAGCCTTGCGGACATGCGCCTTGCCATCGCCTATATTAAGTGACAATCTTCTGGTCCACTGTCTATTGAAGCACCGATTGTCAGCACCATGATCCCCACGCTCTTCTCCGTCAGTTACGCGGGCTACTGGGGGCAACATCGGCTGTCGCTGGTCGATTTTATTCGCAAGGCGGCCGCGCTGGGCTACTCGGCGAT
>DATFDL010000720.1:0-2554 GCA_035252155.1 Pirellulales bacterium | reverse complement strand
CTACGGGCGCGGAGGCACGATGCGGGCCAGGTGGATCGTACACGCGGCCCGCAAGTTCTGCGAGATTCACGTGGTGATGAACTCGCTGACTGCGATCGCCCTGGCGCAGTCGGTGACGGGCGATCTCGCGTTGGGTAAGGTCTATCTGGCCGTCGCAGCGCCGCTGGCCCTGGCCACGGCGGTAGCGACGCTGGCGCGCGATATCCATCGAGGCGCCGCCGAGCAAGAATTTGCCCGGTGGTATCGCACGCTCGAGGATGCGCCGCCGGGGCATCGCCGCGACGGCGCTGTTGCCGAGCGCGGCACCTTCGGCGCGGCTCTGCCCCAGCCACCGATTGCGATGGATGCCGTGATGCCCTTTAGTAATTAGAATGATTCCTTGTGATCGCCAATCGACGGAGACGCATCGATGAGACAGCCAAATCGAATCATTCTGCTCGCGGCGGTTTCGGTCTTGCCGTTCATCGCCGCGAAGCCGGCCAAGCTTGAGGTGCGACATACGCTCTTGGCCGACTTGGGCCATGAGCATATCGCTCATGCCGTCTTTCGGCACACGCCCGAGGGCGGGGCGGTGATCGGTTGGGGCGAACGTATTTTGCAGTGGCCGCTCGGCCGGCCTGAATTGACGGAGCTGCAGGCTCGGCGGCCTGATGCGGAATATTCCAACGGCGGCTGCGCGATCGACGTCAATGGCGATGGCCGCGATGAAATCGTCGTGGCCCGAGGACGGTCACGCTCGGGCAGCGATCCCGAACTGCTTTGGTTCGAGGAAGCGGCGCCCGGCAAGCCGTGGACCGAACACTATATCGCCAAGCTCGGCACGGGTCCGATCGCGCCGCATGATATTGAACCGCTGGTGATCAGCCGCTCAGACGGCGTCGGCGTGCGCGGAGTGGTGGCGGTGCTCGATCGCCGACAACTGATTTGGTTTGAGATTCCCAACGACCCGCGGCAGCCGTGGCCGCGGCACGAGATCGCCGAGTTGCCGCTGGCCAGCCAATCGGGCATCGCCGTCGGTGACGTGGCCGAACATGGCCGACCCGACGTGGTGTGCGGGATGTTCTGGGCCGAATGCCCGGCCGACCCCACGCGCGAAGCGTGGCGAGTTCATCGTTTCGGCCAGTGGCAGGATGGCGGCTGGGGTGGCATGGCCAAGCTGGCCCTGGCCGATATGGACGGCGACGGCCACTTGGACATTGTCGCCAGCGAAGCCGAAATTCCCGACGCGCGGCTGGGCGTCTTCACGCGAAACGCCGGGCAGCTCGACGCGCCTTGGCATTGCCGCGAGGTCGAGAAGGGACTTTACTGCCCGCATAGCCTGGTGCTGGCCGATCTCGATGGCGACAAGCGAACCGACATTGTCGTGGGCGAGATGACCGCGGGCGGCTGGTCGTTTCCGCTGAATGCGCGCCCGCGAATCATGGCGTATTTGAACCGCGGCAATGATCCGTTTGAGCGGCGGCAGCTCGTTGAGGGCGAAGGCGTTCACGAAATGGGTCTTGCCCCGAAATCCGGCGACGGGGCCTTGACCATTTTCGCCGCCGATGAGATTCAGCCGCAAAAATTCCCCGAGATGAAAACCCGCGTCAGTGCGTGGACTATCACGCTTATGCCGTAAGGTCGACGCCCTGTCCCGAGCTGGTCGAGGGGCTGCCCGTGATGGCGGCGAGCAGTGTGTCCGTTGAGTTGCTCGAGTTGGTCGAGTCGCTGCCGCTCGTGGTTTGCCCGTTCGCGGCGTTCAGAGTCTGAATCAGGCTATTGATGACCTGCTGCGCCTGGCGCCGGCCGTGCCCGCGTCCGCCATGATGGGCGCGCCCCGTGCGGCCTTGCCCGCCGGCGGCCTGGTTGAGCTTGTCGAGCACAGTTTGCGTCTGCGTCTGGCTGAAGCCAAACTGGCCGAGCGTGTTGGAAACGCTACTGTCGATCGTCGATTGCAAGTCGCTGCCCGACGCTCCACTGGCGAACGCCTGCTGTACGTCTTGCGTCAGCGCCTGTTGGAGTTGCTGCACTTGGGTAGAGGAAAGCTGCGGAAAGTCGGCGGCGTTGAAACTGCTATCGCTGCTGGAATTGCCGCCTTGCACCAGTTGCGCGTTGAGCGCCGCGGTCGACGAGTTGATGTTTTGAATCGACATAGGGCCTCCTTGAAGGAAAAGGGGTTTCCGCCTCGATTCGGCAGTTGCCTCCCCGGAGGGCACCGCTGGAGAGTGGAACACGCGGTTCAGTCGGCCGGATGGCCGTGTATAGTTATATCGGATGTTCCGGTCGCGGGACTTGAGTAGCTTCGACACTCCGGGCGGAGCCGCCGGTCGTCTGCGGGGGACGGTCGGTAGACCGTCCTCCGACCCGCTTGGTCAACGCCATACCTCACGCGGCCGCGAATGCGGCAATGTGGGACAGCCGCCCTCGGCTGTCTCACGGTCGCCTCTGGCGACCGCCTCACAGCCGAGGGCGGCTGTGCCACACCGACCTCCTCACAGCCGAGGGCGGCTGTGCCACACCGACCTCCTCACAGCCGAGGGCGGCTGTGCCACACCGACCACTTCACAGCCAAGGG
>DATFDL010000719.1:0-4265 GCA_035252155.1 Pirellulales bacterium | reverse complement strand
CCAAGTGTTGCTGCACGGAGACGCCTCGGGCATCGACGCGCAAGTGATTTTCGACGGCATGTCGGGCATCGAACGCTCGATCGGCCGGCTCCGCAGCGTGGCTGGCCCGCGCGGCACCTTGCCCGATCCTGTCGTGCCGCTGAAGGCGCCGGAACCGCGAAACAAAACCAAACCCAAATCCGCGGCCTATACGAGCCTGCTCGTGGAGTTTTATGTGCCGCATGGGGCGCCGGCTGGCGAACATCGCGGTGTGTTGCGCTTGCGTTCGGGCAAAGAGTCGCTAGAGCTGCCGCTGCGGCTTACCGTTTGGGACTTCACGTTGCCTGACTATCTGAGCTTCATTCCCGAAATGAATTGTTACGGCCTGCCGGAGAACGAGCGAGATTTCTATCGTCTGGCCCATCAACATCGCACCGTGCTCAACCGCGTGCCGTATTATCAAAATGGCGGCATCGCCGAAGGGTGCGCGCCGCTCTGGAACGGCAGTCGGCTCGACTGGTCGGCCTGGGATCGCCGCTTCGGGCAGTATTTCGACGGCTCGGCCTTCTCCGATCTGCCGCGCCGCCGCGTGCCGTTGGAATGTTTTTATCTGCCGCTGCACGAGAACTGGCCCAGCCCGATGGAGACGAATTACAACGGCAGCTACTGGGCCGACGAAGCCTTTCCAGCCAGCTATCGCGAGGCGTTCGTGGCGGCCTCGCGGCAGATGGCCGAGCATTTCGGCCAGCGCGGCTGGCACGACACGCTGTTTCAATGTTTTCAGAACGGCAAGAACAATTTTAAAGAGAACGGCTGGTCGCGTGGTTCGTCGCCCTGGCTGCTGGATGAGCCGGCCAATTTTCAAGACTATTGGGCCCTGCGCTGGTTCGGCCGGGCATTTCACGAGGGCGTTGCCGCCGCCGACAGCCGGGCGAAGATGCTCTTCCGCTGCGATATCTCGCGGCCCGAATGGCAGCGCGATTCGCTCGACGACGTGCTCGACTACAACGTGGTCGGCGGCGCCTTCCGCCGCTATCGGCGGATGGTGCTCGATCGCAAACGCGAGTTCGGCCAGATCGTGATCGAATATGGCTCGGCCAACGGCGTCGAAGATAGCAATGTGCAACCGGCGGGCTGGAGCATCGACGCCTGGTGCCTGGGGGCCGACGGCGTGTTGCCCTGGCAAACCGTCGGCACGGCCGATTCGTGGAAGCAGGCTGATCGGTTGTCGCTTATTTACCCGGCGGAAAGCGGCAGCGGTCCGCCGGTGCCTTCCCTCCGGCTGAAGTCGTTTCGCCGCGGCCAGCAAGACGTCGAGTACCTGACGCTCTGGGCACGGGCAACTGGGCAGCCGCGCTGGGCCGTCGGCGACGCCGTGCGCCGCGCTTTAAGGCTGAGCGGCAGCCGCCAGGGCACAGGCGCGGGCGGCGAAGACGCCGGCGTCATTCAGTTTGCTGAACTGCGTCCCGCCGACTTGTGGGCGTTGCGAGTAGCCGTGGGCCGCGAGCTCTCCCAAAAGCGTCCCGCCCCGGAACGTCGGCTGGTCGAGTTACGCCCGTAACGGTGACGACGTCTGTAGGGAACGCCCTCTGTGGCGTTCCGTCAAGGGCGGCGCGAGGCCGAACCGAAGTCGTAGGGTGGGACGAGTGAAACGAGTCCCACCATCGGCCAGCGACAACCATTCATCATGCGAAAAGCCTGGGAAGGTGGGACTCGCATACTGGTTCACGGAGCCTGCACCCCGTAGGGTATTATTGAGCTTCCAAGCGACTTCGCGATCCGCTCAGCCGCCCGCTCGCCGCTGTGGATGCAATGGGGCACTCCGACGCCGTGATAGGCGTTGCCCGCCAGCGCCAGCGTGGGACACCGGGTGGCGCGGCTCTCGATCCGCTCCACGAGCCGCACGTGCCCGACGTGGTATTGCGGCATCGAGTTGGGCCAGCGCACCACGCGGGTCAGTTCCGGCTCGCCCGTCGTACCGATTAATTCGGCCAATTCGTCGATTGCCATCTGTCGCAAGGCGTCGTCGTCGAGCGCCATCTGCTCGGGTCGCTCGGCCCCGCCCAAAAAGACGCGGATCAACACGCGATCGCTCGGCGCGCGTCCCTCGAACTTCACGCTACTAAAACTGGCCGCCAGAATGCCGCGCCGTTCGATGGCCGGCACCACGAAGCCAAAGCTGTCCAGCGGATGAGCAATCTGGTCGCGGCGATAACCCAGGAGCACAATCGCACTGCCGGCGTATTCAATCTTGCGCAGATCTTCGGCGAGTTGCGTGTCGAAGCCCGCCAACAGCGCGGCGGCGGCCCGCGCGGGCGCGGCCAAAACGACCGCGTCGAAGCGTTCGGCCTTTCCTCCCACTAAGAGGTTCCAACTTCCTTCGGCGGCCGGCGCAATCTCTTCGACCGCGCTGCCCAACCGCACCGTTTCGGCCGGCAGGCGCGCGGCCAGCGCGTCGACGATGCTCGACATTCCGCCTCGCGGCGCGACAAACATCCCGTAGCGAGCCCCGCTCTCGTCGGCGGAGTCGCTTACAGCGGCGCGGCGGGCTGCGCGAATCAGCCCGCCGTGTTGTCGCTCCATCTCCACAAACCGCGGCAAGGCCGCCCGCATGCTCAGCTTTTCGGCGTCGGCCGTGTAGATGCCGGCCACCAAGGGCTGCACCAACCGCTCGAAGGCTTCGCGGCCCAACCGGCGGCGCGCGAACGACGCCAGGCTTTCGTCGTCGGTGCCGTTCGCGGCCGGCACGAACCGCTCGGCCAGTACTCGCAACTTGCCCCGCCAGCTCAAAAGCGGCGACCGCAAGATTGGCCACATCCGCGTGGGGCTGAGCAAATGAAATCCGGCTGGCACGGGCACAAGCTTGCGCCGATGCACCACCATTGCCCGGCGTTGCGACTCGCGGGTCGGCAACAATTGATCGGCCAAGCCCAACCGTCGGCAAAGTTCGACGCCCCACGGCACGTTGGTAATAAAATTGTCGGCGCCGAGTTCGAGCAGATAACCGGCCTGTTGCTCAGTGCGCAGCGCGCCGCCCAGCCGCTCGGCCGCTTCGAACAACGTGACGCTCAGCGACGGCGCCGTCTCGTGCAGCCGATGCGCCGCCGCCAGCCCGGCAATTCCACCACCGATGATGGCGACACGTGGGCCGGGTAAGCTTTCAAGGGGACGAATTGACACGATTGAACGGTGGACGCGCTTTGGCCGGCGAGCGGTGAGGAAACAAATGCGGGGCGAGCAACGTTGAAAAGATCGCCAGTATTAGAATGCCGTATCGAATGAATGCCAAGCCCAGCCGCGAAGGCGACTGCGGCGCCAATGTCAATATAAATCCAATGATTACCCAGTGGATGAAAAGTGCAATCCAGTACGCCTTATGTGCTTGCCCCATATCGAGCATGAGCAGCGTGAGTACAAAGAACAGCGATTGCCACTTGATCGCAGTAAACAATGCGGGGCGATATTCCGCGGCGTATTTAAAATCACGCGACAAGCGGAATGAACGAACCCCTCGATCGCTGTCCGCCGACTGCGGCGCCGGCGATTGGTAGGGATTGGTCTCCATCTCAAAGCACTCTCCTCACGCAATCGCACGATCATATCGGTGCCGGGCAGGATCACTGGGCTCGCCAGCCATCATACCATGCTTTTGCCCGCCGGTTGTGCCGCGCGGCCTCTTGACGCGTGCCGCGCTGCACGTCAGATTGACGGTTTCCGGGCGATTAGCTCAGTTGGCTAGAGCACCAGCTCGACAAGCTGGGGGTCACAGGTTCGAGCCCTGTATCGCCCACTTCAGCACCACCTGCACGGATTTTGCTTAGGAACGGACGAAAAATAACTTCGACCTGAAGTTCCCTCTCCCTCGGGGCATCGGTATCTACACATCTGCCGAATCGTGGTAAAGTCGCCCGGATGGAATTCCAATTCCGCCGATGGATCGGCGACTGCAGCGTCGGTATTTGATGTTGGTTGAAGCACATTGTCGAGCGGCCAGCGAACTTGCGGCCGGAGTCGGGCATGCTGCCCATGCCGGCGATGCCTGGGCTGCCACTCAAGGTGCTTGGCGGTTTCTTAACAATGAACAGGCTGGGCTGGATCGGCTGATTGAGCCGCTCCGCGAGGCGGGGCGACGCGGGCTCATTGAGGATCCCAAAAGCGCCGATACGCCGGCCTGCGCGCTTTTGGTTCACGACTGGTCGAAGCTCGATTACCGCCGCCACACGTCGAAGAAGGACGTCGTGCAACTAACTCACGAGACCGATGTCGGTTATGAACTGACGACGGCC
>DATFDL010000718.1:0-4342 GCA_035252155.1 Pirellulales bacterium | reverse complement strand
GCACCATCAAGCTCGCGCTGGTCACAATGCCGTGCTCGTGGGCTTCGATGATTCCGCGGTTGACACCGGGGCTAAGCCCGAAGTCGTCGGCGTTGACAATCAGGCGGCGATACATCGACGGAGGGTTCGGGGTTCAGGGTTCAGAATTTTTTTGGGCGCCGAAAGGTCGGGCTTCGGCTGTTACAGCCCGATTTTTTCGGCCAGTTGCAGCGCCTCCCCTAGCCAATCATGAGCGTGCTCGGCCGGCGGCGTCCACTTGGGCGACCACCCGAGCCACTGAACCGCCACGTGCAGGCGGCACAGCTCAAGCTCGCGCCGCAAATCTGCGACTGAACATGGTTCAGCGCCGCACTCCACCAGCCCCGAATGGTAGGCGTCTAACAACGCCGTCCGCTCGTCATCGCTCCACCGCCCAGCAGCCAGCGCGGCCAGGTCGGTCAGTCCCGGACCCACAGCCGCCATCTCCCAGTCGACCGGGCAGACTCGCAGCGGCTGGCAAGCATCGTCAATAAGCACGTTGGATGCATAGAACTCGCCGTGAAGAAATGTCTTGGGCAGAGCCACCAGCCGCTCGATCACCGCGTCGTAGCCGTCGACGAGCCGCTGCCACGCGATCAGGCCGAGCTGCCCGTGCTGCTGCTGAAACTGAATCGCGCGTTCGAGCCAGCTATGATAAAACGCGCCATCGTGGTTCAGCAGGGGCGCTCGTCGCTGAATTTCTTCAATGCGGCCTGCCCAGAGGCAATGCATTCGCGCCAGCCACCGGGCGGCCGCCTGCCACAACGCCGGCTCGCCAATCTGGTACAGCTCTCGACCGCCCACTCGCTCGATCAACAGCCAAAAGCGGTTGCCGTATGCATCGGCCAGCGACCCATAGCAGACGGCCGTGCCAGGCTCGCCCTCCGCCAGAAGATGCCGATAAACCGCGATCTCGCGGAGCGGGTTATGCAAAAACGCGGGCTTCGTCAGCCGAGCCGTGGGTTGTAACGCGGCGCGGCTCAGGTCTTTCATCAGCAACGGCAGCCGGGCGCCGTCGTCAAGCTCGACTTCCCACAATTCGATGGTCGCGCTGGTTTGATAGGCGAATGGTTGCCGATGAAGCTGAACCACGCGCACGCTCCGTCCGAAATGCTCGCTCAACATCGTCTCGATCGCCATGCGCCGGTCGATGGCTTGGTCGCCGGTGGATGGATCGAGTGCGTGCATTTCTATCACGGAGACGTGCCGGGGATTACACGATCTGCCCGAGCAATCGCCCAAGCACTCGGTCTGATTCAAAAAACTCCTCGGCGATCGCGCGCGCGGCCCGGGCATGCCGGTGATAATCGCGGCGGAGCGCGTCGATTGCGATCAGCACATCGTTGACCGAATCGAAGGCGAACAACCCCTCGCCCACGGGCAACAACCGGCTGAAACCAGTCTCTTGGGCGATCACCGGTTTGCCCGATGCCAGGTAACAAACACTGCGGTCGCTGAACCAGCCGCAACGCGATACGGCATAGCCGCTCTTCGCGATGCCAAACTCCGCTTTCGATTGTTGAATGAAGCTGCGATAGTCGTTGGGAGTGCTGGCCAGCTTGGCCGGGTCGAGCACGGTCCAACCATGCGCCGCCAGCCCCGATAGATCGCGCTGTTCGTCCGCATGGATGGCCAGGGCCGGCATGAATCGCTCGCTGGTCCGCGTCGGCAAGTCGATGAAACGGCGCAGCGAGTGCGCCTTCTGGCCGTAGAGAATCCCCTCGTGCTCGATCGAACCATAACCACGCCAGTTGCCGACCGTTGTCAGCCCGTCATATACAATCGTCTCGGCCACCGGCCAATGGTCGAGAACGATGGGCTGAAGCGTCTTGATCCATTCACGCCCGCAGGTCGGCACCCGGCAATCGTCGCTTCCGATGGCCAGGCCGATGGTCGCGAAATGCGTATGGCCGTCGAACCGCATGTCGATCTTCTGCGCGGCTTGCCAAAGCTGGTTGAAAGCCGGATCAAGATCGAGGTAGACCCGCCTCGGAACGGATTCGATCAGCGCGGCGTCGGCGAGCATGCCCGAAATGTTGATCAACAGGTCGGCTCTTCGCGCAACGCCCAGTAGCTCCTCGTAGGCCGTGCCGCAAGTCTGCCGGCAGGAAAGCAGGGCGCCGCAGCCTGTCAAGCCGAACTGCTGGGTGACTTGTTTGAAGTAGGCGGCATTCGCCGAGTCCGTCGTCCGAAGGGCGGTTTCGGCGACCGGCTCGACGAAGTAGACTTCATGGCCGAGCCGCCGCAGCCCAAGCCAGTATTGCAGCACGGCCCACGTGGCGCCGCCCTGCCACGGGTCGCCCGCAATCATGCCGCTGAGCAAAATGGTGAGCTTGCCTCTCACATCCCCACGTCCTGCAAGAATTTGCCTAACACCTTGTCGGAGTCAAAATAGTTTTCGGCGATCGCCCGCGCCGCCTGGCAGTGACCGTCGTAGTCGCTCATGATCCGCAGCGCACCCCGCACCGCGTCGTCCACGGTGCGGAATGCGATCAGTCCTTCTCCGCACGGCAGATGCTCGCTGAAGCCGGTTTCCTGCACCAGGGCCGGTTTGCCGCTGGCCAGATAACGCACTGTGCGATCACTAAACCAGCCGCTGTTCGTCTCGACGTAGACGCCTTGGGCCACTGAAAACTCGGCCGCCGACTGTTGAATATAACGGCGAAACGCCGCGGCATCGCCCGCGATGGCCCTCGGTTCGACGACCTTCCAACCATGTTCCTCGAGCGCTCGCAGATCGCTGTCGTCCGCCGGATCAATGGCCAGTGCCAACTCAAAGTTCCGCTCGACCCTGCCGGGCAGTTCGATGAATTTGCGAAATTCATGGCATTTCAGACCCAGCACGCGACCATCGTACTCCACAGCCCCGTATGGCCCGCGCCAGCTTGCAACGGTGGTAAACCGGCCGCCCTCGCCGGCCCGTGTGACAGGCCAATCGTCGAGGACCACCGGTTGGCGTATCGGCCTCCATTGCAGCCCGCTCGTGGGGATCGGGCAATCCGGTCTGCCAATGTTTTCGCCGATGGTGAAATAAAAGTCGTGCCCCTCAAGCTTAAACGACGTGCGTGGATCGGCATGCCAGAATTGCGTAAAACCAGGATCGACGTCGATGTAGGCTTTGCGGCGGATTCGCGCGGCCAGCGGCGGCAAGGTCAGGTGCCCGCTCAAGTTCACTAGCAGATCGCACGACGCCGCCAGCTCGATCAACTCATCCCACGCAAGCCCCGCGCACTGCTCGCCGTCGCAGCAAACGAGCGCCGACCGATCGCGAAAACCGAACCACTCGGTCGCCGATCGAAACCAGCGCGCGTTGACACTATCGGCAAAGTCGGTGGCGGCTCCGCGGTCATCGACGCAGCTTCGCCGCCCGATCTGTTCGACGAAGTAAACATCGAGCCTCAGCCGCCGCAGGCCGCCGGCCCAGCTCAACCGCTCCCACGCGCCGCCTGCGTTGCCGGGCTTGTTGGCCAGCGCGCCACTGACGATTATCGTCGGCAAGATAGTTCCTCCAACAACCGACCCAACACCTTGTCGGAATCGAAATACTCCTCGGCGATGTCGCGTGCCGCCTTGCAATGTCGGGCGTAATTGCGCTGAATCTCCCCGACACCGGCCGCGGCTTCGTCGAGCGTGCTGAACATCAGCAGCCCTTCGCCAGTCGGGTAAAGCTGCTTGATGCCCGTGTCGCGGGCGAGCACGGGACGCCCAGTCGCCAAGTAATAGACGCTCCGATCGCTCAAGAGGCCGCTGTTGGCATCGATATACATTTGCTTGGGCACCATGAACTCGGCCTTCGAGTCCGCGACATATGCCCGATATTCTTTCGGACCACCCACCACCTCGAGCGGATCAACAATCGACCAGCCGTTGTTGTGCAGCGACTCGAGGTCTTTGGCATCGGCCGGGTGAATATCAAGTGCCATTTCAAATTTGGTGTCTGGACATCGGCGCGGCAATTCGACAAACTTGCGGAACTCGTGCACCCGTAGTCCATAGGTATGGCCACGGTATTCGATCGGCGCGTTCGGCCCGCGCCAGGCGCCGATGCTCGTAAAGGCACCGCTTGGCCGAGGCGGCTGCGCCGGCCAATGATCTAACACCACCGGCTGCGGCATGGTGATCCACTTCAACTCGCAGGTGGGAATTGTGCAACTCGGCGCGCCGATATTCCTCCCCAGCGTGACGAAATCGGTATGTCCCTGAAATGCGTCGTGCAGCCCTAGCTCTTTCCACATTTGCGGGAAGCCCGGATCGATATCGACAAACACCCGCCGCTTGACCCGACTTCGGATCTCCTCGTCGTCGAGGTATCCCATCACGTTTA
>DATFDL010000717.1:0-7322 GCA_035252155.1 Pirellulales bacterium | reverse complement strand
GAATTCGGTTCTACGAGACTCCGGCAAATCGACCGCTGTGGCGCGGCCAAGCGCCGCTTCGCACAGCGCTCGCTTCCATTTGGATGCCTGCGAGAGGTAGCGGCCGAAGGCGAGCAAGCAGCGTGCTTTTTCGAGCGGGCTGAGGTCCGCCTTGGGAATCAACGACAGATAACCCCACGACGATCTCACCTGCCGGGGCCAGACAAACCGACGCGCGGCGGCCGGATCCATGTGACGCGCCTGCGCCGCGGCCGAAACGTTGGCCGAGAACCGCTCGCGATGCCAACGGGAGTAAAACAGTGTCTCGTCCAGCTCGGCGAATCGACCTAAGAGCGCCAGCTCGGCTAAGAAGACTTTTTCCGCGCCGTTGTAAGGGCGGTGCAGGCCGGTGCGGCGCATCGCGCTCGAGTGAATCAGCCCAAAGATTTCATAACATCGCAACGAGTCGATCAGCACGCCGAGATACCGCTGGCTGGAACGGGCAGAACCGGTGCGTCGCAGCCGCCGGGCCTCCATCGCCGCAGAAACGCCCTGAAAATCGGCGGCTCGGCCGCCGCGCGCGTCATTTCCGCGCACTACCTGCCCGTCGGCATCGACCACGGCGGCGCGCGCTGAACAGAGCACCAGTCCGCGGTCGGCCTCAAGCCGCTCGACGCACCGCTCGACGAGGGTGGGCGCGCAGAGATCATCGTGCGCGGCCCACTTAAAATACTCGCCGCGCGACAAGCGAAAGACTTCTGAAAAATTCCAGCCCGCCCCGCGGTTCTCCGCTTGTCGGTAATAGCGAACCCGGCTGTCGCGGGCGGCGTATTCGCGGCAGATTTCCTCGGTGCGGTCGGTCGAAGCATTGTCCGAAATCACGATCTCCAAATCGCCGAACGTCTGTGCGAGCAGGCTGTCGAGTGCCTCGGCCAGATAGTTCTGCCCGTTGTAGACCGGCACGCCGATGCTTACGCTCGGATGTCCTTTCGTCTTCATTTTTTCCCTCCATCTTTTTGCCTTCCGCCTCCGCGCACTTTACGCGGCGCCTGACTGCACGCCGTACTTGGCCTGATATTCTCCGCGAATCCAATCGCAGGTCTTGCGCATGCCCTCGGCCAGCGGCGTGCCAGGTTCCCAACCGAGATAGCCGCGAATCTTCGTGTTGTCGCTGTTGCGGCCATTCACGCCCTTGGGGGCCGAAAGGTTATGCGTGCGGCGGAGCTTGACGCCCACGATCCGCTCGACCAGATCGACCAACCCGTTGATCGACACCAGCTCACTCGAACCGAGATTGATCGGCTCTTCGATGTCGCTGTGCATGATCTTGTCGATGCCGGCGATACAGTCGTCGATGTACATAAAGCTGCGCGTCTGACGGCCGTCGCCCCAGATCTCGATTTCGTGCCTGCCGGTCGCCTGGGCTTCGAGCACTTTGCGGCAGATGGCGGCGGGAGCTTTTTCGCGTCCGCCTTCCCAGGTGCCATGCGGTCCATAGACGTTGTGAAATCGCGCCACGCGGGTGATCAGCCCAAAATCTTCATAGAAATGGCGGCACATCCGCTCGGAAAACAGCTTTTCCCAGCCGTAGCCGTCCTCGGCCAGGGCCGGATAAGCGTCGTCCTCCTTAAGCGGCGTAACGTCGGCGGCGCGTTGCTTGTCGGCGTTGTAGACGCAAGCCGAGCTAGCGTAGAAGAACCGCTCGACGCCCGACTCGAGCGCCGCCATCAGCAGGTGCGTGTTGATCAGCACCGACAGCATGCACAGGGCCTTGTTGTTCTCAATAAAGCCCATGCCGCCCATGTCGGCCGCGAGGTTGTAGACTTCGGCGGCTCCGCGGCAGGCGGCAAAGCAAGTGTCTTTGTCCTTCAGGTCGGCGATGACATTTTCAACCTGCGGAAAGACCTGATACCAGGCGTCGATCGGCTTGATGTCGACCGCGCGAATCTTGGTATGCCCGCGGCGCAGCAGATCGGCGATCAGGTGCCCGCCGATGAATCCGCCGCCGCCGGCCACGATGAGGAGGTTTTGCTTGTTCATAGTTGCGTCTCCATAGATTGGTGTTCGTAAACGTTTACGGCGGTGGCTGGGGCAGAGCCGCGCGCATGGGTCTGGTCGAAGCTCACGGGCGGTCGCGGTGATGCCCCGGCTGGTTCACCACCGGGGCATCGCCAGCCGACAGCGTCTCGCGGCGATACTGCGCCCAATGCGGCCGGCTTCTGCCCCAGCCACCCGACCGCGTGGCCCGCGATCGCGCCGGCCAGCTTGGTGACGAACAGCGTGTTGGTTACCAGATAGCGGCTCGCCAGTCGGCGCGGCTCGCAGCCAAGCCGAAAGAGCCACTCCAGCCCGTGCCGCTGCATCCAGCGCGGGGCCATCGGCTTCACGCCGGCGTGAAAGTCGAACGCGGCGCCGACGCACAGTTGCACGGCCGCCAGTCGCTCGCGATGCTCGTAGGCAAAATGATCTTGCTTGGGACAGCCAAGGCCGACGAAGACCAGCCGCGCGCCGCTGGCATTGATCCGTTCGAGCACCTGCCGATCTTCGTCTTCGGTGAGCGCGCGGAACGGAGGCGACTCGCTGCCGGCGATCTTTAGACCGGGGCAGGCGCCGATCAGCCGGCGACGCAGCCGCGCCAGCACTTCGGGCGTGCCGCCATACAGGTAGATCGCGACACCGCGAACTGCCGCCTCGCGACAGACGCGCAACATCAGCTCGGGACCGTAGACGCGCTCGGCCAGCCCGGCTCGATAGAACCAGTTAATGGCCCACCGCACTGGCTGTCCGTCGGGCGTAACCAACTCGAACGAATTAACTCGCCGGCGCAGCTCCGGGTCGCCGCCGGCGGTGACCACCGCGTGCACGGCCTGACAAGCCACCACGGCCGGCCGGCCCTGCTTCGCGGCGTCCAGAATCAATTGCACCGCCTCGTCGTAGGTCGTCGGACTGATGCCGACGCCCAACAGGTCGAGCTTGGTGGGCCACGCCGGTGCGGCACTTGACCGCGGAGGAGAAGATTGCATCGAGATAACGGTCATCGATCCACCCCGCATGCATCGTGAACCTTTGGTGAACCGATCTCTCGATCGCCCGGCCGGGTAGAACATCCCCTGCTGATGTCGGCGCCGGCGGCCGAATAGGCGGCCAGCGTTTTTCTGGCGATTCGCTCCCACGAATATCGCTCGTATACCTTGCGCCAGCCGGCGTCGCCCATCGCCCTGCATTCAGCCCGATCGGACAGCAAGCGGTTGATGGCCTGGGCCAGCTCGCCGGTGTCTTGATTGACGAGCAGGCCATCAATGCCGTCGTCGATTACGCTGGCAATCTGAGCGATTCGGCCACCAATCACCGCTTTGCGCTTCGACCAGGCCTCGACAAACACGCCGCCGAAGCTTTCTTGCAGCGAGGGCAGACAAAGCAGCTCGCAGGCCGCGATAGCCGACGTCTTCGTCCACAAATCGACGCTGCCCAAGTTGACCAACCGCGGGTCGTCCATTCGGTCGAAGAGCCGCCGCGAATAGCGCGTCGTCGGGCCGATGAAGACAAACTGCACATCGCTGTGGCGCTGCCAGACGGCGGGTGCCGCATGCACCACGGCGGCGATTCCCTTGTAGCGCAACTGCTGGCCGACGAAGAGAATGAACCGTCCCGAAATGCCGCACCGGCGGCGGAAGTCTTCGGCGGAGAACTGATCGGACAAAATCGGCCCGATGCCCGTCACGTGGACGCGCTCGGCGGCGACTCGCTTTTCGCGGACCAGCAGTTCTTTTTCCGCGGTGGTGAGCGCCACCACGGCATCGGCTTCGCGGTAGAGCTTGTCGTATTCGCGATAGAGCCAGCCGCGCCAGCGAGGATGGTGATTGGGCGTCAGTACGAAAGGGATGCGTTGCCGCCGCGCCAGGTCGATCGCCGCCCGAGCCAAAAATTCACGGCCGATTCGCGTGGCGTGGACCAGCGCCGGCCGTCCGGCCGTCCGCTCGAGTTCGCCGCCGATCAACCGGCTCAAGCGCCGCACGGCGGGACCCATGCATCCGTAATAGGCCATTGCCCAGGGCGCCATCCGCAGCCGGCAGCCGGGCGAGAAACCCAACCGGCTGACATCGACGCCATCGTACGTGTAATCGAGCCGTGTTTCGCAACCGACGGTGCTCAGCCGCACCCAATCGCGCCGGTACCGCGAGGTGTGCGTGACGACGCGCGCCGAGTGTCCCAGGTGCTGCATCTCGCGGATCAGGCGGTGCAGGTGGATCTGAGCGCCGCCGATGGCAGGCGGGTAGACCGTGCTGGCGTAAAGGATATTCAAGCGGATCGTTCCTGGTTCATGGCGGCGCGGACGGCTTGCAAGAGGCCGTCGACCGTGTGTTTCGGTGTGAGTGGTTCGACGGCGGCGCGTGCCGCCGCCCGCATCGTGTTTAGCTCGTCCACCGAGGCCGACAGCGCCTGGTCGATGGCCGCGGCCATTTCGTCGGCCGCGCCGGGGCGGAATGTCCAGCCGGTGGCGCCATCGTGGCAAAGCTCCTCGACGGCCTGGCTGTAGCGGCTGCCCAACACCGGCAAGCCCGCGGCCAGCGCCTCGTTGACAACCAGACCCCACTCGTCGGCCAAGGTCGGAAAGACGAAGATCCCGGCGGCGGAGTATGCTTCGGCCAATCGGGCGTAGTTGCATTCGCCGAGGAAACTGAGCGAAAGGTTCGGCGGCAGCGACAGCGATCGCAGCTCACGTTCGACTGGGCCGGACCCCGCCAGGTCGAACACCACCTCTCGGCCGGGATGGTCGGCCGCCCAGCGCGACAGGGCCGCGACGAACGGCGACAGGCCCTTGCGTTCGATCAATTGCCCCACGTAAAGCAGTCGATGCGCGGCACCGGCCGGCCGCGTGCTCGGCAACCGCTCGAACACGCCGGGCAACGCCACATAGGGAACACGGAAAATTCGCCGTCGCTCGAAACCAAATCGCTCGATGTATCGGACGCCGCTTTCGCCATTGACCACGACGGCGCCGGCCCGCGCCAGCAGCCAGCGGCGCAGACACGCTCGGAGCCATCCCCGGCCTTGCTCGGTGTGGTCAGAAAGCGTGGCCCACAGCACCAGCGGCGTGCGGCGCAGCAAGCCCGAATAGAGCGCGCTGAACGCCGACCGAAATCCCAATTCGGCCGATATGATCGCGTCGGGCCGCAAGCCACGAAGTGTTGTCAATGTGTCGTAGGGCACGTGGAGCCGCAGCGTATCGCGAAAGCCGGCCGCGTGCCGCCAGGGACGGTTGATGGTGAATGTTCGCTGCACCCGCACATCAAGCTCGCCCCAGTCGGGCGTCCAGCTCCGGTTCGATTCCATCGGCGTCGAAAGCAGAATGGTCAGTTTCTCGACGCGGCGGGCTAACTCGGTGTAGACCGGCAGCCGGTATGGCGGAATAAAATTTGTCAGCAGAACGACATGCCCTGCCAATTTGTCGCCCCTTGTTGAACGGAATTCATTCCGTTTACCCGTACAACCGGATTCATTCCGTTTGTCTGTAGAACGGAATTTATTCCGTTTCTGAAACACGTCTCGCGGCGTCGCGCGGCTGCGCCGCGAACGGAATGAATTCCGTTCTACGACGTCGCGCCAGAACAGGGCGATCAACCACGACAGCGTGAACGCTTCGGGCACAGGATTGAAAATCGGCGTCTCGGTCAGGCCGCTCACAAACACCAACACGGTCACCACATCGGCAAATGGGGCCGGTGCCGCCCACAGTCGATACCCTTGCGTCAAGAACATGGCGCCCAGCAGCAGCAAGCCGAATATGCCCGTTTCCAGCAGACAGTCGAGCAGTAATTGATGCGGGTGTGCGGCGGGGAAAAGCTCAAAGTCGCTCATTAAAAACCGCGAGCCGCCGAATCCATAGCCGATCCACGGAGCACGGGCGGCTTTGTCGATAGCGAATTCCCATAGTAGGGTGCGTCCATTGGCGGAATAGAGCTCTTCGGCGTCTCCCTCGCGGGCCGCGCCGACGATCCATTGCGACCAATCGGCCCCTGCGATTTCGGCACCAAGCACCGCCAGCGCCAGCACTGCCGCGCCGCATGCCAGCAAGGCCGGCCTCGTTCGCCGCACGAGGAACAGCAGACCGAGCGCGGCCACACCCACCTGCGAGGTGCGGCTGTCGGTCAGCCCGAGGGTGATCGCCATAAACGCGAGCGGCGCCGCCAGCCAGTGCCATCGCACCTGGCCGCTCGTGCCCAGCACACCCAGCAATCCGATCGCCAGCGCGCAAAAACCGCCCAGGCCATTGGGGTGCGTCAGACCGCCCAGCCGCCAAACCGGTTCTTGACCGGGCATGAGATATTCGGGCTGGCCCAACTCGGGCCGCGTGAATTGGGCCACCCAACAGGTCGCCGCAAAAACCAACAGACCGGCGACCAATGTCTTGATTACCGTGACATGCCCTAACCGCAGCAGTACGGCCGGCGCGAAAAGAAGCACACACACCAGCGCGATACCGGCGGCCAACGCATATGCGGGGTCGACCGCCAGCGGCGCAGTCGCCACCGCCCACGCGGCGAAGATCGAACAGTAAACACCCGGAAATCGCAGCAGGCAGCGTTGGGTTTGTGGCAAGTGAAGGACGCCGTAGAGCCCGCACAACGCACACACGCCCAGCCGCAGTACCGACTGCCAATCGAGTCCAACGGCATCAGGATCCGCCACGCGGAAGCTGGCTTCGTTGACGATGACGATGGCCGCCAGCAAGATCATGCCCGACCATCGAAGCAGCGCATGGCTAAGGGCAGCCGGGGCAAAGGAAACGGACGAAGCTGCGACGATGCGCGTCATGCCGTCGCTCCTGCCGTGCGGGCGGCGTGCGAGAGCCGAGCGAAGGCCAACCACCGCGCCAACGTGCCGACCAGGTTGCCGGTGAGCACGGCGCAGGCGATGCCAACGATGTGCCACGCGGGCGCCAGCCATGCGCCAGCCGCCAGCGTGATCGTCATGGCCAAGAGCGAAGCAAAGAACGTGTCGCGCGGCCGGCCGGCGGCGCGCAGGGCGTTGTCGGCGCCCATTCCCAGGGCGTTCACTGCCAGACCCACGGCCAGCAAGGTGACGACGGCGCCCTGACCCGCGTATTGCGAACCAAAGAGCGCCGCCAACGCCCAACCGCCGAAGCCCGCAAGGAACAGGCAGAATAATAGCAAGAAACCAGCCAGCCCCAGCGTGAACCTTTGGACGATGCGCCGCATTTCCGACACGCCGCCGTTGGCATAGGCGCGGGCCGTGGCCGGCCCCAAAAGATTTCCTAATCCAATGATGAATGGGTTCAACAACAACACGACTGTCATCGCCGCGGCGAATTCGCCGGTCGC
>DATFDL010000716.1:0-5366 GCA_035252155.1 Pirellulales bacterium | reverse complement strand
AAACAGCGGTACAGGGCGACGAACGATGTAGAGGCATGGGCCGATCTGTGCCACGTGATTTTCAATTCCAAGGAATTCATTTTTATCGAGTGACCATGAACGCGATCGTACGGGCCGTAATCTGTACCACGCTCTTTTGCGGATGTTGTTTCCAGGCGGCATATTCGGCAGAGCCTGCCGCGCTGCCGCTGGTAAGCGGCCTCGAATCGCAGCCGCTCAAGGCCCAAGTACGGCGGGTCGCCCAGGCCCTGGAGCTTTTAGGCAGCCCGCTCAGCAAGTCGCGGCAGGAAGCGCTCGACAAAGTCCTGGCCGAACCGGATGACGCGGCAGCGATCGAAAAAATCCAGCGCGTCCTCGATCCGCTCTGCCTGGTGGGCGTCAACATCAACCCCGAAAGCCGGGTGAAGGTGGCGCTGGGATCGGCCAAGCCGGAATTGGTCGAGCACGGCTGGCGGGTTTTTTTGGTCAAGGTACACAACGAGGCCGGCGTCACCGCCGCGCTGAAGGCCAGCAGCCCGAACGCCGCGCCACAGGTGGTGCCATCGTCGGGCAAGCCCAACGCCGCCGCTTCGATCTCGCCCGACGAGCTGGCCGACCGCTGGCTCGAACTGAAAACCTTCGACCAGCAGCCGCTGGCGCCCCGGCTCTCGGGGCTAGCGCTGGAATATCGCGTGCTCGAACTCTACAGCCGCGACTCCGGCCGCCGCGAGGCCAAACTGGCCTTCGATGTCGGCCAGGGCACGCAAGACCTCGGCTTTCGCAACGAAGTGAACGCGCTGTTCGCTTGCCAGCCCGCCGCCCAGGTCACGCTTGCCGTGGCCGACGACGACGACCGGCCCACCACCGGGCAATTTGTGTTTCGCGACGCTCAGGGGCGGGTCTACCCCTCACGCAGCCGGCGGCTGGCGCCCGACCTGTTCTTTCACGATCAGATTTACCGGGCCGACGGCGAATCGGTGTCCTTGCCGCCGGGCGAGTACGAAGTCACCTACACGCGCGGGCCCGAGTACCGCATTCTCAAACGCTCGATGACGGTGCCCGACGCCAAGGAGCACCACGAGTCGTTCAAGCTCGAGCGGTGGATCAAGGTGGCCGACCTGGGGTGGTATTCGGGCGACCATCACGTACACGCTGCCGGCTGCGCTCACTACGAAGCGCCGACCGAGGGCGTCACGCCCACCGACATGCTGCGGCACATCGCCGGCGAAGATTTGAACATCGGCTGCGTGCTCTCGTGGGGACCGTGCTGGTATCACCAGAAGCAATTCTTTGAGGGCAAAGTGAGCGAGCTTTCGACACCGCGCAACGTGATGCGCTACGACGTCGAGGTATCGGGCTTTCCCAGCTCGCACTCGGGTCATCTCTGTTTGCTGCGGTTGAAGGAAGACGATTATCCCGGCACGACGCGCATCGAGCAGTGGCCTAGCTGGGACCTGCCCGTGCTCGAGTGGGGCAAGAAGCAAGGCGGAGTCGTTGGTTTTTCGCACAGCGGCTGGGGCTTGCAAGTCAAGTCAACCAAGCTGCCGAACTACGAGATGCCGGCCTTCGATGGCATCGGTGCCAACGAATTCATCGCCGACGTGACGGCCGGCGCCTGCGACTTTATCTCCGCCGTCGACACGCCCATCGTATGGGAGCTGAACATCTGGTATCACACGCTCAACTGTGGCTACACCAGCCGGATCAGCGGCGAGACCGACTTTCCGTGCATCTACGGCGACCGCGTGGGGCTGGGCCGGGCCTATGTGAAAATGAGCGCTCAGCCGGGCAAACTACTCGACTACGACCAATGGGTCGAAGGCATCCGCGACGGCCGCAGTTATTGCTGCGACGGGTTGACGCACCTGGTCGATTTTCAAGTGGCCGACGGCGAGAAAGCGCTTGGCGTGGGCGAACCGGGCGAGGACGGACGGCCCAGCGTGCTGGCGGCCGACAAGGGCGACAAGTTGCGTGTGCATGCCCGTGTGGCGGCAATGCTCGAAGAACAGCCGCGCGACAACATCCGCCGCAAGCCGCTCGATCAAAAACCCTATTGGCATGTCGAGCGTGCTCGGATCGGCGACAAGCGCCAGGTGCCGGTCGAGCTGATCGTCAACGGCCGCTCGGTCGAGACCCGCCCGGTGGAGGCCGATGGCTCGCTCTGCGACGTCGCGTTCGACTATCAGCCGCAGTCGTCGTGCTGGGTAGCGCTGCGGGTCTTCCCGAGCGCGCACACCAATCCGGTGTTTGTCGAAATCGATGGCAAGCCAATCCGGGCCAGCAAGAAGAGCGCTCAGTGGTGCTTAGACGCGGTCGATGTATGTTGGAAACGAAAATCGCCCGCCATCCGGGCCGGCGCCGAACACGACGCGGCCGAAAAGGCCTTCGAGGCGGCCCGCCAGGCCTATCGCAAAATCTTGAGCGAATGCGCCGGAGAGTGAGATTCCGCGCCAGTGATCAGGCAGCCATGTGCTGAAGGAGGGAAGGATTTGCCAGGGTGCCACGGCATCCGTCGCAGCGCGAGCGACGTTGCGATCGGCTCAATCGCTGTCGCTGCGACGGACGCCGTGCGGATCTACTCTTGGGCATGACTTAGGCTGGCTTCAGACGGCGTCCGCCGCGGCGATCTGCGTCGCGCGTCGGCTCAATGCCAACCGCGCCACGGCGGATGCCGTGGCACCCAAGAGATTCCCGGCGACAATGGTAACCATCAACTCTCGGTTGACTGAGCACTAGGGACGGCTTACTACCGTCGTGGTTTCTTCGGCGGTGATGGGCTGAGCGAGTCCCTGGGCGTTGACCACGGCCCGGGCCACGCCGTTGCCGGGCTTCGCTGCCTTGGCCCGCACGTGGTACTCCAGCGTGGCATCGGCCGCAAGCTGCGCGACCGCCGCAAACTGAACCGTGTTGCCGCGAATCGTGGCCTTCGTAGGACCCTCTGCCCCGTCGGCGACCGCTTGCACCTGGTCGGGCAGCGTCACCGTGACCGTCACTTGCCGCTCGTCCGCCGCGCCGTTGTTGCGCACCTGAATCAGGTACGTTGTCTCGTTGCCGGTCGCCACGGGATCCCGCTCTTCGGAAATCGCCGCGCTGAGTCGCGTGCCCGCCGGCGTCACTTCCAGGCACGCCTCGGCCTCGGCCCGGCCGCCGTCGGGAGTGGTCACCACCACCCGATTACAGGTGTTGTCGGCCGGTTCGAGACAACGGCAGACCACCTTCAACCGCGTGGTTTGCCCCGGTTCAAGCCGGTCGAAATGCCAGGTCAAATCGCCGCCGTCCTCCTCGGCCCCCTGGGTGGCCTCTTGCGGCTGGAGCGCCACGTCGAAATGGTCGGTCACGGTAAAATCCGTCACCGGCGCTTGCCCGGAGTTGGTCACTTCGATCGTGAAGTCGGCGTCTTGGCCGGCTTCTTTGCGGGGCGGCCCGGTCTTGGTAACTTTCAATTGCGGCGGCCCGGCGGAGATCGCGGCGGCCGGCTGACCGGCCGATACGCATGCCTTGCCGCTGGCCTGCGCGCCGCCGGCGGCATGCACCTCGACCACGTTGCACAGCTCACCCGCGGACAGCACCTGCAACGTGACATCGACCTCTTTGGTTTGTCCGGGCCACAAATCGCCCAGCTCACGCTCGATCACGCGATTGCCCTCGCCCGGCTGGCTTTCGTGCTCCAATCCCGCATCGTAGCGGTCGACCAGTACGATGCCGGCTGCGGGTCCCGTGCCGGCGTTGATCACGCGCACCGCAAAGGTGACTTTGTCGCCCACCTCTGCCTGGGCCGGCGCGGTGACGTCGACGCGCAACGCCGGCGCCGCGGCCGCGCCTGTCGCGGGCGCCGCGGGCGTTGCCACATCGGGCGAGCTCCACGTCATCGTCGTGCTGCCGCTGCTGATGACAAATCGCTCGCCGCCGGTTGCATCTTCTGGGCGGATCACTTGGATCGAGACATTGCTTATGCCGGGCTGGGGCGAAAGCTGGTAGATCTCCACACTGGCTTGGCCCTGTTCGTTGGTGGCCACTTCGATGACCGGCGAACCGTCGGGCGAAAAACCGGCCGAGGCGCCGCCGGAGACTTCATAGCGCACCCGCCACCCCACGATCGGCTCGTGCGTGGTATGGCGCGTGACGACCGTGGTGAGAGTGTGCCGCGTGCCGATCGGTTTGATTGCCGGCGGCGGATAGGCGAACTCGGCGTCGACCCAATGAATGAGCGAGGTTTGACGATGCGCGTCCCAGCCGTTGACGCCCGGTGCGTAGGCGGTGACGTAACTGGTGCCTTCGACCGGCGAAGTCACCGCGATCCACGCTTGCCCGCGTTCGACCGGAAAGTCATCGGTCGGTGTGGGCGTGCCTCGCGTGAGACACAGGTAGCGCGACGACGTGCTGCCGATGGCGTAGGTGTTGGTCACCTTGCGGGGCCAGGTCGGAAAGCCCGCGAACCAATCGAGCGGCGTCTGCCGGCCGACCGCCAGAAATTCGCCCACTCCGCCCGACGCAAGCATCCATTCGACGCGTTCGCGGGCCAGCAGATAGCCGTCGGGCCCGCAGACGCCCGCCAGCAACAGCACCTCGGCGCCGACCGGCGCGATCACCTTGGCGGGCGTAAGCTGCAAGCGCACCGGGTCGTGGTGGCCGGGCGGGGCAGGTTCCGCCGTGCGAACAAGCGGCCCCGGAATAAAAAACCGCTGCCCGGTGGGATCGACTATCGGCATCCGTCCCGAAGCACAGCCGCCCAAAACCAAGGCGCAGCCGCCGACGATGGTCATCCACCAGCGGTGGTGAATCGTCGGCCGGACCATGGTTGGTATGCTCCCAGCGCAGCCAAGTCGGGATGCGGACAAAACGGTTCGCGCATCAACCCTACCACCGAAAATGGCAAGTTGGGGGCTTTTTTCAACGTCGGCGTGGTGAAATTGAAACCGGCAGGCGGTGCGACCGTTCGAGCTGGAATAATCGTTCTAGGTACGAGAGGGTTCAGGGTTCAGGGTTCAGGGTTCAGCATCTTGGCGCAGGCGTTCAAGGTGTGGTGGTTGATTCCTCGTGGGCTGCCATCGCTCATGAGCGCTGGGTAGTGGGAATCCGGTTTCGGGATAAAGTCACGACACGGGTTCACAAAAATGCTGAACCCTGAACCCTGAACCCTGAAGCCTCGCGTCACCCTGAACCCTCGCGTCACCCTGAACCCTCGCGTCACCCTCACTGGTAGTTTCCAAACAGCCCGGTCGCATACCAGATGCCGTTGACGCCGCGCTTCATGTCGTAGCCAAACCGCGGTTGACGATGATAGACGGCGCTCCAATGGCCTGAAGAGTGCCGCCAGCTATCCACGAGCCTCGCTAGCGATTGTATGCGTCTGCTGTTTTTGCCGGTTGCGCTGTTATTGATCGCGG
>DATFDL010000715.1:0-2559 GCA_035252155.1 Pirellulales bacterium | reverse complement strand
CGCACGATCTCAGCCGAAGAACCCAGGTTGTAGGCCTCGATGAACTGGATCTTCTTGGACAGCTTGGCGTAGTCGAAGCCGCCCCAGAGATTCGGCGCTTGGCCGCCGACGAAGCCGCAGGGCGCATCGCGATCGGCGGCGTTGGCGGTGGCGACCAACTCGCCGACCAGATTCGCCCAGACCGAGTCGTTGTAGGTGATGCGGTCGAGCAGCGGCGAAAAATCCAACTGGCCCAGCGGCCGATCGAGCTGCTGCCGCGTGAAGTCGGGCGTGACGAACTGCGGCGGCGGAGCGCCTTCGCCGTAGTATTGCACCAGCCAGCGAGCATAGGCATCGTCGTCGTCATTGATCCGCCAGGGCAGCGGCGTGACGAACGCTCCCCACGAGATTTCATCATCGAGCGCGTAAGCCACGCACCGCGAGCTGTGGCTCTTGACGTTCTTGACGTACTCGGTGACGGTGGCGCGCAGCCGCTGCCGCAGGGCGTCGTCAAGCGGCTGTGGCCCATCGGCGCCGGTGCGGATTGCCCGGCCGTCGCGTTGAAACTTGGCGAAATTCTGCCTCTCCGGCGCACCGTGCAAGTGCAAGAAACCTTTGGCGGCGGTGTGGTCGTTATAGAATCGCAAGTCCCATTGGTTGAGCCACTCGAACGGCCCATCGCCGTGATCGGTGAACCCGCCCAGCAAGCCGTAGTCGCGGCAAAACCGCCCGCCCTCGTCGCCGGTGCCGATGGTCCATTGGTAGCGCCACGGCATATAGAGCCAGGTGTCCCAGCGACCAATGAGCATCCGCGGGTTGTGCTCGACCGGCTGAAACTCGGGCGCCGTCGAAACATATCTCAAATAATGGTCGTCGGCCGCGGCCATCTGCGTGCACGCCAACACGGCGACGAACGCGAGGACGAATCGTGAAATGGACATGGGCACTAGTATCACTGGGCCGTTTGTCTGCCGCAACACTCTCAAGCTAGGCTGGTTGAATGAGCGGCCGCCACCCGCTACGATGCGGCAGTCGTGGCGAACATGAATTGGCGCCCTCTCGATGTCTAACCTGCTGATAAAAAACGGCCGCCTGATCGACCCCAGCCAGTCGCTCGACCGGGTGGCCAACCTGCTCGTGCGCGACGGCCGGGTCGCCGCCTACGATACGAGCGAAAACGGCCAAGACATGGTGATCGACGCTTCGGGCAAAATCGTCGCGCCGGGGCTGATTGACATGCACGTTCATCTGCGCGAGCCGGGCCGCGAAGAAGATGAGACCATCGCCACCGGCACCGCCGCCGCCCTGGCCGGCGGTTTTACGTCGATCGCCTGCATTCCCAACACCGAACCGCCCATCGACACTCAGGCTACCGTCGAGTTCGTTCGGCACCAGGCCGCGCTGGCCGGGAACTGCAACGTCTACGTGGTCGCTTGCGTCAGCAAGAATCGCGAGGGCAAGGAACTGGCCGAGATCGGGCAGTTGGTCGAGGCCGGCGCCGTGGCCTTCAGTGACGACGGCGCCCCGGTGTACGACCCCGAATTGCTCCGCCGCGCCTACGAATACTGCCTGATGTTTGGCAAGCCCATTCTCAATCATGCCGAAGTGCTGGAGCTCACCCGCGGCGGTGTGATGCACGAAGGTCTGGTGTCGATGATTTTGGGTCTGCCGGGCATGCCCGCCGCCGCCGAAGACGTGATGGCCAGCCGCGACATCGCCCTGGCCGAGGCCACCGGCGGGCGCATTCACATCATGCACGTTTCGACGGCCGGCAGCGTCGAACTGGTGCGGCGGGCCAAACGGCGGCAGGTGCGCGTCACCACCGAGGTCTGCCCGCATCACTTCACGCTGACCGACGAATGCTTGCGCTCCTTCGACTCGAACTATAAGATGAGCCCGCCGCTGCGTGCCCGGCGTGACGTGGAGGCGTGCGTCGCCGGGCTGGTCGATGGCACGATCGACGTCATCTGCACCGACCATGCTCCCCACGCAGCCGAGAAGAAGATGCAAGAGCTCGATCGCGCCCCGTTCGGCATTGTGGGGCTCGAAACCGCCTTGGGCCTGGTGGCCACCGAGTTGGTCGCCGCGGGCCATCTCACCTGGCCTCAGGCCATCGAAAAGATGACGATTAATCCGGCTCGAGTGTTGGGCATACCCAAGGGCACGTTGTCCATTGGGGCCGATGCCGACGTGACCATCATCGATCCGGACGCGACATGGACGGTCGATACCGCCCGCTTCAAATCGAAGAGCCGCAACACGCCCTTCGCCGGTCGCAAGCTGCGCGGCCGCGCCGAGACGGTGATTGTCGGTGGCAAAGTGAAATATCGCGCATCGTAGGTCAGGCTTTCCAGCCTGACGAAGCGGCATTTCCACGATGGCCACCCGGTGGTTGCGCGGAGTGAAACAATCAATGTCCCGCGGCCATCGCGGACCGCATCAGTCTCATTTACACCGACGCGCCGATGCACCAATAAGTCTCCGCGGCACGCCGCTTGCAATTATTAAGTTCCGACGGCGCGTGCATCTTAAAAACCCCCCACGTTCGGTGCGCGCCCAACCTTTGGACCGGCTCGGTTC
>DATFDL010000714.1:0-20795 GCA_035252155.1 Pirellulales bacterium | reverse complement strand
TGGCGGGGCGCGCGACAAAATCCCTTTGCCGCAGCCTGCGGCGAAAAGGCCTCGCCACGATTTCGCCACAACCTGTGGCGAAACCTCCCACGACCGCGCACCGATGTCGGCCACTCGCTCACGGTTTCTCCTTCAACAGCTCCTTGATCTCGCGCATGATCTCGGCAATCCGTAGCTCCTTCTGCAAAATATCCTCCGCAAGCTGCTCGGGCGGAAGGTGCTCGAAATCGTCGGCGGCGTTGGGGTTCTTCAGGTCGAGATTGCAGTTGTTCTCCAAAATGCGCTCGACTGGCACGCGCCACGCCCGGTCGTTTTCGGCCCGCTTCGGCCACCACGCCAGGCAGTCGGCGAATTCCTCGTACTGCAAGGGCGCCGTCTTGGTGTAGTTTTTGCGCCCCTCGGGCAGGGGCTGGTCGTAATACCACACATGCTCGGTCGGCCCCGTGCGGTCGAAAAACAACAGGTTTGTGGGAATGCTGGTGTAAGGGGCGAACACGCCGTTGGGCAGCCGGACGATCGTGTGCAGGTTGAACTTGGTGAGCAGCTCGTGCTTGATGCGGGCGCACACGCCGTCGCCGAAGAGCGTGCCGTTGGGCACCACCACGCCGGCGCGGCCGGGCCGCGGCGTCACGCGCAGCTTGCGCATGATGAGCTGCAAAAAGAGCAACGCCGTCTCGCTGGTTTGCTTGTCGGCGGGAAAATTGTTCTGGATGCCGCGCTCTTCCTCGCCGCCGAAGGGCGGATTGGTCAGGATGACGTCGACCCGTTCGCTGTCTTTGATTTCGGTGAGTTTTTGGGCCAGGCTGTTGCCTTTGACGATCTGGGGTGACTCCAGTCCGTGCAGGAGCAGGTTCATCTGGCAGAGCATGTAGGGCAGCGGCTTGGCCTCGCCGCCCACGATGCTGCGTTCTTGCAGGATGCGGCGGTGCTCGACGGTTTTGCACTGGGCTTCGAGGTGGCGATAGGTTTCGACCAAAAAGCCGCCGGTGCCGCAGGCGGGGTCTAAAATGGTTTCGCCCAGCCGCGGATTCGTGACGTCGACCATGAACCGCACGACGGCCCGCGGCGTGTAGAACTCGCCGGAATCGCCGGCGGCGTCGCGCATCTCTTTGAGCATGGTTTCGTAGAGATGCCCGAGCGTGTGGATTTCTTCGGTGCTGTCGAAGTGGATGCCGCCCACCTTGCTGATGACGTCGCGCAGCAGATAGCCGCTTTCCATACGGTTGGAGACGCCCGAAAAGACCGAGGCGACCACGTCGCGGCGGTCGTCGCCGTTGCTGCCTTGCAGTCCGCGCAGGTAGGCGATCAGGCCGGCGCCTTTCTTGTCGTCGGGCCGCGCGACTTCTTCGTGGTTGACAAAGTTTTTGAGGGCGTCGCCGCTGATGCCGTCTTCGCGGGCGGCCCAATCGCGCCAACGGTAGGGAGGCTCGATGACCGGGCGGTATTTTTCGCGCTTCATCCGCGAGCGCTCTTCGCGGATGGCCTCATGGTCATCAAGGAATTTGAGGAAGAGCAGCCAGGTGAGCATCGGCAGGCGGTCGAGGTCGCCATTGAGCCCTTTATCTTTGCGCATGATGTCGCGCGCCGATTTGACGAGGCTGCCCAGGCGCTGAGCGGTGGTGAGGGGCTGCGCGGACTTTTTGGCCGACGCGCGGCCGTTCGACGCCGCGGACGTTTTGGCCGGTTTTGAGGTTTTAGGGCGTGCCACGGTTTGCCCCCCGCGAGGAATGACGCCCTTTCAGGGCTACGACTTTATTGCGGTACCATAACCCAGGGTTGCACCCTGGGCTATCGAATGACGCCCGTTCCGGGCTAAGAAGCGGGCGAAGCCCGCCGACCGCGATGACGCGAGGTCCGTACCGAAGATGCGGAAGCCCGCCGGCCCCGAAGGGGCCAAATTCCACAGCCCAGGGTGCAACCCTGGGTGCATGGCCCCCACAAAAAACCCAAGCCCCAAGGGGGCGCGATTCCCCGGCGCGGCGATCGGCGCGGCAATTCAAACCGCCGGGTGGACAGCGATCGCGCCGGCGCGCGGGTGCATGGAAAGGGTTAATCCCAAACATAGCGCTCGTCGAATTTAATGCCGTGACGCTCAAGCAATAAACGGAACTCCTCTTGAAAGGTCCGCGTTCGATGGTGCTCCTCCTGGTTGGCAATGTAGTCTTTTACTTTCTCGACGTTCGATCGGCTCACGGAGAAGGCACCGTACCCGGCCTGCCAATAGAAGTCGTGCAGGCGCGGATCTTGTTCTTTGAGCCATGCCGACGAAGCTGTCTTGATCTCTTTGATCAGCTCGGCAATCGACATCGTTCGCGACAAGTGGCAGAGAATGTGGATGTGGTCCTCGACCGACCGCGTGATTACCGACGGACAACCGAGGTTCTCGAGCGTCCCGACGATATAGGCGTTGAGGCGTTCACGTACCTCCGGCGATTTCAGAAACGGGGTACGGTTTTTCGTGCTGAACACGATGTGGAGCAGGACGTCGGCGAGCGATTGGGGCATGTGCGCCTCGTTAATGGTATTGGGTTGCGCGGTTGGTTGATCCCGGAATGACGCCCTTTCAGGGCTACGACAATCATTGGACTTTTTGTCCCAGGGTTTCACCCTGGGCTATGGAATGACGCCCCTTCGGGGCTACGTTATCGCCAGCCATCGAGCTCATGCCGCGTAAAGCAAATCCTGCAATTCGTTAAACGCCTCGACCAGCTTCTCCGTGCCGCCGAACTTTTCGGCGATTTCCTTCAAATTGCCGTGCCGCGAAATGGGCGGCACCTCGAACACGTCGGGCAGCGTGAACTGCGCCGCGCCGTGCTCGGTGTATTTCTCCAATAGCTCGTGGATGATCGTCCGCGCGTCGGGTCCGAAGCGGTCGAAAAAATCGTGCTGCTCGCGCCGCAGCCGCTCGGCCCGCTCGCGCCGCGTCCGCAGCGGGGCATTGTAAGCCACGTGACAGAGAAGGTCGAAGGGGTCGGCGTCGGGTTTTCCAGCCGCCGCCGCCAGCTCGTGAAAGTCGATGCCCCGCTCCTCCAACTTTTCGACCACGGCCGAACGCTGCTCGAAATCCGACCAGCGGCGGCGCAGGTCGTCGGCATCGGTGTACAACGTGCGGACCGTTTCGGCCACGTGCTGCGTAATCTGCACCGTGCGCAACTTACTGCCGTCGGTATCGAGATCGTAGGTCACTTCGGTGTCGATATCGACTTTACCGCCCCGCACGTAAAACTTGCGCGGCTCGCGCGGATCGTCGTCGAAATGCGGCTTGCCCGACTGGTCGTCGGCGTCGTCGGCGTCGTCGTCTGCTGGCGGTGGCTCTTGTTCTTCAATGTGATCGGTGACCTCGATGGTTTGCCCGGCGTCGTCGATCAGCTCCGTCTCGACCAGCGAGGGCTCGCCGTCGAAATCGGGATCGGCGAACATCCGCGTCGCCGAGCCGGTGTAGTCGAGAATATTGAAGAACAGCTTGCCGCTCTCTTCACGCACGCGCGTGCCGCGACCAATGATCTGCTTGAACTCCGTCATCGAGCCGATCACACGCACCAGCACCACGTTTTGGCAGGTTTGGGCATCGACGCCGGTGGTCAGCAATTGCGACGTCGTGAGGATGACCGGCGCCCGCTCTTCGGGGTCTTGAAACCTGCTCAAAAAGCCGATGCCCAGCTCGCCCTCGTCGGAGGTGACGCGGGCCACGTACTCGTCGCCCGAACGCTGGAGCTGCTGGGCCAGGGCGGCGTTGAGGTTGTGCAGCGCCCGGCGCATCTGATCGGCGTGTTCCTGATCGACGCAGAACACGATCGTCTTGGCGAAGCGGTCGGTATGCTTCAGAAAGTCGGTCAGGTGTCGCGCGATGGCTTCAGTACGGGCAAGCAGCGAGACGCTGCGCTCAAAATCCTTGGTGTGGTAGTCGCCGTCGGGGATTTCGCGGCCATAGAGATCGACCTGGCCGCGATTGGGGCGCCAACCGGCGGCGTCGTAGGTGGTGAGCACGCGGTGGACGCGGTAGGGAGCCAGAAAGCCGTCGTCGATGCCTTGCTTCAGGCTGTAGGTGTAGAGCGGATTGCCGAAATAATCGTAGGTGTCGCGATTGTCTTCGCGCAGCGGCGTGGCGGTCATGCCCAGTTGATAAGCCGGCTCAAAATACTCCAAGATTTCGCGCCAGTTGCTCTCGTCGCTGGCGCTGCCGCGGTGGCATTCGTCGATCACGATCAGGTCGAAGAAATCGCGGGCGTATTCCTTATACAAGCCGGGCCGCCGCTGGTCGCGGGCGAGCGATTGGTAGAGGGCAAAGTACATCTCGCGGCTTTTGATCGCTTCGCCTTCGATCTTGTGCCGGGCATCTCCGAAGGGGGCGAAATCTTTGTCCTTGGGGTCGTTGACCAGCACGTTGCGATCGGCCAGGAACAAAATGCGGGGCTTGCGCTGCTCGCCGCGGGCGTTCCAGCCGGCCGACCAGAGCTTCCAGCAAATCTGAAAGGCGACGGTGGTCTTGCCCGTGCCGGTGGCGAGGGTCAGCAGCACGCGCCGCTGACCCTTCAAGATGGCTTCGATCGCCCGGTCGATGGCGATGCGCTGGTAGTACCGCGGGATTTTTTGGGGGTTATGGAAGTCAGGCACGAGCCGTGCGTTGGCGACGGCGCCGGTGAGCCCCTGACCTTGCTGATAGCGGAACCAAAGCTCGTCGGGCGTGGGGAAGCGGTCGAGCCCGGTCTCGCGGCCGGTGAAATAGTCGTATTCGATGATTTCTGTGCCGTTGGTGGCGTAGGCGAACTTGAGGCCGAGGATTTCGGCATATTCCTTAGCCTGCTGCAAGGCGTTGCCGGCGGGCCGTCGGTCGGACTTGGCCTCGACCACGGCCAGCGTGATGTCGCGGCTGTAGCGGAGCAAGAAGTCGGTGAACTTGCGTTTGAGCCGCCGCGGCTTTCCGCCCGGCACGACGATCCGCCCGTCGGTAAAGAACGTCTGTTCGCTGTAGAAGTGCTTATCGCCATCCCAGCCGGCCTGTTCGAGGCGCGGGCGGACGAGCGTGCGGCAGGTATCGGCTTCGTTCATGGCGCTCGCGGCGGCGATTTGTCCCGGTTGTCCACCACGGCAGGGGACCGTTTCATTTTGGCCGCCGAGCGATCGAGGTGCAAGCGCAGCCGAAAACAGTAGTGGTTATGCTCAGGCGTGGTGGCCCGACGCGTTGGCGAGGCAGTCGCATCGGTGGCGATCGCTTGTGGACGAAACACCGGGAAGGGAGAATAAAACATCATGCATGATCAACCAATCTCAGCCCCTGACAGCACGGCGGTGAGGGTCGCGCTGTGGCGGGCGATGCACGTCGAAGTCGATGCGCCGCCGCATGTGCTGGTAGATGAGATTGGCTTGCGGTTGGCGGCGCCAGATGACGATTGGCGGCGCCGGCCAGATATGGACCCGCGGGGCACGCGGCTGTTTCGCGCGTCGATCGTGGCCCGTGCTCGGTTTATGGAAGACTTGGTGGTCGAGCAGGCGGGCCGCGGCGTCGATCAATATGTCATCCTCGGCGCAGGCCTCGATACGTTCGCCCAGCGCAGGCCGGAAATCGCCGCGCGGCTGCGGGTGTTTGAGGTCGACCAGCCGGGTCATCAGGCGTGGAAGCGCCAGCGCCTGATCGAGTCGGGCTATGGCATGCCCGACTGGCTGCGGCTGGTGCCCGTCGATTTCGAATCGGGCGAATCGTGGCGCGACCGGCTGACAGCGGCCGGTTTTGATGCTAGTCGGCCGGCGGTCGTGGCCTCCGCGGGCGTCAGCTTGTATCTCACCAAGGACGCGATCGCGGCCACGCTGCGCCAAGTTGCGGCGCTCGCTCCTGGCTCGACGCTGGCGATGACGTTCATCTTGCCGCTCGAGTTCGCCGACGCGGAAGAGCGTCCTGGTTTCGAGGCTGCGATGAAAGGAGCGCAAGCGAGCGGAACGCCGTTCGTCAGTTTCTTCACGCCGCCGGAAATGCTGAGTCTCGCCCGCGAGGCCGGTTTTCGAGAAGTCCGGCACGTGCCGGCGGCCGCGCTTACCGAGCGATACTTCGCCGGTCGCAAAGACGGCCTCCGGCCAGGCAGCGGGGAGGGGCTGCTAGTGGCGAATACGTAGCCCGCATTCTCACCAGCACTAGGCACCGACGAAACCGGGCCAGCCGCGGTGGCGAAACTCCATTTTCCCGGGCTTGCGCCGCAGGCCGCCGGGTGGCTGGTCGAGCACTGACTGATCAAGGCCATCGGCATCGACACCGCCAGTATCGACACCGGGCAATCGACGCACTTCCGCAGTCACGTCAAGCTATTCGAGCACAATGTGCCGGTGTTTGAGAATCTGGCCAGCGGCAACAAACGAAGCTCTTCCGAGCTTTGATCTCCAAATTTCACCTCTTCAGCGGTGAAATCTCGGGCGATGACGCCAAATGCACGCTCTTGTCGGGCGCGAACCAGATGCAGCACAGGGCGGCGGGCAACTTGTTGCCGGTCCACAGAAAAGTGCCTCCAATCCCGCCACGAGGATTGACCCACCTAAGCACCGGTTTTTCAATCAGCGTAGTTTCCGCTTCGTCGTCGCCGATTTTGACCTTCAGGCTTTTTGCTTCGCCTGCCACAACGCGGCGGCGATAATCGCTTTCGCTGATCTCTTCCTCCGCCGCTTGCTGAGCCGACGCGACAACCACCGACACCAAGCAAAGAAGGCCAGCCGCGACATGCGTCCATCGGTCCGTCGTTTGAAGAGCGGCCACGGGATACCTCACGACAAAGGACATCGAGTTGAATCCAGATCTTATCGAAAAGCTCGCCAAACAACCAGCAGGTGGCCCTCAACAGCACGGTGCACCGGAAGGACTTTTGGCGCGGAACCTTCAAAGCCGCCGTGGATTGCTTGCATTTCGCGGATGCGTCGCGTAAATGTGTAGGGTGCTGCGTCTCCACATCGCCCTCTTTTATCGGAGATTCTCTATGCGGCCCGGTAGAAACGACTTCACCGCGTGCATTCTTGCAGCCACCTTGCTCGTCGGCGGAGTGCTCTCCGAAATAGTGGCCGCCGATGAAACCACCGGCGGGTACGAACGCCATCTCGCGGAATTGGAAGAGCTATCCCAGAAGCTCCGGAGCGATACACTAGAGTATGTTACGACGCACAAAGAAAGGACCGACACTTTCCTCGCCCGGCTGACCGACGCTGAGTTCCTGGCTTGCATCCGCGCCGATCAACGAAAGTCACCACCAAACGAGGCGATGGCTGCCGAGTTCCTTGCCCTCGCCAAGCGCGAGCCCGACCCGCGCGTGGCACTGCCAGCCTTGCGGCTCGCTTCTTTCAACTCCGTCGACCCGGAATCGCCGATTTGGGAAGTAGGCCGGCGCGCTCTCGACCTGCTCCTGCTCAGACACCTCGCGGACCGAGAACTTGACCAAGTGCTGAAATATCTCCACATCGAGTTTCCGATGGTGAAGGCCGAAGGTTTGCTGCGCGCCGCTCTCGACAAAAGCCCGCATCGCGAAGTCCGGGCCGCGGCCTGCTACCAGTTGGCGTGTTACTTGAACGAGCGGTCAAAGCTGGCGGAAACGATCCGCCAGAACGAGGAAGCGGAAGATGCCACCTGGCGTCGCTTCTGGTTGCTGGTGGTCATTCCCTACATGAAATCCGTGACGCCGCACCCGCCCGAAACCTACTTGGCCGATCACAAAGTAATGCCTGCGCTTGACCCCGATAAGGATGACTCGTTTTGGCCACAACGATTCGCATGAAGTCACCACGTCAATGGTCGATCCGGCGCATGTTCCTGTGGGTGTTTGCCGCTGCCCTAATTTGTTCTCAGGTTTCTCATCTTTATCACACTTCGCTCGTTGAGCTGGACGACTTTACGATTACGGGCGCTGAGCTTAACGAGTGGATTTCCCAATTGGATCCTTCCGCACGTGCCGATGCCCGCGGCGGTCACTCGGGACAAAGCGTCGACGAAGTCCATTCTGAATTCGATTATTGGATATCTGCCGACACAGCAAGCGCCGAGCAGGTGCTGTCGCATTTGAAGGAATGCGTCAGCACGAGAGCCTCTGCCGGTGGGTGGACAATCTTCAACCACGGTGGAGGTGGCAACAGCGAGAGTGGCCACAGTTTCGAATTCTTGTTATCGAAGGGAATATCACGATTCAGGATCTACTGCTGGACGTTGACGATAGGTAAGCCGGCGCACGCGGAACAGCTTGAACGGCAGCGGAAAAAAGATTTCCGCCTCAAGGTTCTCCAATTTGGCTACACTCAACGATGATGGCATAGAGTTAGGGTACCGATAGCATGAAGGAAACTCGCCTCCTCGCTGGTCAAGTCGCCTGGGTCACCGGTTCGTCACGAGGTCTTGGCCGGGCGATGGCCGCCGAACTTTGCCGTCTCGGAGCGCGGGTCGCGGTGCATGGCACTCGGCCTGACAGCCCGCGCACCTTTGGCGAAGGCGAATCGATGCAGCAGGTCGCCGACGAGCTTGCCCGACAAGCCACTGGCGAGACGATGCCCGTGTGGGGCGATGTCTGCCGTGAGGAAGAAGTCCGCCGCATCGGGACCGAAATCCGCCAGCGCTGGCGGCAGATCGACATCCTGGTTTGTTGTGCGGGCGGCGACATCGGCGCGCAGGGCACGGGCGTGGGCCGCGGCGGCCGCCCGGAACACGACGATTGCCTCAACATCTCGCTGGCCGACATGCAGAGCGTGCTGGACCGCAATCTGCTGAGCGCCATTCTCTGCTGCCGCGAAGTCGCCCCGGAGATGATGGCCCGCAAGTCGGGCCGCATCATTACGATCGGCAGCATCGCCGGCTGTTATGGCCGCCCGACCGGTTCGATGTATGCCGTCGCCAAGGCCGCGGTTCACGAGTACACGCGCTGTCTGTCCGAACAACTGCGTCCCTACAATATTCCGGTGAACTGCGTCGCGCCGGGCGGCACCGTCACCGAGCGCTTCTTGCGGATCCACGAGATCGACCAGCAGCGGCTGGTCACCGAAGGCACGCTCGATCGCTACGGCCGCCCGCACGAGATTGCCGCGGTAGTGGCCTTTTTGTGCTCGCCCGGTGCCGGCTTCGTCAGCGGGCAAGTGATCCGCGTCGACGGCGGCTCGCAAACGTTTGCCTGCTAACGACGAACGATTCCGAACCCGAAGCGTAAGCGAGTTATTCGAATAACTCGTGTGGCGTGGCCGTGTCCATCGTTGCGCGGCGAATGTGAAGCACCTGCACCTGGTCCTCAACGACAGTAAACAATGCGCGGAACACGGCGGGCCGCTTGCCGAACAGAAGCTGTCGAATCTCCGACTCCACCAAACCGTTTTCAGGAGCGAAGCTACAGCGTTCGGGGTTTGAGGCAAGGGTCGCTAATGCCTCCTCGAACCGGTTCAACCAACGGTCAGCGGTTGCGGGAGCGTTTTGGGCAGCACGTAAATAGTAGCTTCGCAGATTCGCTTTCGCGTTCTCGCTGACGACGACGTGGTACGTCATGCGTTTTCGCCGATGCCGAATTCGCGCCGCAAATCTTCAAACACTCCGTGCAGAGGCTGCAGTCGTCCGTGGGCGGCGTCGTGAAGTCCAGCCTGGACGCCCGCCACCGCCTCTTCACGATCGCGCCGCAGCAGTCCCAATGCGTGCGCAATCACCGCGTCGCGGTCGGTGAACCGGCCACTGGCTACCTCTTGTTGGACGAATTGCTCCAGATCGGATGAGATCGATGCCATATCAAATATCTCCGCCGGCAGCGCCTTCGACAAGATTCTGTCAACTTTGGCGTCACACCAATGCAGTATATCGCATGGTGCGTCGGCGCTCAAGAAAGCTACCGTCGAGTCCAATGATCCTCTGATACGAGGGAAGCAGCACCATATCCGTGACGGACGACATAAAACGATGCTCGTCGCGCCATGCCTGTGCTAACTGCTCAAACGCCGTTTCGAGATTCGGCTCAATCGTCGTTGGGTGGGATGCCATTTTGCCTCCATAGCGAAGCGAAGCGGCGTCGCGCATCGGGCTCGTTCGAGGGTGTGTCGAACGTACACATTATGATCGTTATTTATCGGGAGGCAAACCGATGTTAGCCAGCGGATTCGCCAAATAGCGCGCCCGCCTCGAGAGTTGGCGTGGCGTTGGTGCTCTGCATCGCATCGGTGCTCGCGGCCTCACGTTGCCCGGGGGCAGAGCGGGTGATACGCTAGTAGTAGAGCCATTCACCCGCAGAAGGAAGAACTTGAGGAACCGATGAGCACCGTTGAGGAGATCACCGCCGCGATTCAGCAGCTCCCCGCCGATGATGTGGCGCGAGTTCGGGCCTGGTTGGCGGAGTTCACCGAGCAGCTTTGGGACGAGCAGATCGAGCGCGATGAACGAGCCGGCCGACTCGACGCATTGATCGACAAGGCGCTCGACGAGCACCGAGCTGGACGGACTCGCCCACTTTGAATCACCATACCACGGCCGACTTCTGGGACTGTTACGCACGGTTGCCGCCCGCGGTCCAGCGAGTCGCCGACCGCCATTACGCCCTGTTGCGGGCGAACCCTCGGCATCCGTCCTTACATTTCAAGAAGGTCGGCCGCCTTTGGTCGGTGCGAGCAGGTTCGGGATATCGGGCCTTGGCCGCCGAGGCACCGGACGGCTTGATCTGGTTCTGGATCGGCCCGCATGATGAGTATGAGCGCCTCTTGGCGAATGCATGACGCCTAAATCACTGCAGACGTTCGAGGGAGAAGCTGCGATAATGACCCTCATGACCCGACGGTTTCAGTTCAAGTTGACGACGCTTTTGGCTGCCACCGCGATCGTGGCTGTATCGGTCCATTGGTGGGCGTTGAGGCAACGGGCGATCATGGCGCGGCAACATTTCCAAGATGTGAGGGCAAGGGGCGCGGGGCGCCAAACACGTGATGCGATCGTCGAAGAGCGTGAAGCCATTGGAAGACGCTTGGGATTGCCGTCGGACTGATTAAGATCAGCCATGTCACGTTGTCAGTTCAGCTTGAAATGGCTCTTGGGCCCTGTATTTTGGCTCGCTGCTCTATGCGGCGGGCTCGCATTCCTTCGCCACATGGAGCAACCTGCAGAACGACGACACGTCGAGCGCCTCCCTATGACTCGAGGGGATAGCCAACAATGAATCGCCCTCAATTCAGTCTCAAGACGTTGGCTGTCCTAACGACGCTGCTGTCGGTCGGCTGTGCTATTTTACCGCCGATTGTCGATTGGGCATGGGAACGAATTGATCCTTCGAGCTACTATGTTGCACAGGATCGCAGGTTCATCCAAGACTGATCGACAAAGCAAGGCGCGAGGGACATTACGAGTCCCTTCCAGCAAAGCCCCGTGCAACTACCGGAAGCCCGCGCCCAACTAAGTCGTAGCCGCCTGCCCCGGATAGCAACGTGGCCCGCGTGCGGCGATTAGCGGTAGAATTGGTGGATGGAAGAGAGCAAGCCACGCCCGCCGGCACCTTCGCTCATGGAGTGGCCCATCGTAATGTGGCTGACCTTCTTTGGCCTCGCCACAGCCAATGCTTGCCGCATCCTCGGTGCTCGTATTGATCCCCGTTCGGTCGTGTATCTCTGCCTTCTGGTCGTCGCGGCAAATTTCCTCGCAGCGCTTGCAAAACTTCTGGGCTCGAGAACGGCTTTTTATGTGGGGCTGTGTGGGGTCATCGTGGGCGGCTTCGCAATGTTGACAACGAGTTTGGGTCCTTTAAATGCGGAACACCGCAGGCCTCGCGATGCCGGGACGGCGCTCGTTCGCGATGCCATCAGCGGCGGCGTTGCGATCGGCCTTGGTGCCTTGGCCGGAATTTGCTGCGGCTATGCCTGGGACCGCGCAAAAACGCTCAAACGTTGACATGGTTCAGCCGCACAATTCTGAGCCGCTGCCTGCAGCACCGCCGAGTTGTTCCCATCAGCCGATTTTGATACGATAGCGATCAACAACGGGGCGCTAACCCGAGGAACATTTGCCGTGCTTTCGCTCGTTCAAACGAGTCGGCATTTTGGCCGCCGCGAGTTTTTGCGGATCGGCGGGCTGGCGCTCGGCGGGTTGTCGCTGGCCGACGTGCTGGCGGCGCGGGCCGCCGAGTCGGCCGCGCGGCTCGTAAAAGACCGCTCGGTCGTGTTTTTGTTCTTGCACGGCGGCCCCAGTCAGTTCGAAACGTTCGACCCCAAAATGTCGGCGCCCGCCGAGGTGCGCAGCGCCACCGGCGAAGTCACCACGCGCATTCCCGGCGTCACCTTCGGCGGCACGTTTGGCCGACTGGCATCATTGGCCGACAAGCTGGCGGTTGTCCGCTCGTTCACCACCGGCGACGCTAACCACGACATCAAGCCGATTGTCTGCCGCGATACGCTGGGGGCCAACATGGGTTCGCTTTATAGCCGCATGGCCGGGCCGAATCACCGGGTCACCGGCGTGCCCACCAATGCGGCGCTTTATCCTCAGGCGATCGCGCCCGAGGCCATGCCCGCCATTAAAACATTTGGCGATTTTGAAGCCACGGGCACGCTGGGCGGATCGGCGGCGCCGTTTGTGCCCGGCAGCGGCGGACAAATGCAGCAAGCGATGCAAGTGTCGATTCCGCTGGGCAGGCTTGACGACCGCCGGCATTTGCTGCGCGAGTTCGACCGCGTGCGGATGGGGCTCGACGCGCGCGGCTCGCTGGCGTGCCTCGATGAGACACGCGAGCAGGCCTTCCGCATGATTCTGGGCGGCGTGGCAGGCGCGTTTGATCTCTCGAAGGAAGACCCCCGTATCGTCGAGCGCTACGACACGGCGCCGCTGGTGCGGCCCGAAGCGATCAGCCGGCAGTGGAACAATTACAAGCATTACACCGACAACGCCCAAACACTCGGCAAGTTGCTGTTGTTGGCCCGGCGATTGTGCGAGGCCGGCTGCGGTTTTGTGACGGTGACCACCAGCTTCGTCTGGGACATGCACGCCGACGTGAACAACGCGGGCATGGTCGAGGGCATGGGCTACATGGGGCGGCCGCTCGACCACGCGGTGTCGGCCTTTATTGAAGACGTCGAATCTCGCGGTCTGAGCGACCGCATTCTGCTGGTGGTCTGTGGCGAGATGGGGCGCACGCCCCGTCTCAACGCCAAAGGCGGGCGCGATCACTGGGGCAACCTGGCGCCGCTGTTGTTGTACGGGGGCGGTTTACGCATGGGCCAGGTGATTGGCCAATCGACGCGCGACGGCGGATCGCCGCTGAGTGAGCCGGTGACGATCAAGCATCTGCTGGCAACTATTATGCAATCGCTGTTGGATGTCGGGCAGGTGCGCGTCGCCAACGGTTTGCCGAGCGATCTGGTCCAGACCGTCACCGGGGGCACACCGATCCCTGGGCTTCTCTGATCGCGATGATGGAAGAACTGATCCACCAATACGCTGTGGGCCCCAAGCTGCTGCGCGACGCGGTAGCCGGAATGAGCGACGATCAACTCAAAGCCAGGCCGGTGCCCGGCCGATGGTCAACCCTCGAGGTGATCTGCCATTTGGCCGATTCCGATGGCGTGTATGCCGAGCGCATGAAGCGCGTCATCGCCGAGGATGAACCGCAACTGCGCAGCATGGATCCCGATGGCTGGTTGCCGCGGCTGGCCTATCACCATCGCGATGCGGAAGGAGAGCTGCGGCTGATCGAGCTCACGCGCAGCCAGATGCTCCACATCCTCCGCCAGTTGCAGCCGGCCGAGTTTCAGCGAACGGGGCACCACTCGGAAGACGGCCCCCTGACACTCGAAGCGCTGCTGCGACGAGTCACCAACCACATTCCGCATCACGTGCAATTCATTTGCGAGAAGCGTGACCTGCTGGCGATCTGACAGCATGAATCCTAAAGTTGATGCCTATTTGCGCAAGGCCAAAAAGTGGCAGAGAGAATTCGAGCAACTGCGACGGATCAGTCTTGGATGCCAGTTGACCGAAGAACTGAAGTGGGGGCTGCCTTGCTACACGCTTCAGAATAAGAACATCGTGATCATCCAGGGATTCAAGGAGTACTGCGCGCTGCTGTTTTTCAAAGGCGCCTTGTTGAAGGACCCGAAGGGAATTCTTGTCACGCCTGGTGAGCATACGCAGGCGGGGCGGCAGATCCGGTTCACGAACGTCCGGGAAATCGTCAAGATGGAACGCGTCTTAAGCGCCTACATTCACGAAGCCGTCGATGTGGAAAAAGCCGGCTTGAAAGTGAGGCTCAGAAAGACCGCCGACCTGGATATGCCTGAAGAATTTGAGGCGAAGTTAGCGAAAAGCCCCGATTTGAGAACGGCCTTTTCTGCATTGACGCCGGGACGCCAAAGGGCCTATCTGTTTTATTTTGCTCAAGCCAAACAACCCAAGACCCGAGAATCGAGGATCGAGAAATGCAGGGCGCGGATTCTCAAGGGACAGGGGTTACATGACTAGGGAGCCGACGACGACGCGGGACTGGTTTGCGAGCCGTAGTTCGCGCCGCGAGAGGAGCACCGGCTTCGCGTGACTGCGACCGAAATGACAGGCGCCGTCAAAGGAGCAGCGCGCTGCGCCTTTGTTCCGCGGGCGGAAAACCTGCTCCACGACCAGGCCAGCCGATCAATGGACGCTAGCGATTCTATCGACAGTACCCCAACCCCTCACGCGTCAAAGGCGCAGCGCGCTGCGCCTTTGCCACCGTCAGTTCGGCCGCGCGCTGCCGAACGAGCAAATGCTGTGGCAAGCTTGATCGACTTCGCCGCGGAGAATTGTCGTTCGAGGCTAAACGACTTCGGCAGCTCGAGCATGGCGGAATTGCCGCTTCCGAGTAGTCCGCTTAGCCCGAGTCCAAACTTCTTCATCTAGACCTCCGGTGGGAACTTGCCTTCAAACATCAGGTTCTCGCGCAAAATCACCCGCGCCGGATCATTGATGTTTAGTACCTGGACGGTGACGATTCCTGTCTTGGTCTTGCCAACGAGCAGAGTCTGCTCCCAACGAAAGTGCCGATGCCAGCTTTGCCTCCGCGGGTTGAAGAGCGGGTATAGCTTTCCGTTGAGCAGTCCAGCGAGGTTTGGGCCCTTTGACCAATTGCAGCGAGAGCACGCCCAGCAAAGCGTGTCGGGGTCGTCAAGCCCGCCGTGCTGTCTTGCGATAACATGCTCGACGTGCAACGGAAACAGATCGTCGTCATCCTCGTGCAGGCGGCAATATTCACAGCGGCGGCGTGCGCGCTGCCGGACGAAGGCACGGAGAGCGGCATCTACAGTCATTTGCCAGAGGAACTGGCGAGGAGCTGGCGCGCCTTCGACTTAAGAATTGCCACGACCGTGCTGTACGACACGTAACTGCCGTATTCCGCGTGCTCGTCGGGCGTGAGGAGCCCTTGGCTATGACGCGTGGCCAGGTCGTCGACGCGCTCTTGCAACCTGGGATCGGCTTTGAGCGCAATCACTCGTCGGGCCGAATCCGGCGTCAGACAATCTGCCAGTGCCGCAATGAGATCTTCGAGAGCAGGAGCCGAGCTTGCAGTCTTCATGCCCAAATTATAACACAGCCGGTCACACCGGGCCATGCTGCCAAACACCGAGGCACCGCGATCGTGCGCATCGCGTTTTCACAAGGTGAATCGTTCAAATCGTCGCGCCGGCGCCGGCCTGCATGGCCGCTTTCACTTTCTCGATGAACACCGGCCAGCGCGGGTCCGATTCCAAGCTCATGAGCTCGAGGTGGCTGCGCCCAAACGGAGACCACGCCAGAAAGGACTCCCGCTCGACCAACGCCTGTTCGAGGGCCGCGAAGGCCCTGTCAATTTCTCCCAGGGCGGCATGGAGAAGATACAGGAAATACGGACGTATGGGGGCGGGCATCGTGCGCTCGGCCAGTTCGCGTTGAATCTGCCGCGCTTCGCCTACCTGTCCGGAGAGCGCCAGCGCCTGACCCAGTGCGGCTAAGAACAAGGGCGACCGTCCGGAAACCTCAACGGCCCGCTGCAATTCCACGAACGCCGCCTCGCGATCTCCCAGGAACCAGCAGGCCCGGCCCAACTGCTGGTGACTGACGGCAAAATTCGGGTCGAGCTCCAGAGAGCGGCGCAGTGGCGGGATCGCTTCGGCGAACGATCTCATGGAGTTAAACGACAAGCCGAGAAATGCGTGGGCTGCTCTGGAGAGCGGGTCGCCTTCCACGGCACGTCGATTTTGGGCGATAGATTCCTGGTCACGTCCCATAGCGGTCAGAAGCCACCCATACCAGGAGCGGGCCAGAGTGTAGTTCGAATTCAATTCCAGGGCCTTCAGCAAGTGCTGTTCGGACCCGTACCAGTCCCAGTCGCACGAGAAAAGCACCACGCCGAGTGAACAGTGGGCCTCGGCGGAATGGTCGTCCAAAGCGATCGCCTTCTCCGCCGCGGTCTTCGCTTTGGCAAGAGCCTCGCGAATCGGCAGGAGATCATAAAAACCGAGCAGGAAGTAGGTATCGGCCAGGCCGCTCCAGGCTAGCGCGTAGTTGGGATCTTCCAAGAGCGCCAGCTCGAAATAATACAGGCCCTTCTTGAGCCCAAGGCCGCGTTGGTTCCAATGGCCGCGGCCTTTGACACAGAGCTCGTAAGCCTCCAGGCTGGCGGTCTGGGGCCGTACGAGTTTCGCGTCGGCTTGGCTGCCCAACTGCACCTCCAGCGCGGCGACGATGGCGCGGCTGATGTCGTCCTGGATGTCGAACACGTCCTTCATCTCGCGGTCGTAGCGCTCGCTCCAAAGATGGAAGCCGTCGCGCACCTTCACGAGCTGGGCGGTCACGCGCAGCCGGTTGCCCGACTTGCGCACGCTGCCTTCCAGCACCGTCTCCACGTTGAGCAACTGCCCGATGCGCCGGATGTCCTCGTTCTTCCCCCTCCAGGCGTGCCAGGCCGAAGTCGGTGATGCGCGCCTGGCCCCGGCCATCGATCATGACGTTGGCGGGCTTCAGGTCGCGGTGCAACACCCCCTTCTCGTGGGCCGCCGCCAGACCCGCGCAAAGCTGCCGGGCAATCTCCAGGCCCTTGTCCCTGGGCAAACGTCCGATGCGGCGCAGCAAACCTTTCAGGTCCTCGCCGTCGATGTATTCCATCGACAGAAAGTGCTGGCCATCCACCTCGTCGATGTCATACACCCGGCAAACGTTGGGATGCGCGAGCTGCCGGCTCAAGCGCACCTCGCTCACGAATAACTGAAAGCGCCGCGAACTCTCGGCGACGCCGCGCGGCAAGAATTTGAGCGCCACCGGATGACCGAGCTTCAAGTCATCGGCCCGATAGACCTCTCCCATGCCGCCCCGGCCGGCGAGCGACACGATGCGATAGCGGCCGGCGATTTTGGTTCCCGGCAGAAACCGGCCATGAGCGGACGAATCCTGGCTGGAAATCGACGGAGAAGCGATTGCGTTCTTCGCAGGGTGATCGACCGTTGCTTCCGTGCCCGGCACGAGCACGCCGCCGCAGGCCGAGCAGAACTTGCTGTCAGCATTGTTTTCGGCGGAGCAGGCCGGGCAAGTTTTCATGGGTCATTCGGTCCCTTCGGCCTTTCGTTCCTGCCGGTGGGTTCATCGCCCGTTTGCTTCTGTCAGACGACCAATGAAGTCTTCGGCCCTGGACCATGGCCAGCGGGGCTGCGAGTTGACGGCGGCCGCAAGGATCTCTTGATCCTTTTTGCCCTCGCTTTCCGTCCAGGCTTTGATGAGCGTGATCAAATGGGCGCCGGTGACGCCGTGAGCCAATTGCAGACGATGGGCAGGCAGCTCGTAACACGCAGGCTCCCATTCCTCGCGCGCCCAGGCAGCCAGAAACTCCAATTCGTCATGGGTGAGCTTCATGGCGTTCCGTCCTCGACGTATTGGTATCCGTGCAGCGCGCCGGGCATCAACTTCTCTTCGGCCACCCATTGTTCGGGTGTCATGGCCGTGTCCGGCGGGCTCTGATGGCTTCCGTAATCCCTGGCACGGCGCTCCATTTTCGATCGCGAGTACCGAAGCGGCTCAAGGGTTGTTGAGGTAGTCGGTCAGGATGCGATCAAGGTACTCCGGGATCGGCAACTCGAGCGGGCCGGAGATGTAGTCGTCCGCGTTCCGCTTGTAAAAGGACGCCAGGTTCCATTGCAGGTCAGCTTGCTGTTCGGATGAGACGTCGGCTACCGCAACAATTCTAACAATCGCATGCCCAATTTTGGAGGATCGTCCGACACAGTTCTTCTGGCAGAAACTCTTGCTCAAGTCGTCCGCGGGGTTCTCGCAAAAGTTGTCGATAGAGGCGCTGCTCCGCCTGGCTTAAATCAGTAGGCGGTTCGGTGCCCGCGACAACCGGCTCGGCCACCGCCAAATCGGCGAACTGCTCGTAAACTTCTGCCGCCATGAGGATCGGGTGCAGATGTCGAACCGCTTTCCTTGCTCTGGCAAGCAACTGCAAGCCCCACGTATCGATGTCGCCCCAATAGGCGACCTGCTTCCCGGACGGCCCGTCTCCTTCAAGCCATGCCAGGTCAAATCCGCTGCCGAGGACGGCAATCGTCTGCGATAAGACAGGAAGCTGATGCTGGCAGCTTTCGTTTTCGACGAGCAATAGCCGCGTGCCGGGCAGCGTCGCGTCGCGGAGTTCGGAACTGCGAACGCGCGTTTTTTGGAAGGGAAGCAGCGATCCGTCCAGATCCACCAGCAGCAGCCAATGGTCACCCTCCACTAAAGCCCCAAGAAAGTTTTCCAACCCTATGCGGCTAACTTCGCCGTCGAACCGCTCGTCGAGAAGCGCGGTGACGAGCTGTGCGTTACGCTCGAAGAATTTTGTGTCGATTCCTTGGTTCGACAACATTCGCAAGGGCCGTCCCTGCGCGCAGTTGGGTTCCAACGTCAAGGCGAGGCGCGCCGCCTGGACAACTTCGGCGATCGGCTTGCCTCGCCACAGTGACCGCTTGCGCACCAGCAGCGCATGAAATGTGGAGTCGGTATGCTCGACGAAACTGGCCAATGCGTCGAACTCTTGCCGCATCGCGGCATCGGAGCACGCCTCAAGCCATTCACTCGGCATTTGAAGACACCAATGCGCCGGTATTTCCACCGGATCGGACGTCGCGCGATAGCGGACGGCTTTCCACATTACCTTTCCGACCCGCACCCGCCTCCAAGCGGCAATGTGGCGTTTGACGGCGTCGAGGTCCGCGTTGAGCTTCTTTGCCGAAGGACGCCCGATGGAGACGAGAACCGGCCAGGCTTCTTTGCCTCCCAGCAGGCGGGCTTCTCGGCGCGCGGCGTTTTCCCATTGGCGCCGGAGCATCACTCGTATTTCAGCCGGCGACTTCATTGTGGACGCGCGAGTTCTTCCAGCGTTTCCCAGGAGATCGAGGCCAGGCTGGCCTCCTTGCCGGGCCGCTGCACGCAGATGACCTTTCGCGTATGCTGTTTGAGCAAGCCGATTTCCTTGTTGGGCGTTACGAAGATGGGATGCAGGCAAAAGATTCGCAGGGCCTCGATGATGCGGGCGGCCGCCGAAGGCGAGCTCTTCGAGAAGGCTTCATCCAAAACGACCGTGCCGTAGAGCGGCCGACTTGCTTCCGACGGACAGAGCGCGTAGCTCAGAGACGCGGTCAAGATGTGACTGGCCATGAGTTCTTTCTCGCCGCCGCTTCCGCTTTGCGACCCGGTGCGCGGCGGCGAGCGGTCCCCGGTCTGCCGATCGACTTCGACGACAAAGAACTGCAAACGGAAGCGGGGGTCCAACAGCGCCTTCGATCCTTGCAACTGGCGTTTCTCGCCCGCGTCGCGAAGAATGCCTACCATTTCCTGCAGTGCCTTGTAGTGGCTCTCCCCACCATCGTCTTTTAAGGCCGCCGCCCGCACTTTGCGGACGGCCGTGTCGAGGGTCCTGAGTCGCTCGTCCTTGATGCGCTGCGGCTGCAATTGCAGATAGCGGCCCGATCGAAAATCGACTTTTACCAAGGTCTGATTCAATTCTTTAATGCGCTGCTCGATGGCGTCGACTTCTTCATGGATGCCGGCGAGCAATTGGGTCACGCCCTGATCCGACGAACGGTTCAGGTATTCGAGGAACCTAGTGCGCTTTTCGGGCAAGGCTTCTTCGTTCAGAACGCGCAGCCGCTCCAGGTAAGCTGGAATATCGTCAATTTCCGAGCCGGTGTCCGTCAACGCGCCCGTGTCGACTCGCCGAGCCTCTCCCATAAGGCGCACGAGTTGCTTCTCAATGTTGGAAACGCGTTCAACCTGCTCGCTGAGCTTGTTTTCCACCTCCGCTGCCAAGTGGTCCTTCTCGATGTCCAATCGCTGCGCCGCCACGTCGGGCGAAACGGCCAAGTGCGCCTTTCCAAGCGATGTTTCCTCATCGGACAACCCGGCGCCGATCCGCTCGTCCGCCTTGTCGCGCTCTTGTTTCGCCTGCGAATGCTTCGATTCGAGGTTCCCGATGTCTCTTTCTCTGTCGCTGATGTCCGTGCGAATCGCTTCCAGCAGCCGATTCTCAGCATCGAAGGCCGCCTTTGCCTGGCTTGCGTCCGAATCCGGGTCGAGCAGCGCCGCGAGCCGCTCGTTCGATTGCGCCAGCTCGGCCTCGGCGCCCGGCAGGTCAATTTCCGAAAACTCGAGCCGGGCAATTTGGTCAATGACCGTTAGCCGCTCGGCAAGAAGCGCCAACTCTTTGCGATGTTTCTGCGCCGCGGCGCCGCTTTGCTCAAGCGACTTTCGCACCGCTTCCAATTGACCGGTTAAGGTTTCAAGCTGATCCTTGTTGTCGAAGCCGGTCATCCAGTCCTGATCGAGTCGACGTTGATCCTGCTTTTCAAACTTTCCGTGCCGC
>DATFDL010000713.1:0-3040 GCA_035252155.1 Pirellulales bacterium | reverse complement strand
TGCTCCGCCAGCCGGCGCAGCGGCGGGCTGCTGTCGTCAATCGGCAGATGGGCCTGGATCAGGCTCAACTGCTTGCGCGGCCAGGCCTCGCTGAGCGCCCGGTCGAAATCACCTTCGGTGCGCACTTCGTATCCCGCTCCGCCGCCGAACGCCTCGGGCAGCTTGTGATACTGCCACGGCTGGACCTCGTTGTACCGGTAATCGCCGGGATGCAAGATGCGCTCGGTGCCGTAACCTTTGTTGTCGAGCACGATCACAATCGAATGAAAGCCGTGGCGGATGATCGTCGAAAGCTCGTTGCCGGTCATCTGAAACGCCCCGTCGCCCACCAGCACCACCGTCCGCAAGTCGGGCCGGGCCGTGGCCGCGCCCACCGCGCCGGGCACGCCAAAACCCATCGAAGTGTAATACGCCGGGCCGATGAACTCGGTGTGCCCGTGCGTGGTCAGCTCGGTGGCGGCAAAGAGCGCGTCCCCAATGTCCGAAATCACAATCGTCCGGTCGTCGAGCGATTGATTCAGCCGCTGCATCATGCGCGTGATTGTCACCGGTCGGTCGCGGTCGAGCTGGTACTTCTGGCCGTTCAACTCGGGCCGCAAAGGCAAGACGCGTTCGGGCGGCATCGGCCGGCGGGCGGTCAGAGCGCGGATAAAATCGCCCAACAGCACGTCGTGATAATGATGGTGCCTGATCCGCAAGTCGTCGCTCATGGCATAGATGCACTTGCCCGGATCGAGCTTGGCGGTGTAAATGCCCAGGTCGATGTCAGTCATAAACGTGCCCAGCAGCAGCAGGCAGTCGCTCTCTTCGACAAACTGCGTGACCTCGGCGCGACTCATCGCTCCTTCATAAAGGCCGGCGAAGAGCGGGTGCGTTTCGGGCACCACGCTCTTGCCCATCATCGTGCAGGCGATGGGAATGCGTGTACACTCGGCAAAGTGCAGCAGCTCGTCTTGCAGGCCGTAGCGATGGATTTCGACGCCCGCCAAAATGACCGGCTTGCGGCAGTCGGCGATCAGCCGGGCGGCCTCCGCCACCGCCTCGGCCAGGGCTTCGGGATCGCTGGCCAGCTCCGTCTGCCGCAACTCGTAAGGGCCATCGGGCACCACCTTCACCATGTCGCGCGGCAGCTCGATATAGACCGGCCGTTTGCTGCGGGCGCAGGCCATCAGCACGCGGTCGATCTCGCGGAAGGCGATCGAAGCATCGGTCAGCTCGGTGGCGGCCACGCAGATTTTCTCGAATACGTCGAGCTGCGTGCGGAAATCGCGCACCTTGTGGTGCAGCAGTGGATTGTTGTAGCGTTCGCGCACGCCCGCCGCGCCCGAGATGACCACGACCGGCGATTTCTCGGCGTAGGCCCCGGCGATCGAGTTGCACAGACTCAGTCCGCCCACGCCATACGTGACGCACACCGCCCCCATGCCGTTGATGCGGGCGTAGGCGTCGGCGGCAAAGCCGGCGTTGTCTTCGCGGCAGCAGCCGACCACATTGAGCGGGCTTTGTTCGAGCATCGAATAAAAGCCCAGCACATAATCGCCCGGAATGCCGAACACATCGCGAATGCCAAAGTCGCCAAGCCGGCGAATCAGATACTCGCCGATCGACTTTTCGGCCACGCGGTGACTGGGTGCTTGGCGAATCGGGCTCTCTGCCATTGCCGGCTCCTAAGTTGGAGAATGGCCTTCCGAGGCCGTCGATGAATCGAGTTGAGTGGCGTTGCAGCGCCATTGATCGCGCCGCCATACAATTCTAGGCCGCAGAGGTGCAGCGGGGAATTGCGCTTTAAGACGTCATTCCGGCGGCGGAGGCTTTGCGCCGCCTTCCGCGCCATCGCTCGTTGCTCCGGCGCGGCGGCGCCGCTTTGCATCACGAAGCGACTGGCACAATCACGCTTGACGGGGAATATAATTGATGTCTTAGTTGATATGGTATCGCGTCGACCCGACGCGAACTTGCGTCCCGAGACATTCTCTGAAGATTTTTGATGCAATCCTCGCCGCGGAACCTGCGTCGATGGCTCGTGACGGCGGGCAAGCTCGCGTTGCTGGCGCTCGTCGCCTGGGGCGTGCATCACTCGCTGTTCGGCGCCTGGCAGAAGCTGGAGGAGCACCATTGGAATCTCGCCGAGTGGCATCCCGGCTGGCTTGTCACGGGCGGATTGCTTTATCTCGCAGGTCAGCTTCCTTGGGCGATCTTCTGGTTGCGGATTTTGCGTGTGTTGGGTCAACCAACCGGTATGATGGAGGCGCTGCGGGCCTGGTATATCGGACAGCTAGGCAAATACGTGCCCGGCAAAGCGATGGTCATCGTGTTGCGAGCGGGCATGCTCCGTGCCGGCGGCACCAGCGCGGCCGCCGCGACAGTAGCCGTTTTTTTTGAAACGCTGACTACCATGAGCATCGGCGCCGCGCTGGCAGCGCTGGCGATTGCCGTGCGGTTTCCGACCGAACGGTGGTTGCTGGCAATCGCCCTTGGGCTATGGGCGGTGGTCTCGGGGCCGACGTTGTTGCCGGTCTTTCGCCGCCTGGCTCGAATAGGGGCCGGCCGGTTCGATCCGGCGATGGCCGAGCGACTGGCCGATCTGCGCTACGGCACATTGCTGCGCAGTTGGGTCGAGATTGGCGTCGGATGGGTTCTGGTGGGCGGCAGCGTATGGACGGTGCTGCAGGCCGCGGGTTATGCCGGCCACGCAAACGTATTCGACGAATGGGCGATCTGCACGGCCGCGGCGGGCTTAAGCTTCGTGGGCGGTTTCTTGTCGTTCATTCCCGGCGGACTCGGCGTGCGCGAAGCGGCGCTGTTCGAGCTCTTGATCCCCTGCTTTGGCGATGAAGGGGCGCTCGTGGCGTCGGTCGTTTCGCGGTTGATCTCGATCGTCGCCGAACTAGGGATCGCCGCCATCGGCTACCTTGCAAGATCAAGGCAAAAAGATGGAGGACAAAAAAATGAGGAGAAATGAGAATCGGCGCGTAGAGAGGGCTGAGCGAAGCGAGTCTCCGGTCGCATCACATTAAGCGGGCGACGGCTGATTGCTCTG
>DATFDL010000712.1:0-12186 GCA_035252155.1 Pirellulales bacterium | reverse complement strand
CGACCTGAGCTTTCGCATCGCGCTCGGCCGGCGGCCCGCGCCGGCGGAGCGGAAGCACGTGCTCGAATTCATTCATTCTGCAAAGGAACGCGGGATGAGCGACGCCGACGCCTGGTCGCAGCATTGGCAAGCGCTGTTCGGTTCGTTGGATTTTCGCTACCTTGACTGAATCGGACACCTTCATTTTGCGTTTTGACTTTTGCATTTTGCATTTTTACTTTTCCCATGACGTCAGCCTGCAATTGCCCAATCGAACCACGGCCCATCACGCGGCGAGATGCCCTCGCTCGCGGCGCCTGTGGTTTCGGCGCGCTTGCCCTGGCCGGGATGCTCGCGGACCGCGGTGACGCCGCCGTGGAGAACCCGCTGGCGCCTAAGCTTCCGCACTTTGCGCCGCGGGCCAAACGAATCATCTTTCTGTTCATGCAGGGCGGGCCCAGTCAGGTCGATACCTTCGACCATAAGCCCTCGCTGGCGCAATACGACGGCCAGCAGCTCTCGTTTGCCGACGCGCGGCTGATTGCCAACACCGGCCAGCGCGAATCCTCGCACCGGGTGCTGAAGTCGCCGTGGCAGTTTGCTCAATACGGCGAAAGCGGCCGCTGGGTTTCCGAACTCTTTGCCGAAACGGCCCGGCATGTCGATGACCTCTGTTTCGTTCATTCGCTGCACACCGAAGGCGTGGCTCATGGTCCGGCAACGCTCTTTCTGCACTGCGGCGCCGCCAACCTGGTGCGGCCCTCGATGGGATCGTGGATCGCCTACGGGCTGGGCAGCGAGTGCGACAACCTGCCCGCCTTTGTCTCGATCGCCCCGTCGTCGGGCAACGGCGGGCCGCGCAACTATGGCAGCGCGTTTCTGCCCGCCGTGTTTCAAGGCGTGCCGTTGGGTAATGCCGCGGCCAGCGCCCACGAGGCCACGTTTCAGAATCTGACCAACGCTTCGCTGCCGGCCGGCGACCAGCAGCGGCAGCTCGATTTGCTGCGGCAGCTCAATGCCGATCAATTGTCGGCGCGGCCGGGCGACGGCGAGCTGGAGGCGGTCATTCAGTCGTATGAGCTTGCCTGGCGGATGCAGCGGCACGCACCCGAGGTGCTCGACCTCTCACGCGAGACCGCGGCCACGCTAGAGGTTTACGGCATTGGGCGGCAGCCCACCGACGATTTTGGCCGCAAATGCCTGCTCGCCCGGCGGCTGTGCGAATCGGGCGTCCGTTTCGTACAGGTAACCTACGGCGACAACACGGCCAACCCCGCCTGGGACCAGCACTCGAATCTGCCCAAGCACGCCGACCACGCGCGCGCGGTCGACCGCCCGATTGCCGGGCTGCTGGCCGATCTGAAGGCCCGCGGCCTGCTCGACGACACGCTGGTCTGGTGGGGCGGCGAGTTCGGCCGCACGCCTTACGCCGAGAAGAACGGCACCGGCCGCGACCACAACCCCGGCGGCTTCACCATGTGGCTGGCCGGCGGCGGGGTGAAGCCGGGCACCGCCTTCGGCGCCACCGACGAATTTGGTCACGACGCCGTCGCCGACAAGGTGCACCTGCGCGACTTACACGCTACGCTCTTGCACTTGCTGGGACTCAACCATGAAGCCCTGACCTTCCGCTACGCAGGCCGCAACTTCCGCCTGACCGACGTGGCCGGGCACGTGGTACACGAGATCGTCGCCTAACCGACGAAAATCAAGCGACTTACGGAATTTCGTGGTCGCGATTGAATTTGAAGGCGCCGGGAAACGCCCCCCACGGCGACGTGGTGATACCGTTCTGGGTGCTTCCATTGAAGGAATTCTGCGGTCCCAAAATGGAGACGCTCACCACGCCCGTTTCGCCGCTCTTTAAGACGCCGGCGTGAACGGTCGCCATCGACAACGTTGAATCTAAGGTATAGACCTCGGTGCCCCACACGGCGCCGCCCGCGAAGCCACCGCCGGCGCCCCTGGCAACGCCGCCGGTCACTTGAAAGCGAAACGTTTTGCCCACCTGGCCTTGGTAGTTCGAGAGTGTGCCCGGATCGGCCAAGGCCGTCTTCAACTCGGCCAAGCCGGCACCCGCGGGTCGCAGGCTGCGCAGCAGCTCCAGCCGTAGCTCTTGCTTGCCGAACGCTTCGGTGGTAACCACGATCGTCGCGGCATCGATCTGGCCGGCAATCTTCGATTTCGCGGTGTGGACAAGGTCGTCGCTGCGCACTTCGTATTGCTCGGCGGGCAGCGTCTCGCGAATCGTCGCAATCAGGCGTTCCGCCCGCTGCACTACTTCCAGATCGGCATCGTCGGCCGCCTTAAGTAAGGCGGGATAGGCCAATGCGCCGAGTTCTTCCAGCCGCTCGCTGGCTCGTTCACGAACGGCATAGTCGTCATGGGCTAGTTCGCCAACCGCCGCGGCAATCTCTTTAGCTAGCTCGTCGCCCATGCGAGTGGCAAAGTCGATCCGGCGGATCTCGCTCAGGGGAATCCGAAGTTCGCCGTAATCGGTCTTAAATCGCAAGTGCGTATCGAGCACGGTCAGCTTGAGGCTGCTGCCATCGGTGAAACGGGCCTCCATGCGCCCACTTGCGCCGCCGGCGCGCTGCTTGTCGGTGCTTGCTAGTTGGCCGTCCTGCGCAACTACCGGCTTGCCGATTCCTTCCAGACCGAAAACTGCCGTGGCCAAGCTCGCCAGACAAAGCTGCCGCCAACGATAGCAATGAAGCAGCATTGCGACTCTCCTGAGTTGAGTTCTTATGGGCTGCGGCGATCAAATTATCACACCAAGTTGCAACTCCAGCAAGAACTGATTACGATTCGTTTCTTACTTTCGCCGCGGTTTCATTCATCTCGTCATAGAGTGCCTTGAGCCGTGCCACGACGTCCGGATGCTCGGCGGCGACATCCGTTTGCTCGCCGACATCGTTTTCGAGGTCGAACAACTGCATCGGCCCCGGCGCATCGCCAGTGAACAGCCCGGGGTGAGCACTGGGAGCATATTGTTCGTAGGGAGCGAGGATGGTGACGCCATCCGGCCCGCGGGGATCAATCCAGGCCTGGTGGGCCTGGCCCAGACGTCGGAAACCTTCGCTCGGCTTCAGCACGTGCAACTTCCAACGCTCATCGCGCACTGTGGCCAAACGCGGGCCTTGCTGCCCGAAAATCGCCGTGTGCGGACTGGGGGTGTCGCCGATCAGCAACAGCATGATATCTCGCCCGTCGATCACGCGATCGTCGGGCGGCGCTATGCTGGCGGCGCTGAGTAGTGTCGAAAACAAATCCATCATTACGGCGGGCGAGCGATTGACGTGACCCGCGGGAATTTTCTTGGGCCACCGGGCAATGCACGGCACGCGGTAACCGCCCTCATAAGAGCTACCCTTCATGCCGCGCAGCCCGCCGCTGCTGCCGCCAAACCAGGGGCCGTTGTCGCTTGTGAAAATCACAAGCGTCTTTTCGTCGAGATCCAACTCCGCAAGCTTCGCCAGCACTTCGCCGACGCTCGCGTCGAGATCCATGAGAACATCGCCGTACAGTCCCGCGTCGCTCTTTTTATAGAATCGCTCCGCCGGCGCCAGCGGCTTGTGCGGCATGGCATGGGCAAAATAGAAGAAGAACGGCTTCGCTCGGTTCCGCTCGATGAACTCGAGCGCGCGGGCCGTGTATCGCCGTGTCAGCGTGGTTTGTACGACTGGGTATTCGATAGGTTTGTTGCCTTCGACCAGCTCCACGGGCCGCATGTCGTTGCTATAGAGAATGCCTAGATATTCATCGAAACCTCGTCCCGTGGGCATCTGCTCCGGTCGCTTGTGACCCAAATGCCATTTGCCGACCATGCCCGTGGCGTAGCCCGCCTGGCGAAACAATTGGGCCAGCGTCACTTCGCCTTCGGGCAGGGACAAGGCGTCGGCGGCTGGCCCGCCGTCGGGCGCGGGGTTGCCATTCATGCCGCAGCGAAACGGGTAGCGTCCGGTCAACAACGACGCCCGCGTAGGCGCGCAGAACGGCATGGGCGTATTGAACTGTGTCAATCGCGCGCCCTCGGCCGCCATGCGATCGAGGTTGGGCGTCTTAAACTTGGGATGGCCGTAACATGCCAGATCGCCGTAGCCCAGATCGTCAGCCAGGATCAAGACCACATTGGGCCGATCACGCTCCGCACCCGATACTTTGGCGAGCACGCCGGGTGAACAAAGCGCGACCGTACCTACGATTAGCGACTCAATCAGGTTCGTGCAAAGCGACTTCATGACGGTCTTCATCAAATGAATTCGACGCAATTCGATATCTCGTCCGGTCCACACACAAAAAGCCGGCGTTTGCTTCGACAACGCATCACTCTTCCGCCTCTGGCAGCGGCAGCCGCACCGTGAACTTGCTGCCCTTGCCTGGACCGTCGCTCTCGGCCTGCACGGTCCCGCCGTGCAGTGCCACGGCCTCTTTTACCACCGACAATCCAATGCCCAAGCCGCTCTGCGACTGCCCGGCGGACTCAGCCTGGGTAAAAAGTTCGAAAATGTGCGGCATGACTTCGGGGGCGATGCCCACGCCCGTGTCCTGCACACGCACCACGGCCAGGTCTCCTTCGGTCGACGCCTTGACCCAGATTTTTCCACCGTCCTCGGTGTACTTCGCCGCATTGTCGATGAGATTGACAACGACCTGCCGCAGCCGAACCGGGTCGGCCTCGAGGCAAATGGGTACTTGCGGCATCAACGGATGCAGCGCCTGCCTCCGCCTGTCGATGGACGGGCGAGATGTCTCGATCGCCTGGTGGATGATCTCCTGGAGGACGACTCGCTGCTTGTGGAGTTCGGCTTTTCCTTGGGCCGTGCGTGCGATCGCCAGCAAGTCGTCGATCATGCGCCCCATGAACTCCGTCTGCCGCTGAATCATCCCCACCGCCAGCTCCAGCTCTGGCGAAATGGATTGAGAAAGCTGGAACAACTGCGTGGCGTTCGAGACCGCGGCCAGCGGGTTACGCAACTCATGGGCCAGCGTCGAGATGAAATTGTTCTTCCGCTGATCGGCTAGCCGGAAGGCCTCGAGGCGGCTTTCCAGCGTCTCTAACTGAGTTTTTTGATCGGTACGGTTGCGCAGGATCTTGGCGAAGCCCGCAAGTTCACCCTGCTCGTCGCGAAGGGCGGTCAGTGTGCCATTGGCCCAAAATCTGCCTCCATCCTTGCGCACCTGCCAGCGGTTGTCTTCCGATTGCCCCGAGCCGCTGGCCGTCATCTGTTCCCACGACGCGAGGTCTTTCTCCAAATCTTCGGGCGTGAACAGCACCGAGCAGTTCTGCCCGACGATCTCCTCGGGCTTATAGCCGAATACTCTTTCGGCCCCCGCCAGCCATCCTACGATCACGCCGTTCGGGTCGAGCAGAATGAGGGCATGCGTGCCCACATCGTTCAGGGCCAGCTCCAAAAGGCGGCTGGCAAGCGCGGAGCGTTCGTCTGACATCTTTTTATGGGCATGCGCAAGACCGTGATGACACAGACAAGCTAAGGCATTCGCCGATTTTCGTCCACCATTGCGAATGACGGCTGTGGCAACCTCGGCTTTGCCGGATGGAGCGGGATTCGCCGAGCGATGGACCAAACTGGTGAAGTCAAGGTTTTATTGATTTTGTGCGAGTTTAGCCGGCGACAGCGAGGTCGCAGGTCAGGGCGGAGCCGCAAACCCTATTGCTGCTCGTTATCGGGGATAGTGAACGAATCCATGAACCGTTTCGCGTCATCATCGATTTCTTTGGGCGGCAGCGAACTCGGCGCTTCAACAATCAACTGGTAAACTGTCGTACGAGCTTTGTAGATGCGAAATACCGCCGTCGAGGAACGATTGGCGACCCTCAGTTCAATTCCCTTCGTCTTCCCCAATGAAATCGGTCGCTTCTCTTTTAACTCCCCTTGCTTCGTGGAACCTTCCATGATGCTTTCGAGTGGATCAACTTTAAACTTGCCGTCCGACCTCCGCATCGCCACCGCTGTAAACTTAACAAGCCGCTCATCTCGTGTGCCAATGACGAAAGTCTCGATATCAACTCCGTCCTCAGCCTTCGCGGTCATCGTGAAATCGTTGAAAACATTTGGGAGAGAGACGGAAAAACCGCCTCGAGTGGATGTGGCGTGATACCAGCCGGATTCTCCAAGATCGCCTGCCCCGCGACGGTGCATGATCATCTTGACGCCCGCAGCGCCACGCTGGGAAAAACCGGGTTCGTCGACGCTTACCTTGCTTGGTCTTTTTGGTGTCGTTGTGGCAGCCGCGATGTTCTTGGTCGGCATGGGGGCGTTGACTTCGGTTCGCCAGGCGGCCAGACGAACGCGCAGGGCCTCGGCCCGCTCGGGCATGGCTGCCGCAAGATTCTTGGATTCGCCAATGTCGTCGCGCAGGTTGTAAAGCTCCAGATGACCGTCTTCGAGGAACTCCATCAGCTTCCAGTCACCCGTTTGAATCAGGCTGACCGGCGTGGTGCGCCAGCGATCGCGGCCGGCGCCCAGATAGCCGGGGAAGTGCTGAAAGATGGCATCTCGCTTCAGCCGCGCCGAACCGTCGCGCCACAGCGGCGCTAGGCTTTCACCGTCGAGTGGCTGATCGGGTTGCGGCGCGCCGGAAATCTCGAGCAGCGTTGGGAAAAGATCGACGTGAATTGAGGGTATGTCGCAGGTCGAGCCGGGCTTGGTCACGCCAGGCCAGCGCACGATCAGCGGCACGCGCGTGCCGCCTTCGTAGAGGCTGCCTTTGCCGCTGCGCAGCGGGGCGTTGTCGGTGGTGTCGCCGGCCTTTTTGAGGCCTTCGCGCACGTAGCCGCCTACGCCGCCGTTGTCGCTGGTGAAGATCAGCAACGTGCGATCCGCAAGCTGCAGCTCGTCGAGGGTTTGCATCACGCGGCCCACGCTTTCATCGACGCTGGCGATCATGGCCGCATAGGTGGGGTTGTTGTGTCCGCCCACGCCGGGCTTTTGCTTGAACTTCGCTACAAGCTCGGGCTTGGCATCGAGCGGCGCGTGCACAGCGAAGTGCGGCAGATAGAGAAAGAAGGGGTGGTCCTTGTGGCGCTTAAGAAAATCGACGGCTCGATCGGTGAGAAAGTCAGCCAGGTATTGTCCCTGGGGGTAGTCGGTTTTCGGATTGGTTTTGAAATCGAAATGGGCGCCCATCGAGACAATGGCTTCGTCGAAGCCGCGCCGGGCCGGATGATACGGGCCGTTTTGGCCGATGTGCCATTTGCCAAACATGCCGGTGGCGTAGCCGGCCTGCTTGAGTTGCTGGGCGATGGTGGCGCGGTCCAGTGGCAGTTGGGTGACATTGTCGACGGGCCGCAGCGGCCGCCGGCTCCAATCAAAACGGTCGATGCCACCGACGGTGTAAACGCCCGTCCGTGCGCCGACTTGGCCGCTCATCAAGGCTGCGCGGGTGGGCGTGCAGTTCTGGCAATGATGATGGCTGAGCAACTTCATGCCCTGCTGCGCCAGCCGGTCGATGTTGGGCGTTTCGTAGTATTTGCTGCCGAAGCAGGCCAGGTCGGTGTAACCGAGATCGTCGGCCATGATGAAGACGATATTTGGACGATTGTCGGCGGCTGGTTCGGCGGCGCCCACCACAGGCCCACGCAGCAAAATAATCAGCGGCCACAGCAGAACGAGCGAGCGAATCAACGGGCGCATGGCAAACCTCGCGAGAGGGGGCAGGCGGAATGATCCCTTTTGGGCGCCACAAATTATCGCATGATAGGTCGGTGGCGGCAATTCTGCGGCTGGGAAAGTGTCGGCCAGTTCCCTAAGGGTGATGTTGGTGCCCAAGCCCTATGCTATAATGCCATCGTGGTCAAAAGCCGTCGGCCGCGCGGAGGTGATTCATGCCAACGATCTTAGACACAAGTCTTGTTCGGACACCGGGCGTTTGCGGCGGCCGACTACGCATTGACGGGACTCGCATGACCGTCAATCAGATCGTCACCATGCACAGCCAAGGTCTGAGTGCCGCGGAGATTATTGCCCAATATCCGCAGCGGACGTTAAGTGAAATCTTCACTGTTTTGGCCTGGTACCACAAGAATAAAGAGGAATTCGATAAGGAACTTGCTGCCGAGGCAGCGGCGGACGAGCGCGCGCAACAGGAATTTGGCACATCGCGATCGTGAGCCAAATTCGATTATTTATCGACGAAGACGCCGCGGAACACGCCCTTCTTGAGTCGTTACGTGCTCATGGCGTCGACCGTCTAACCGTGGTGGAAGCCGGTACGAGCGGCGAACAGGACGACGCGCAGCTTGCTCTGGCAATCTCGCAAGATCGGACGTTTTATACGCTCAACGTCGGTGATTTCTGTCTTCTGCACAAGCAGCTACTTTCTGAGGGAAAGGAGCATGCCGGCATCATCGTGATTCCTCGGGAGCGGTATTCACGTGGTGAAAAAATCAGGCGACTTATCGAGCTTATTAGCTTGGTGACTGCGGAAGAAATGCGGAACCGCTTAGAGTTTCTGTAGGAGATTCGATGATAGCCAAGATAAGTCAGTGGAATAACTCGTCTGCGCGATGTCGAGGGTGTTTGGTAGCGCTGCTCGTTGCGCCGGCGATCTCGGCGGGAGCTGTGCGGCTTAGCGAGACGTCCCAGGCCACAATGAAATCGGAATCGTTCGACCACGACCCCGGTTGGTGCGCTCAGAACAACCACATTGTTCCCAAGAAGTATCCTAGGATCCAGCAAGACTTCGGTTTCAGTCAAACGAAATTCGCCGGTAAAGCGGCTGGTGAGATGGGGGGACACGTCACACGGGCGTCGGAGCCGGCCTTCTACGCCGACGCCATCGAGCCCAAGACGCTCGACGACAAGCTGAGCGCCTCGGGCACGTTCGCCCTGACGAAAACGACGTCCGGCGGCGGCGTCTTTTTCGGGTTCTTCAGGGCGGAGCAACCGGGAGCGGGTGGCCGCCCGGTCAGCTCGCTGGGATTGAACCTCGACTGCGAACATAGCGGCGCCAGACTGGCGGTGCGGCTCATCACTGGCCAGAACCAATCGTGCGGCACCTTCATCACGCCTTTCCTTCCTGGCAAGTTCCGCCCGACGCCTATCCGCAACGATGGCACGCGCTACACCTGGAAGCTCGACTACGATCCGCAAGCCGCCGACGGCCGTGGACAGTTCACGTTCTCGTTTCACAGCCTTGACGATCAGCCAGAAGAGCTGGCCGCCGAAAACTTGCCCGCCGTCCTGCCCGAGAGCCACCGGCAGGAGGCACTGAGCCATTTTCCGAACACGACCGAGTTTTCCGTCGATCTTCCCGCAGGCTACAAACAGCAAGGCACCGTGTTCGATCACTTTGGCCTGATGAACATGATGAAAGCGGGCGGAACGATGAAAATCTACCTCGATGAACTCGAATACGCCGGTCGCGCTGAAGATTTCACCGACGATCCGCACTGGGACTCGTCACGCAATCGGGTCACCTATCAAGCGACCGACGTGGGCGGCGCCCACAACTTCGGTTTCAGCCAGACGAACTACGCCGGCGGCAAACCTGGCGAAATCGGCGGCACCTTCTGGCGCAGCGGAGAATACGGCTACTATGCCGACCGCGTCGGCCCGCTCTCGTTCGACGACCGTTTGGAGGCCAGCGGTAAAGTGGTGCTCAAAGTTGGGGCACCCGATTCCGACATGTATCTCGGCTGGTTCAGCAGTGCCACCAAGGAGCCGCCCAACCAGGCCGGTGATTTTCTGGGCATTCACGTCGGCGGTCCGACGCGCGTCGGTCATTATTTCCAGCCCGCCCTGGCCGCCGGCCAGACCACGAAAGCTCACGCCGAAAAAGGCCCGGTGCTTGTACCGGGCAAAAGCTACGACTGGTCGCTCGTCTACGACCCGACCGCTGACAGCGGCCGAGGGGCGATTGAGGTGACGTTGGGCGACGAGTCGGTCACGCTGCCGTTGAAGCCGGGCTGGCGAACCGAAGGGGGTCGCTTTGACCGTTTTGGCCTGTTTACGTCGAACATCGGTGGGCAAGTTGTCAAAGTCTATTTCGACGACTTGAAATACACGGCGCGCCGGGCGAGCCCTTAAGGCGCCCCCTCTACGCGGCAAAGTGCGCAGCGCCGTGCGCATCGGCTCGCGCCTAGACGGCCTGGGAACGGCATCCTCGATGATTCTCGAGGCGAATCCCCATTTCTCCACATCACCTCGGTATACTGGCAACGCGCCAAAGCCATGTCGCACCGTTTAAAAACATGATGTTCATTCGCTTTCCTTGCAGCCTGGCGATGCTGTTTGCCATCGCCACCGCGGCCGCGGCGGACCGGCCGAATGTGCTCTTCTTGCTCGCCGACGACCAACGGGCCGATACCATCCATGCTTTGGGGAACGATGCGATCGAGACGCCAAACCTCGACGGGCTGGTCCGCTCGGGCTTCGTGTGCCGCAACGCCTATTGCATGGGCAGCGTCACCACGCCCGCCGTCTGCTTGCCAAGCCGCACCATGCTGCTCAGCGGCCGATCGTTGTTTCAGATCGAGCCGGGGGCCAAGGCCAGCTACGAGGTGAATCTGCCGAGATCGTTCAACCAGGCCGGCTATGTCACCTATCACCACGGCAAGCGGAGCAACACGCCGCTGGGCATTCAGCAAGAATTTCAGATCAACAAGTATCTGGCCGACGACCAGGCCGAGCGGCGCTCGGGCCAGCCCGGCAAAGAAATCGCCGACGCCGCGATTGAGTTTCTCAAGTCGCAGCCGGGCGACAAGCCGTTTTTGATGTATTTGGCCTTCGCTAACCCGCACGATCCGCGCGTGGTGAATCATGAATATCGGCGGCGCTACCGCGATGCCGCGATGCCGCTGCCCGACAACTTTCTGCCTTTGCACCCATTCGACAACGGCGAGCTGAGCGTGCGCGACGAGCAACTCGCCCCCTGGCCGCGCACCGCCGAAGAAATCCGCCGCCAGATCGCCGACTACTACGCCGTGATTACGCATCTCGACGCGCAGATCGGCCGCGTGTTGACCGCCCTCCACGAAATCGGCGAATACGACAACACCATCATCGTCTTCTCATCCGATCACGGCCTGGCCCTGGGCAGCCACGGGCTGATGGGCAAGCAGAGCCTTTACGAGCACAGCATGAAGGCGCCGTTGATCTTTACAGGTCTGGGCATTGCGCGCGGTTCGTCCGACGCCTTCGTTTATCTGCACGACATTTTCCCGACGCTCTGCGAGCTGGCCAACATCGACGCACCCACCGAGATTGACGGACAAAGCTTCGCACCGGTCGTGCGCGGCCAATCGCAGCAGGGGCGAGACACAATGTTTTTGGTCTATCGCGAGGTGCAGCGGGCGGTGCGGCAAGGCGAATGGAAATTGGTCCGCTACCCGATGATCAACGAGACGCAATTGTTCAATCTTCGCAACGACCCCCACGAGATTCGCAACCTGGCCGCCGCCGACCCGGCGCGCGTCAAGGCATTGATGAAGCTGTTGGCTCGACAGCAACGGCTGTATGGCGACGCGCTGCCGCTTTCGTCCGAGCATCCCGCGCCGCGCGAGGTAACGGCCGAGCAACTGAACAGCCAGAAATGAAAAAGGCCACGATGGACAGGAGCAAAATTGGGCAGCAACGAGTAGGCGCACCGGTTATGGCCGCGTTCGACGCGCTCGTCGATGCGGTCGATCGTCAGAAGTGGCCCGACTTCCAGCGGGAGCCGATTGGGTATTACTTTAGCAGAATGATCGCCGTTTGGTTACCATGGTTGATGGACCATGCCCTCTCGGATGAACAACTCAACGCAGTCTCTTCCGTTGACGTGACCGCGTTGACGCTGCTGCTGTTCAGAGACATGTTCCGCCACAACTGCCGCCTGCTACGCCCTGATTCACAGAACGCTGATTGGGTCGAGGAACTGTTTTATGAGCTGGCTAGTGAGCTTGGCGTGTCGAAGGCTAAGCTGCACGACGATGGGCAGCCGTATGACCTTGAGGACATAGGCAATTGCGAGTGGGCGAGGTCCCTAGCATTGCCGTTCGGATTGCCTGCCGAGAAGCTCTTCGCTTGCCACAGCTCCATCGTGGCCGGTGCGCGCGACGAGTACGGCGGAAGCGCGTGAATCAGTAGCCGCAACTCCTGCTTCCGACATAGTTCCACGTCGTCCGCTCAAGCCGAGACGTTATACTTAATACTTACGAACCGACCCAGAAGCTTCGGATCGCCGATCGATGCCCCCAGCCCC
>DATFDL010000711.1:0-6183 GCA_035252155.1 Pirellulales bacterium | reverse complement strand
ACAGCCGCCCTCGGCTGTTTCGCGGTCGCCTTTGGCGATCGCCTCACTGCCGAGGGCGGCTGTGCCACACCGACCTTATTCCATTTTCTTGGCCACATCGGCTCAATTCTCCGCGTCCGGCTGACCGACAACTCTGACAGAAACGCTTGATTTTGCCGGTCATAGCCTTTACGATTATCGGCAACTGGGCAAACTAGGCGCTCGACGCAACATGATCGGTCACTACTCCGACTACCGGCCTCGGTTCACTTGTTGCGCGTGTCGCTGTCCGGAGTGATCCGGACAGCCCCTCTCTCTTGCGCGCCGTTCTTGTTCTTTACCCACTTGCCCGGTCTGGTTTCCTGCCATGGCTTCCGATTTTCGCCTGAAAGAACAACTGCCCGAACTCACTCGCCGCATCGTCGAAACCTATTCGCAGGTCGGCGGCATTCATCATTTGGGGCACTGCCCGCTGCCCAAACAAGAAGTGGTGGTCGAGGTTATCGAGTCGCTCAAAGAGATCATTTATCCGGGCTACCGGCGGCGCGAAGGACTGCACCTGGGCAATGTGCTCTATCACGTGGGCGACCTGATCGACGGCCTGCACGACCGGCTGACCACGCTCATCGGCCGCGCGCTGCGGCACGAGGCCGGCGACTCGGCCCGCTGCGACGGCGAAGTGGATTACGAGGCGCTCGGCCAGGCCAAGGCGATTCAGTTTCTCGAACAATTGCCCGACCTGCGGCGGCTGCTGGCGCTCGACGCGCGGGCGTCGTACGAAGGCGACCCTGCGGTCAAATCGCCCGACGAAGTCATCTTTTGCTATCCCGGCTTGGAGGCGGTGACGGTCTACCGGCTGGCCCACCTGCTGTGGGATCTCGAAGTGCCGCTGATCCCGCGGATGATGACCGAGTGGGCCCACAGCAAGACGGGCATCGACATTCACCCCGGCGCCCGCATCGGCCGGCATTTCTTCATCGACCACGGCACGGGCGTGGTGATCGGCGAAACCTGCGAGATCGGCGACCACGTGAAGCTCTACCAGGGTGTGACCTTGGGCGCCTTAAGCTTTCCGACCGACGGCGAAGGCAACCTGGTGCGCGGCACCAAGCGGCACCCGACCATCGAAGACCGTGTGGTGATCTACGCCAACGCCACGGTGCTGGGCGGCATGACGGTAATCGGTCACGACAGCGTGATCGGTTCGAGCGTCTGGTTGACGCGGAGCGTGGCGCCTCACACCACTGTGGTGCTCGAAAAGCCGAAGCTTCGCATGCGGGCCGAGACCGACGAGCTCGAGCCCGACGCGAATTTTCAGATCTAATTCGGCTACAAGCTCGCGGATTCCGCCGCAGTGCTTGATATTTATGACGTTCGTCATAGAATGGGGCTTATGACACGAGTCATAAAGAACAGTACGAAGCCCCGGACCCGCCGGACCCTGCCGCGGCTTTCCGCAGCCGAAATGGAATTGCTCGAAATGCTGTGGCGCGAGGGCGCGGTCACCCTTTCCGAAGCTCATCGGTCGCTGGCGCTTCCCATCGGCTATACGACGGTGCAAACCCGGCTCAATCGACTTGTGAAGAAAGGCCTGGTGACTCGCGGCGACGAAAGGCCCGCGCGGTACCAGCCCGCCGTCTCACGCGAGGATATCTGCGCGCAAGATTTAAACTTGCTTGTCAAACGCGTGAGCGGTGGCGTTGTGCCTCTGGTGGCCCACCTGGTGCGCGAGCGCTCGCTGTCGGCGGCCGAAGTCAAGGAACTCAAGCGGCTGATTTCTGAAGCCGAATCGCGATTAGCCGGCGACGAACGCAAGCGAAAACTTTGAACTCCCGGTGACGGTGAACGAAATGGCCGCCTTGCTACTCGCACAATTGCTGCGGACGACGACCATTTTGTCGGTGACGGCGATGGTCGTATTCCTGGTGCTGCGCGGCATGCGATTTCGCTCGCCACGACTGCACCGGATCGCATGGCTTCTGGTGCTCGTTTCAGGCTGGCTCTTCATGCGAGTGCCGATTGTCGTGCCGTGGTTCGATGCGCCGCCGCCCGTGGCTCGGCGCGTTGAGTTTCCCATCGGTGTGCCGACCGAATTGGCTCACGCGGGTGCTGCATCGGTCCCGCTACCGAATGAAATCTCGCATCCGGCGGCGAAACCAATCGGATCTCCCCCATCGGCCGCCCATCGCCCATCCCTGCTCTCCTGGTCGATGGTCGGCGTCATAGGTTGGGCGCTCGGCATGGCGGTCTTCGTGGCTCGTTGGCTTTTTGGCTACATCCGCTTCCTGCGCAATCTGCCCATCGGCACGGCGCCGTTAAGCGAATGGCAGAAACAATGGCTCGATTTGATCGCGGAACATCGGGTGCGGCGACCGGTTCGGCTTTGCATCACGCGCGATGCGGGCCCATTGATCTGCCGCGCATGGGGCGAATACCGGCTACTTGTGCCCGAAGCTTTATGGCGAGAGTTGAGCCCCGCCGAGCGGGCGGCAATCTTGGAGCATGAGCTGGCGCACGTGGCCAGAGGCGATCTGTTCAAGTCGCTGCTGGCGCGAATTCTGGCGTTGCCGCATTGGTTTAATCCGCTCGCTTGGTGGGCGGTGCGCCATTTTGACGAATGCGGCGAATGGGCTTGCGACGATGCAGTTCGTCGCCGGGGACACCGCGAGGCGACGAGTTACGCCCGAGTGCTGCTGCGGCTGGGGCATGCGGCGTCGCCGGGCTATGGCGCTGCCATCGGCGGCCGGCGCTTATCGACGCGTGTTCAACGTTTAATCACGGGGCCACCTTGGGAGGACTCGACGATGAAAAAGAGCATCTTGATTGCGGCGATGGTTGTGCTGTTCGTGGGCGGCGCGATCGAATGGCATTTAGGCGTTCGCCAGTCGCGGGCGCGGGCCGAGCAGCAGGGGGCGCCGGCGCGCGACGCCAAAGCTGCCCAGCCGCAGGATGTCGCCTCTCCGGAAGTCGATGCGGCGCTGTTGCAAAATCTGGCTGAAGCCGCCGAAGGAGGGTACATGGCATGGGAGGCATCCTACAAGGCGGGAACTGCTGTTGCCGCGGACTGTTACATTTGGTCACGTCGTTGGGTTGAGGCCGAGCGAGCGCTGGCGGAAAACAAGGAGGAGGAACTCGCGGCGTTGCGGAGACATCGCGACCGGATGCAGCAATTATTCAGTAAGGTTGAGGCGCTCTGGCGGAATGGGATCAGGGGCGGCGAAGAAACTCAGTACTTTGCGGCGAAGTTCTACTTGGCCGAGGCTGAAGTATGGATTGCCCTGCTAGACCGCAACATCGAACGCGCACGATACCTGCGCCGGCACCTGAATAAGGAAGACGGATCAAAGAACTGAAACAGCGGCAAACGACCTAATCCAACTCGGAATCTGTCGATAAATCAACGCGGCCTCCCGCGACTCTGCCCCAGCCACCCGGTCAGAAGAAATGCCGAAATAGATGGCCTGGAAGTCCATCCGACGGAGCATCATCACCGGCCGCCGAGCGTCTGGGCCTGTTTGACTAAGCTGATGAACTCGGCGCGGTAGCCGTTTTCATCGGCGCCGCGGCTGGCGACGGCGAGCTCTTGCACCGCGCCTAAGGTCAAGTCGCCGCGATATTGGCTGTCTCGCAACACCAAGCCAAAGCCGGCCACCGCCGCCGCGAAGCGAAAATCTTCGCTCGCCTGGGCGTAGGCGCGATCCGAGTCTTGCACGACCGTGGTAATCAGTTTGCTCTGCTGGCCGTCAGGTTCTTTGTAACGCAGTTTGAGCGTGACGAGCTCGTCGCTGGCCGCGGCCTCGGTCGGTTCGACGGTGCGCTGATACTTCAATTCGTCTACGGCTGGCAGGCCTGTCTCGACGCCGGACGGCACTAACTCATACAGGGCCGTCACGGTGTGCCCGGCCCCAATTTCGCCGGCGTCCTTGGTGTCGTCGTTAAAATCTTCGTTGCGCAGCAGACGATTCTCGTAGCCGATCAAACGGTACTCCGCCACTCGCCGCGGGTTGAACTCTAGCTGCAGTTTCACGTCTTTGGCAATCGTCACCAGCGTGCCGCCCAACTGCTCGACGAGCACCTTGCGAGCTTCATTGATCGTGTCGATGTAGGCGTAGTTTCCGTTGCCGCGGTCGGCCAGCTTTTCCATGGTCGAATCTTTGAGATTGCCCGTGCCAAAGCCCAGCACGCTTAAGAAAACGCCGCTCTTGGCTTCGTCTTCAATCAGCCGCGTCAGCGCGCCTTGATCGGTAATGCCGACATTAAAGTCGCCATCGGTGGCCAGGATGACGCGGTTCGTGCCGCCGGCGATCAGATTTTGCCGGGCGGTTTGATAGGCCAGTTGAATGCCCGAGGCGCCGTTCGTCGAGCCGCCGGCCTGCAAGCGGTCAAGCGCCGCGAGAATCGTCTCTTTGAACTGGCCGGAGGTCGAGGGCAGCACCAGGCCCGACGACCCGGCGTAAACAACCATCGCCACGCGGTCGTTCTCGCCCAGCTTGTCGATCATCAACTTCAAGGCATTTTTTAGCAGTGGCAATTTGTCGGGGCTGTCCATCGAGCCGGACACATCGACCAGAAACACCAGGTTGCTGGCCGGGCGGTTTTCCAGAGCGATCTCGCGGCCTTTGAGCGCGATCCTTAGCAGCCGATGTTTGGGCTGCCACGGGCAGGCGGCCACCTCGGCGTGAACGGCGAACGGCCGATCATCGGCCGGCGGCTCATAGTGATAGGTAAAGTAGTTAAGCATCTCTTCGATCCGCACCGCGTCCTTCGGCGGTAGCGACCCGCCGTTCAAGAACCGCCGCACATTGGCATACGAGGCCGTATCTACGTCGATCGAGAACGTCGAAAGCGGATTCTGTCGCACATCGAGGAAGGGGTTTTCGTAGATGCGGTCGTAGGCTTCGGTGTTGTGCGTTACGTCTTCGGGCTGACTGGCCACGAACCCCGGCCGAATTCGGTTGCTATCTCCATCGAGATCGTAAGTAGAATTACTCGACGATGTCTTCGTTTCATACCTTGGCTTTTGAACGATATATCCTCCGCGATCTGTCTTCGCCAGAGGAGCGCTTACCTCGGACGGACCCCCCCTAGTGCTCAGGCTGAACGAACGGTTCGCTGGTTCCGCAGTTGCAGCGTCGCGACCATCGCTTAGCCGCTGATAGGTCTTCGAACTAATTGCTTCATCCGAGAAGCGGACCGACCCGTCAGACACGAGGAATTTGCCCTCCGCGGCTGACGCCACTGCGTGCTCGCTTTGAACTCCCGGGTGTGAAATTCCGCCGCCCATCTGTTCATAGCGGACCGGGAGAGAGGCAACCTCGCTGCGGTAACTCGATCTACCGGCTTCGCGCGCCGGCTGCACCGCCGGGAGGATCATGACCGCCCCAACACCAAACATCGCCAAGAGGGCCGCCGCCACAGCGTAGCGACGGAAACGTCGGGCGAACGGCCGGGCATTCGCGGCGCGCGGCTTCGACTTCGATCGTTCGCGACCGGCATGCGAAGTCTTGATCGCTTGCTCAATGGCTTGCCGCGCGGCTGACGAAAGCGCGCCGACCGGCTCGCTGGCCAAGGCGGCGGTCACCTGTTCGACCGCGAGGCGAATCTCCACCACCGCAGCTCGGCACTGCTCCGAGCGCGCGAGCTCGGCTTCGACCTCGGCGCGCTCGGCCGCGTCGAGCTCGTCGAGCACGTAAGCGGTCAGCCGCGCTTCGTAGGGCAACGGCTCGTGGTTGTTGTCGCCGGTCAGTTCAGGATTCATACGTCACCCGAGGCTGGTGTTTTTTGTTTGAATGTTTCGCAATCGCAATCATCGCTAAGCCGCCGGCGAATCTGCTTGAGCGCCGTGTGCAACAGGTAGCCGACGTTCGACACGCTGAGGCCCGTCACTTCGCTGATCTCGCGATAGCTCAGGCCGTTTTGAAATTTCAGCCGCACGACTTCTTGTTGTTTTTCGGGCAGCGACGCCAAAAGCGCGAGCACCGTCTGGTGTTCATCGTGCCGTTCAGCCGTCTGCGACGAATCGAGGCCGGCGATGCGGTCCTCCAATTGTTCCGGCGCGATGGCTTGCATTCGCTTCTCCTTTCGCTGAACGTCGAGGGCTCGATGGCGGCAGACCTGAAAGAGCCAGGCTGCCAGATGCCCGTCGAGCTTGGCCCGGTCTTGCTGGCAAAGCCGCAGGAAGGTGTCTTGAACGACGTCGCGGGC
>DATFDL010000710.1:0-4613 GCA_035252155.1 Pirellulales bacterium | reverse complement strand
TGATGGTGCATGCCGAACGCGAGTTCGGCATTCAATTCACCAACTCTGAAATTGCCGGCTGGCAGAACGCCGGCGAACTCGCGCGGTTGATCGAAGCCCGCCTGCAACAGAAAGTCTGAGCTCGCGAGCGCGAGGTAGCTCCGGCCCTTGTGGCCGGCCGTTAGTACGCACATTCCGACACGCGATGGATCGATCTCCACTCGACCTTTACCAGCCGGGTTTCTGGTGCGTCCTGGCGGTCGCGGTGCTGGTGCTTGTGCCGATCACGTCGGCGGTGTTGCGCAAATGGGCCTGGGCGGCCGTTAACCTGGCTTTTCTCGGCCTGCTGTTGCGCATGCCCGACCCCGATCGCATGTGGTCGTTGATCCAGCGATACGCCTTCGCTGATGCGGCGGCGCTGGTCGTGGGTTCGGGGTGGGGCATGGCGTGTTCCGGCGTGTTAATCGCTTGGATCGGCTTGCGCGCGGTGCGGTCGCGGCGGCTGGGTGCGGCGCCGCTCATCGCGGGCGGGCTCGCAGTGCTCGGTCTGTTCGTCCTTCACAAGCTGTCGGCGACCGAGCTTTACGATTCGGACGAATGGAAGCGGCCGCTCGACGCCCTCGGGCTGACCAGCGCCCGCGTGCTGCCGCTCAAGGCGGTGTTGGGGGCAATCGGGTTTTCGTACGTGGCGCTGCGGCTGGTGGAGGTCCTGCGACTAATGCGCGAAGGCCGGCATCCGGCTCCCGATTTGCCCTCGACGATCAACTATCTGCTGCCCTTTCACATGTTGGCGGCGGGGCCGATTCAGGGCTATGCCGACTTTGTGGCCCAGCCCGGCGTGCCGCCGCCGCTGACCGCCTCCGACGCCCTGCGCGGGGTCGAGCGGATCGCACACGGGCTGTTCAAGAAGTTCGTGTTGGCGAGCTTGATCGAAAACGTCTTTCTCACGCAGTTCAAGGTGCCGTATCCTTATCTGGCGGTCGAGGCCCTGATGTTTTATCTGTGGCTGTACCTCGACTTCAGCGCTTACAGCGATATTACCGTGGGTGCGGGCAGGCTGATGGGGGTCGCCACGCCCGAGAATTTCAATCGGCCCTACGTGGCACGGAACCTGATCGACTTCTGGGACCGCTGGCACATGTCGCTGTCGCGGTTCATCTACCGCAACTTGTTCATTCCGGTGCAGCTCGCGCTGCTCCGCCGCACCGGGCCGCAAGCGGCGCTGCGGTGCGCTGCGGTGGCTTTTACGGTGTCGTTCTTGTTGTGCGGTCTGTGGCACGAGTTGAACGGGCGATGGTTGCTATGGGGCGCGCTCCACGCCGGCGGGTTGGTGACCGTCAATGGGTACCGCGCCTGGCTGCAAAAACATCTCAGTCGCGAAGCGTTCAATCGCTACCGCGCCAGCCGCGTGGTGCGCGTGCTGGCGGTTGTCTTGACGCAGGCATTTGTGGCGGCCACGCTGGTGGTAGCGAGCTGGCCCAAGAAATAATGAAACCGACCTTATTTAGTGCCGGTAGCTCCGGGCCTTGTGCCCGGCGGTGGAGGACCCGAGGCCGGCCACAAGGGCCGGGACTACCTCGGGATTGTGGCGTGAGGAGAAAACATGAGTGAGCCGAAGTCCGAGACCGCCCCGATTCCGGCCTGGCAGTTCGTGCCACGGCTGCTGTGGGTGGTCGTTCAATTGATGTTGGTCTACTTGTTGGGTGAAAGTGGTGCGCAGTTCATTTACCAGGGTTTCTAGGCTGCTGTGGCCGCTGGCAATTCAGCCCACGCGGTTGGGCGGCGTGCTGGTCGTCATGGCGCTGGGCCTGATGATTTTCGTGGCGATGCACTTCGTGCTCGGCTTCGCGCTGGGCGAAGACGCCGCCCGGGTGCACCCGCGCCAACGTCCGCTCGGCGGGCCGATGTACGAACGCATCTGGAGCCGGATGTCGGCCATCGATCGCTTGTATCAGACCGGGCAATTGCCGCATGGCACGCGGTTGGGTGTCTACATGGGGGTTTCGACCACAGCCACCGGCATCCAACGCAGGTTTCTAGATGCCCGCGCCACGACGGCCGATCGCTGGATCGTGCTATCGGGAGCCGGCATGAGCTTCGAAAACATCGAGAGCGTGATGCACCCGGTGTTTTTTTGCAGCATGAAGCCGGCCACGGTGGTGCTGGGCGTGCATCCTCAAATGCTTGTGGGCGAGCGCTATTTGGGCGACGAGCCGGTCGTGGCGCAGGCGCGCGTGGTGGGCCGGCGCCGGAGGGGTCTGAAATCGCATTTGCCCCAGTTGCCCGCGCTAAACAAACTTCCGCGGCACTGGATTGTTCGCAACCATGCCATGGTCGAGCACTTTTTGCGTTCGATGATTTATGCCTGGCGTCTGGGGGCTATGTATTCGGCTGGCGCAACCGCCGAGAAGCTTCGCCCGCCGGCCACGGAGCCTTGGGATGAAGATCCGCTTTGGCTGTGGAACATGAATGACGCCGAGAGCCGGTTCGCTCAGGACCAGGCCGACTATTGGCGGCGGCAGGGACAATTCAAAGCCGCTAGCTACGACCCCGACGGCGCCCAGGCGCAGAGCTTGGTGCGGATGATTCAGGCCTATCGTCAGTTGGGGGCTGACGTCTATTTGGTCATCATGCCGCTGCGATCGACGTTGCGCAGCCTCGTTCCGCCCAACGCCAAGCCCTGCCTCTATGAGGTTTTGAACCGGGCATTTCCCGACAACCCGCCGACGGTAATCGACTTGGAAGAAGCGATCCCCGATCGCCTGTTTACCGATCAGGCCCACTTGACGAAAGCCGGCGCCGAACGATTGTCGCGGATTGTGGCCAGCCGCCTGCAAGCGCCGTCGGAGGCCATCGATGCGGACGCCGCCGCGAGTAGAACAGGCGCGATCGCTCCGTAGGGCCTGTGATTGGATTTGAAGACCAGTAATGGACTCGGGTGCCGCTCGAAATCCGCATGTGGACCAGCCGCCCTCGGCTGGTTCCGCGACGCCGACTGGCGTCGGCGACACTGCCGAGGGCGGCTGTGCCACATGGCGGTTCCCACAGTTACCGATGTTGATGTCAACCCCCCCTGAATCCTGAATGCCGAGTCCCTAATCTTGCACGCCCCGCGGCTTCACCCGCAAAGATGCCAAAAACCCGCCGGCTGGGGACCGATTGCGAAAGACGAAAGAATCACAATACCCCCCCAGAATTATGGCTGGTTTGGCGTCAACGATAACTCGCCACCTAAACTCCGCCCGACAAGAGGCCCGCTATCAGAAATCAGCATGGGAACCGGTCGCCGCGACTACTTCGGCGCCGCCGACTGCGTCGGCGAAACACAGGCGAGGGCGGCTGTGCCAAGTGTCCTGATCGCGATGTATCGAAACATCGTGTTGCCGCGGCTCGGCGGTTAAGGCAGAATGAGGGCCATGGCACGTTTTCACCTGGTTCGCATCGGCACGTTAGGTAACGTCGGACGGTTTCGTTCGTCCGACGCCACCCGCTTTCCGCGCGGAGCACGAGTGATCGTGCGGACTGCCAGAGGACTGGAAACGGGCGAGGTGGTAGCCCCGCCCGCCTTCGATAGCCAGGCGGAGGCCGACGGCTCGATCGTGCGGGGAATGACGGTCGAAGACCAGCTACTGGCGGCACGGCTCGACAAAAACCGCCAGGCTGCCTACGACGCCTGCCGCCAGCGGCTGGCCGAGTTGCAGCTCGAGGTGGCCCTGCTCGACGTCGAGCACCTGTTTGACGGGCGGACGCTCATCTTCTATTTTCTGGGGCCGCCATGGCCCGAATTGGAAGCATTAACCGGCGAGTTGGCGGAAATCTACGACTCGCACGCCCAAGTGCGGTCGTTCGCTGAGACGTTGACGCACGGCTGTGGACCGGGCTGCGGAACCGCCGAGGCCGCGGGCAACGGCTGCGGCAGTTGCTCCACCGGCTGCGCCGTAGCAGGAGCGTGCGCCGTAGGGGGCGGCGGGGAACAGGCAAAAAGATTGAAGGCAAAAAAATGATGAGAGAAATGATGAGAGGAGCCAGATATCGCTCCGCCTACTCATCTCTTCTTCTTTTTTTGCCCTCCATTTTTTTGCCTTCCTGCCTGCGGCTTACGGCCGTGCGGTGGAGGCCGCTGTGGCAGTGTCCTGAATGTGATAGAGGGTTGTGTCAGTGCGCAGAAACAGCGAGCGGCCGGCGCAGGCGGGCGTCGCAAGTACACGGCCGGCGACCTGATTGACCGCCAACAATTCATACTGGCTGCCCGGTGAGACGACGAAGGTCGTTCCTTCTTCGTTGGTGAAGTAGATACGTCCGGCAGCCTCGACCGGCGATGCCGAGAACGCCCCGCTGAATCGCTGCCGCCAATGCTCTTGGCCAGTGCGTGCGTCGAGGCAGGTGACCACGCCCATATCGCTGGCCAAATACAGCTCGTCGCCCACCAATAGCGGCGACGGCGTGTGAGGCACGCCGCGGCGGGCGGACCAAGCCAGGTGTGTCTCGGTCACGTCGCCCTGGCCGCCGGCCCGCAAGGCGTACAGCCGCGGCGTCCAATAGCCGGAACAAACGTAAATCAGGCCGTGCCCGAACACCGGGCGTGGCACAACCGAATGCCCGTCGTGGCGATAGCGCCAGAGTTCGCGGCCGCT
>DATFDL010000709.1:0-12934 GCA_035252155.1 Pirellulales bacterium | reverse complement strand
GGGGCAGAGGCTTGCCGATGCCCCGGTTGTTTGGTCGCCGGGGCATCGCCAAAGCTCGGCCCCAGCCACCGGCCCCTTGGCCGTGTCACCCCGTCGCCGTGTCGCCCCGTCGCCGTGTCGCCCCTTCGCCGCGTCGCCCCTTCGCCGTGTCGCGCCGTCACTCATCAATCCAGCGATTGCACCACCAGATCGCCCACTTGCTGAGTCGAGTACCCCATCTTCCCGGCGGCCTGGCTTTTCATCTTCGTGCCGGTGACGGTTTTAATCGCTTCGATGATTCGTTTTCCGGCTTGCGGCTGGCCGGTGTGCTCCAGCAGCATCGCCATGGCGTTGATCGCGGCGATGGGATTGATCACGTGCTGGCCGGTGTACTTGGGCGCGCTGCCGCCCATCGGCTCGAACATACTGGTGCCGCCCGCGTCGGGGTTCAGGTTTGCGCCGGCCGCCACACCCATGCCGCCCTGCAGAATGCCGCCCAGGTCGGTGATGATGTCGCCGAACATGTTCGTGGTTACGATCACGTCGTAGTATTCGGGATTTTTGACCATCCACATGCAGCAAGCGTCGACGTGGTTGTAGTCGGCCTTGATGTCGGGATACTCGCGGGCCACGTCCTGAAACGTGCGCCACCACAGGTCATGCCCGTAGGTGAGCACGTTGGTCTTGGCGACCAGCGTGAGCATCTTCTTGGGGTTGTTCCGCCGCCGCGTGAACTCAAACGCCCATCGGATGCAGCGTTCGCAGCCTTTGCGCGTATAGACGGCCGTTTGACTGGCCACCTCGTCGGGCGTGTTTTTCTTCAAAAACCCGCCCACGCCGCAGTAAAGGTCTTCGGTATTTTCGCGGACCACTACGAAGTTGACGTCATCCGGCCCCTTGCCTTTCAGCGGCGTTTCGACGCCGGGAAAAAGCTGCACCGGGCGAAGGTTGATGTATTGATCGAGTTGAAACCGCAATTCGAGCAACAGCCCTTTTTCGAGCACGCCGGGCGGCACGTCGGGGTGGCCGACAGCGCCCAGATAAATGGCATCGAATGTGCGCAGCTCGTCCACCGCTCCGGGCGGCAGTATCTCGCCGGTCCGCAGATAGCGGTCGCCGCCGAAATCATACGGCGTCAATTCGTACTTGAACTTTTCCAACGAGGCGACGGCTTCGAGCACTTTGAGCCCTTCGTCCGCCACCTCGGGTCCCGTACCGTCGCCGCCAATCACGGCAATCTTCATGCGATCTGTCATGCTGTTCGCGTCTTTCGAGAAAGCCGCGATTGTAGCACGTGAAAGTTCCAGGGGAAACGCCCCGCCTCAATCGTGGATCAGCCTGCTATAATCCGACTTCACTATCGCGGCGCAGGTGTTGTCGCCGGCTGCTGGTGGCGACGGGCGCATCGTGCTAAACAACGGCGTTGGTATTTTGAAATGCAAGCGAACCAATTTCGTTCGGTCAGAAGTCGAAGCCAGATGACGGAAGGCGCGCTGCCCGCTGCCGCCGTGTGTTTGCTGGCGATTCCGCTCATCGCTCTCGCAGGTTGTTCCAATCGAGCGAACGACGCGGCGAATGTGCCGGCCGCCAGGCCCGTGGATAATGCGGCGGGGCTCGGCGGCCAAGCGGGCGCGCCGGCGGCGCCTGCCGACGCGGGGCCTCTTCCACCACCGGTGGCCATTTTTCCGCCGGTCGAATGGTCGGTGCCCGATGGGGCCTTGCCCGACACCAGCCCGGTTGCCGGAGTGGTCGACGTGGGTGGCAATTTCCCGCTGCTGCTCTTCGATGGGTGCCGCGATCGGTATCTGACTTACACCCAGGTGCCCGATCGAAGTTCGCCTGCCGGAAAACTGGTCTACCAATTTCAGTTCGGCAGTTTCGATCCGGTTACCGGAAAACCGATCGGCCAGCGCGTGCCGCTCGCCGCGGAGTGCGATTTCAAGCAGGCATTGGGGTATGTGCTGCCCATGCGGGCCGACGTTTCGCCGTCGGGCGTCTTGGCGATCCAGGTGAGCGGCAAAATACCGGAAACCATTGGCAAAGTCGCCGTTCTCGAACCGGCGGCTGAAACGCTGCGCACCCTGGCCGCACTGCCCAGCTTTAATAAATGGTTCGCCTGGACCGCCGGCAATCGACTGCTCGTGATTCGCGATGGTCAACTCCATTTTTGGGATCCGAAGGCCGATGCCGCCGCACTGACGGTCGGCGAAAAGCTCGACCTGCCTGCCGCCATTTCGCCCGCGCGAAACTGGGTCGTAGCGACCGTCGACGGCAAGTATTTGGAAATCTTTGACGCCGCCACCGGCGAGGTACGCGGGCGACTGGGACCCGAGGGAGATTGGCTGTATCTGGCGATCTCTCCCGATGGCCGGCGGATGGCCGGCGTGCGCTACGCGGGCGGGCCTCGGCAGCCGAGCACCAGCCCTGTCCATGAGCGGCACGACGTGCATGTCTGGCAACTCGACAGCGGAGAGCAGATCGCCACCTTCAGCACGCGATCGTACGGCCCGCCTGTCTATTGGGCGGGACCGAACCATGTGCTTCACGACGGCAAGGTTTGGGATCTCGACACGCTGACCCCCACTGTGGCGTTGAACATGCCGCAACATTCTAAGGGCGCGGTGATTCCCGTGGGTTCGCCCGACGGCCGCTCGTGGTGGTCTGTGAAGACCGGCCAGGCGTTCGCGGTCCAGATTCCGCTTCAACCCGCCGGCGGCAAACCTGCCTTCGACCGCCAGACGCCGGTCAAAATCGAGCTCGACAGCGGTGATGTGACGCACGACGCCGAGCTGCGGGAGGCCATCGCCACCGTGCTCGGCACCGAAGGACGTCCTGCGGGTTCGGGCGACTGGAAGCTGCGCGTCTCAACCAAGCAGATCGAAACCCTTGATCAACTCATCGGTAACCAGACCGTCTACCGGCCGCCCGGCCTCGAAGGAACCGTCGCCATCGTCGCCCCCGACGGCTCGACCGCCGCCACCGTATCGTTCGGCGGCACATTCTCCAAGTACCACACCGCCTATCTGGTGCGCACCGTCCGAAACGATCCGTTTCATCCGGATACAGTGATTTACGAGTATGATTTTCGTGGCAAAGACCCGCGGCAGGCGATCCTCGAGGAATGCTGGGTGAAGGCGGTCGACATGTTGCGCTCGATCAAGCGGCTGCCGACGGTTTGGGAGGTGAACGGCAAATATCTGCCGTTGCCGGTTCCCGTTACGCTGGCGCTGCCCGAGGGCGTGCGAAAGTAGCCGCTCCGCCGATTTAACTCAAGCGCCGCCATCTTATCGGCTTGCGGCGGGCGAAGCCGAAGTTTCCCGCGGCGGGCCCTGCGTGGTCTCGGCCGAATTCGCCGAACTGAAAAGCCAGGCCACCGCGGGATGATCGACAGGAGCGGCTTGCCCGGCTTCGCGGCGAACCTGCAACGTCGCACGCGTTGGCGACGAAGGCCCGCCAGCCAGCACGCTCAGCAGCGGCGCCGTCGGGGGCGCCATCATGAGGTCAATGCCGCCGCTGGACGGAATTTCGTTCGGGTCGCGAGCAGGAGATTTTTCCGGCTGGCGAGATGGCTCGGGAGGTTTGGCGTCACCTGTCGGGATGGGCGGTTTGCCGCCCAATCGCGGGAGGGTCGGCGCCGCGTGATCGACTCTGCTGCTGACCCCTTGCGCGCGGCGGTGGCTGACCAGATCGTTCTTGCGAGGCGGTTTATTCGTTGGCCTGCCCGACTTCGATTGGAAAGGCGGCACCACCAACTCGCCTTCTACAGGAGGCTCGAAAACCGGCGTGGGCCCCAGTATCGGCGCTCCTTCCGGCGACACCGGACAACCTGGGCACTCTGCCGGCCACATCCGCCAGCAGGTCGGGTAATAGCCGCCACAAAGGCCCGTCGGAAGGATCACGCAATCGCCGTCGTGGGGCGGACACTTCTTTTTGCTGGTGTGCATTGAACAGCCGGCTGCCCCAACCGCCAACCAGACGGCCAACAGGGCTATAGCCGCGCCGACCCCCAAAGGTTGCTCAGGCGATTTCTTGATCCCTCGCATCGTCATGCTCGTTGTGTTGCAGTCCATCGGTCCATGCTGCCGTGACTTCTAGAAGCCACTGCCAAGTCCGCCCAGCCCACTAAAGCGGCTGAAGAACTTGATGCTCTTAACCGTGTTGGTTCCCAGCAAGGTTGCGCCAAACATCCGATCGAACGGCGCGGTGAACTTGCTCAATGCCGTATCGAGCGCCACCAGGCGGTCGTGAGCGACGAACAATCGGTCACCTGGCATGAGCTGATAGTTAGTCGCCGTATCGGCTCGTGTGGTGATCGCATACCAATCGACCGGCAATATCTGATGGCAGCCGGCGCCGGCAGGTGCGGGCCGCGCAATCCAAATGCGCTTCGACGACACCGAATCGAGGCCATTGACCTGGGCGATTGCGTCGAGCACGGTTTCGTTGCCCGTCACTGGCAGTCGAACGACCCCATCGCCCAAACCCGCCCCTTGAGTGACCACGTAATACACTTTGCTGTTATAGGCAAAGAGGTCGACGGCCACTTCGGGACTTTCCAGAAACTGCGACAGGTGAGCTTCGATCGCCCGCTTCGCCTCGGCGACCGTCAGCCCCGTGACATGCACCTTGCCGTAGCTGCCCAGCGTTACTTTGCCGTCAGGCCCGACCAGGTGCTCGCCGGCGATTTGCTGCCGCCCGGCCGACTGTACCAGCCCCATCGACACTTCGGGCAACTGCAAGAATTGCTTGAGATGCTCCTTGACGGCCTCGGTGGCTTGTGCCAATTCCAGACCGACGATTTTGACCGTGCCATACGGCGGACCGAGGTCGAGGAAACCGCCCGGCTGCACCTCGTAGGTGCCTTCAATCGGGTGTTCCTGAAACGCTCCGGGCACCTGCACCGTGAGCACGTCAAGCGTCTCGACGCGATAGGGCGGCTTCGGCACGACCTTGACGGCGTCGATCAACAAAATATCGGGCGGCTCGATTACGTAATCGGGCAAGGCCGTTTTCGAGAGCTCGCGTGGCACGCCCGGCGGAGGCGCGGGCGGAAGCTTCGGCTGAAAGTGATTGGGCGGCGGCGCCCAATCGCGTCCGCCGAGCTGCGGACTATGGCAGCCCGCCACCAGACACAAAAGCACGACGGCCGCCAGCCACTGGCCGCGAACGCCGAAGAGCCTATTGCCCATGAAAACCATCCCCCCTGCCGCCAACGAAGCAAACGTCCGATTGGCAAACGAATCGGGTTGTTCCCGATTTTCCCCGTATAGGGGTTCATCGGCAGATGAGGGTTGTAGGGCTTGAGCCGATTTTAGGCAGAATGCCGGCAGTGCGGTCGGCCGACCATTAAGCTCGGCAAGATGCGGTGATGATTCGGACGAACCACTCAGCTATCGGCCCTGCGTTTCGGCGGCGCCGCTGGGCGCGACTTCCTCGGCCGTGGTGTTTTGCTCAGCGCGCGATGTCGGCTGGTTGGGGTTTGATTTCCAGTTTTCACTACAGCCGGCCAGAGCGGCGACCGACGCGATAATCACCGCGGCCAGCGTCTGATGGATACGTTTCATTTCTCCCTCCGACTTGGATGGCGTATCACCTGAAGCGGTTTATGCAATGCGTGTTCCAAACGGCCGACGAAGAAGCTATTGCATCGGCAGTTCCAACGATACGCGGCCTCCGTCGCGAAGCACATTCACTTTGACTTTTTGACCGAGGCGAGTTCGATTCACCAAAGTGGTCAAAACTCCCGATTCGCTGAGCGGTTCGCGCCGGCCGTCGACCTCGATCACAATGTCTCCCTTGCGAAAACCTGCCTGCTTGGCGGCGCCATGCTCGCCGTACTCGCCCAGGTATTTGACGCGCAGTGCGAGCGATCCGTCAGTCAGCCCGGCCTGGCGGTGCTCGTCAGCCGAGAGGCTGCTCAGCACCATTCCGCCGGCCGCCATGCGCCGCAGGTCCCAAGTGGTGGCCCGCCACGAAAGATCGCCGCGCCGCCGCCAACCCGGCGGAAGCGTGAGCGGTATCGAGATTTGTTGGTCGCCGCGGCGCACCTCGGCCTCCAGCCGGCCCGCTTCGGCCGCGTTGTGCAGCACCCACTGCACATCGGCGATCGACAACAGAGGCTGCCCTTCGAGCGAAATCAGTTCGTCGCCATCACGGAAGCCGTCGTTTGCCGCCGTCGAACCCGCCTCCACCTCGGCCACGCGCGCTTTTTGCTTCGGGTCGAGCGTCAGGCCCAACACGTTCGGCAACGGATACGGAAAGAGCACCCGTTCGGGCATAGCCTCACCCCGGTCGCGGAACTCGCGGCGGATGGCCTCGCCGACTTGATGACAATGGATGCAGCTTGCCGCCACGTTGCCTTCGGCTGCGAGGCGCGGGCCGTAGCGTCCTTTGAGCGACGGAAACTGCTCGGGCGTTTTGACCGCCGCCTCGGGGCCGCGCTTGCCGGCCAGCGCCGCTCGGTTTTTCGGGTACGCGCGGTGCAGCTCAAGCGCCCCTTCCAACGCGCGAGCGAACCCTTCGATCGAGACATCGCGCCTCGATTCGGTTTCATGCGATCGCGTGCCAAAGCGCCCATAGATCGTCTGATCGGCATTTAGAAAAAACGCGGCGAACGATTGATCGTAATCGTATTGAAAGAGCGACAAATCGAGGCCGTTGGCATTGACGATCCGCACGCAGACGAACTCGTCGAGCAGGCCTTGAACGGTCGGATCGCGGCGCACGATATCGGCATCGAGCTGGGCACAGGCGGCGCATGGAACGCAACGCAGGACGACCACGAGAGGTTTTCCCTCTTTCCGCGCCTCGTCGAAGGCCCGCGGCAGATCGTTGTAAATCCAGTAGCCGTCGCCTTCGACCGATTGACGATCGTTCAAAATCGCTTTCGTCCGCTCGTCGGGGGCGGCCGCCAAAACCGCGGCGAGCATCGTGGCGCAAAGCATGGAATTCATGGTGTTCTCCTCGAAGACCCTCAACTATGCATTCGCGGCAGTACGTCGCCGCGGTCGATGATCGCGGCCTCGGCGACGGCCAGTTCTTCCAGCCGCCGGTCGACTTCGTCTTCGTCTGCAAAGAGCTTGGCCAATTGCACGTAGCCCGCATGGTGCCGCGCCTCGGACTCAAACAGGCTTTGATAAAACGCGGCCAGCGTCCGGTCGGCGAGCCGGTCCTTCAAGAGGGCGAACCGTTCGCACGAGCGGGCCTCGATCAATCCCGCCACCAACAAGCGATCGACCGCCTTTTGTGGCTCTTGGGTTCGCACGAGCTGGGCAAGCTGCCCACCGTAGTTGCTGGGCTTCAGCCGCCGGAACCGTACGCCGCGCGCTGCGAGCACGTCGATCACGAGCTTGAAATGTTCCAACTCTTCGGTGACGATGCCTGAAAGGGTTTTGACCAGCTCGATGCGGTCGACGTAGGCGAAAATCAGGTTCATCGCCGTGCCGGCCGCTTTCTTTTCGCAATGCGCGTGATCAAGCAACACTTCGTCGAGGTTTGCTTCGACGGTCGCCAGCCAACGTGGCGAAGTGCTGGTTTTTAAGCTGAGCACTAACGCCCCTCAAAGCAATACAGGGCCTGTTCCGTGCGGAGATAAACCCGGCCGTCGGAGATGACGGGCGAGGCCATCGTCCGCTCGCCAAAATCGCGCTTGAATGTCACGCGGCACGAGTCGGCGTCAAGCACGCTCACCACGCCCGGCTCGCTGGCCACATAGATCTTGCCGTCGCCGGCCACGGGCGAGGCGTAATAGTTCTCACTCGACGCCAGCCGTAGTTGCTTTTGCATCCGGCCGCTGCCGGCGTCGAGGCAGGTGAGAATGCCGCCATTCTTTACCAGATAGAGTCGCTCGTGATAGAGCAACGGGCTGGGCACATAAGGCAAACCCTTACGATACTCCCACACCACGGCGTCGTCGGTGATGTCGCCCGAGCCGCCTGGCCGGATCGCCAGCAACGAGTTCTGGGCCAGCTCGAAGACACGAGCGTATTTGTTCCACTCGGCTTGATCGAGCCCGCCGTCTTGATTCAAGTCGATCCGGTAGAAACGGTCGAGCACATCGGGATCCTTGGCTTCGTCGCGCGAGAGCTTGGCGTCGCCGTTGTCGTCCCAGCTTTCCAGCGCGGTCGCCCAGGGCGGCATGGCGGTGCGGGCGTCGGTGTCTCCGCCCGGCGACCAGGTGGCGACATAGAGCAGGCCCAGCCCCTGCGCCGGCGTGGTGTTGACGATCCGGGCAAGCCCGTTGACCCACCAGAGCTTTTGGCCGTTGTCGAGGTCATACGCCACCAACTGCAACGCGCCGGCCACAACGATCTGCTTTCGGCCATCAGCCTCCCATACGACGGGCGTGGCATAGCTACGGGTGAATCCCTCGCGATCAATTCGCCACAGCTCGTCGCCCGTGGCGCGGTCGACGGCCAGCAGAAAACTGTGGATGTCGTGGTCGGCGCTGACCAGCAGCTTTTCATCGACGAGAATCGGCGAACTGGCCGAGCCGAATTCATCCTGGAACGGCCCCATCTCCTTCGACCAGACCAGCTCTCCCTCGAGATCGTAGCAAAGCAGACCATAACTGCCGAAGAAGACGTAGAGGCGCTGGCCGTCGCAGGCGGGCGTGGCGGCGGCAGGGCTGCTGGTGGAGTGAAATTGCTCGATCCGCGTGGTGGGCGCAACCTTTCGCCAGCGCTCGCGGCCGCTGCGCCGGTCGAGCGCCACAGTGGCCAACTGATCGTTTTCAAACGTCGTCAGGTAGATGGCGTCGCCGTAAACGCAAGGAGTCGAATGGCCCGAGGCGAGCGGCACCCGCCAGGCTTGCGTGTTCTTGTCGAGCCGACCGGGCAATGGCTGCTGATCTTCCGCGGCCACCCCGCCGTCGTAACGGAAGTACGACACTTCTTCTCCGAACACGACAGCGGCCCGAGAAAAACAGCCGGCCGCAAGAGCCAACAGAGCTGCAACGAGGAAGCGCGAGTGATTCATAACGGCGGGGGCGAGGAGTGTGAATGGCGGGACGACTATCGTACAGCGTCCATAGTTGAGCCGTGGGTGTCAAGTAACGGCAACATGGTGGGCAATGCCCACCCTACGCTTGACTTATTCAGCCGGCGTTCCGGCGGGCGAGACGCCGTGGGTGGAGATCTCGCGACGCAGTTCGCGGCCCAGATGGCTATGTCGCCGCCCGTAGGCGAAGTAGATCACCAGTCCGATTGCGAGCCAACCGGCCAGCCGCAGCCAGTTTTCCCAGGGCAGCGAGAACATCAGCACCAGGCAGAACGTAATGCCCAAAATCGGTACCAGCGGAACGAAGGGTGCCCGGAACGGACGCTCGACGTGGGGATGCGTACGCCGCATCACCAGCACTGCCGCGCAAACGATCACAAATGCCAACAGCGTGCCGATATTGACGAGCTGCGCCAGCACATCGATCGGCAGTAACGAACCCATCGTCGCCACGACCATGCCGGTGATGATCGTCGATTTCCACGGAGTTTGAAACTTCGGGTGAATGGCCGCGAAGAAGCCGGGCGGGAGCAGGCCATCGCGGGCCATCGCCAGCAGCACTCGCGGCTGGCTGAGCATCATCACCAGCAAGACCGACGTCATGCCAGCCACGGCGCCGATCGCCACCAGCGATTGTGCGCGTTTCATTCCAATCGCTCCGAACGCCGCTGAGATGGGAGCATCGACGTCAATCTCATCGTACCGCACCATGCCCGTCAGTACGGCGGCCATCGCAATATAGAGCAGCGTGCAAATCGCCAGCGACACGATGATTCCGATGGGCACGTCGCGGCGCGGATTGCGTGCTTCTTCGGCCTGGGTCGACACGGCATCGAAACCGATATAAGCGAAAAAAATGATCGAGGCTCCGGCCAGCATTCCCACCGGCTTGGCGTGCTCGTCGTGCTGGCCCAAGATCGGATAGCCGAAAAAACTGAGGCCCGAGTACCCGAACGGAGCGAAGGGATCCCAGTTGGCGGGGTTGATCCACCACGCTCCCACCAGAATGACGAAGAGCACGATACAGAGCTTGACAGCTACCATCACCGCGTTGAAGCGAGCGCTCTCGCGGATGCCCAACACGAGCACCACCGTGATCGCGACGGCGACGGCCAAGGCCAATCCATCGAACAGGCTGCCGGTACGGACGTAATGTCCACCTTCGTATTTGAAAGGTGCTTCTGCGATGAGCTTCGGAAGATGGATTTTGTTCGCCGCAAGCAGATCTCGCAGATATCCAGACCAAGAATGGGCGACGGTGGCCGCGCCCACGGCGTATTCCAGCACCAAGTCCCAACCGATGATCCAAGCGAAGAGCTCGCCGAGTGTCACGTAGGCATAGGTGTAGGCCGACCCCGCGACGGGCGCCATCGCGGCGAACTCGGCGTAGCAGAGCGCCGAAAAGACGCACGCGATGCCGGCAACTACGAACGACAGCATCAGCGCGGGCCCGGCCGTATGATGCGCCGCTTCTCCGACGATGGCGAAAATGCCAGCTCCGACGATCGCCCCGACGCCGATGGCCGTAAGCGCCACCGGCCCCAACACGCGCCGCAGGCGGTGCTCGCCTGCCATCTCGTGAACCAGCGATTCGAGAGTTTTCTTGGCGAAAAATTGATTGGCCATGCTGCAGTATGGTAGCAAGCTCTGCGTTCGCGGTCCACCAGCGTTGACGTGCCACACGCGCATCCCTAAACTTTTTAACAAGCAGGAACGGCGGTCGACCGCCACCGCCGAGGGCGGCTGTGAGCCGAAGGGCGGCTGTCTCTCGATTTCATTTCTCCTCCTCCGGAACATTGCTGATGCCGACTGAAACCGCGACGCTCGAACAACTCTCGATCAACACTATCCGCACGCTGGCTATGGACGCGGTGCAGGCAGCCAACAGCGGGCATCCGGGCACGCCGATGGCCCTGGCCCCGGTCGTCTACACGCTTTGGAATCGCGTATTAAAGTATGATCCTGGGCAGCCCGCCTGGCCGGCCCGCGACCGCTTTGTACTCTCGTGCGGACACGCCTCGATGCTGCTCTACAGCGTGCTGCACTTGGCCGGCGTCAGGCAGGCTGGGCCCGACGGCCGGCCCACCAGCGATCCGGCCATTGGGCTCACCGATCTCCAGCGTTTTCGCCAACTGCACAGCCGCTGCGCCGGCCACCCGGAGCACGGCGAGGCCAGCGGCATCGAGACCACCACCGGACCGCTGGGCCAAGGAGTGGGCAACAGCGTCGGCATGGCTATCGCCCAGCGCTGGCTGGCGGCCCAGTTTCATCGGCCGGGCTTCGACCTGTTCGACTACAACATCTACGCCCTATGCAGCGACGGCGACATGATGGAGGGTGTCTCTTCGGAGGCCGCCTCGCTGGCCGGGCATCTGAAGCTCGCGAATCTTTGTTGGATCTACGATGACAACTCGATCACCATCGAGGGCGACACGTCGCTGGCCTTCAGCGAAAACGTCGGTCGGCGGTTCGAGGGTTACGGTTGGCATGTCATCCGCGTAGCCGACGCCAACGATCTCGACGCGCTGACCGCCGCCTATCAAGAGTTCTTGCGCGCCGAAGATCGGCCCACGCTCATCATCGTCAAAAGCCACATTGCGTATGGCTCACCAAACAAGCACGACACCCACGGCGCCCACGGCGCGCCGCTGGGCGAAGACGAGATCCGTCTCACGAAGCAGGCGTACGGTTGGCCGGAAGACGCCAAGTTTCTGGTGCCGTCGGAAGTTTTAGACGATTTCGCCAACGGCGTCGGCCGCCGCGGCGGCAAGCTATTTGCCGCTTGGGAGGCAACGCTGGCCGACTACGCCTGCAAACATCCTGAAGCCTTCGCGCAATGGAAGCTACTTGACAAGCGCGAGTTGCCCGAGGGTTGGGACAAAAAAATTCCGTGTTTCCCAGCCGATGCCAAGGGCTTGGCGACGCGCGTTTCGTCGGGCAAGGTGATCAATGCCGTCGCGGCCTCGGTGCCGTGGTTCGTGGGCGGGGCAGGCGACCTGGCCCCTTCGACCATGACCATGATGAACGGCCTCGACAGCTTCGAGGCCGGCAGCTACCAGGGACGCAATCTGCACTTTGGCATCCGCGAGCACGGCATGGCTGCGGCCGTCAACGGCATGTCGTTGAGCGGCCTGCGAGCCTTCGGCGCCACGTTTTTTGTCTTTGCTGACTATCTGCGGCCCTCGCTGCGGCTGGCCGCCATCATGAAGCTGCCGTCGATTTTCATTTTCACGCACGACTCGATCGGCGTGGGTGAAGACGGCCCGACGCATCAGCCCGTCGAACATCTGGCGGCCCTGCGCGCCATTCCCTGGCTGGCCACTTTCCGCCCGGCCGACGCCAATGAGGTGGCCGAGACCTATCGCACGATTTTACCGTGGAAAAACCGACCGGCAGCGCTGGTGCTGACGCGGCAGAACTTGCCGAGCCTCGACCGCGCGAAATATGGCTCAGCGGCGGGCGTTTCCCGCGGCGGCTATGTGCTGGCCGATGCGGGCGGCCGACCCGACGTGCTGCTGTTGGCCACCGGCAGCGAAGTGGCCCTTTGCCTGGCTGCTCATGACCAACTCGCGGGCGAGGGCATCAAGGCCCGCGTGGTCAGCATGCCCTGCTGGGAACTTTTTGACGAGCAAGACCTGAGTTATCGCGAGCAAGTTTTGCCTTCGGGCGTGACCGCTCGCGTGGCGGTCGAGGCCGGCGTGCGGCAAGGTTGGGATCGCTATATCGGCGCCAGCGGCCGATTTCTGGGAATGAAAGGCTTTGGCGCCTCGGGACCGGCCGGGCAATTGTTTAAGCATTTTGGATTCACCGTCGAAAACGTCGTCGCCTTAGCCAAGGAAGCCATTGGAACTAGGCCGTAGGGCAGACAAGTCGTAGAGTTCGGCTGGCGCGAGCGCCTCGGAGGATGGCCTTCCAGGCCGTCACCGCTCGATCGACGGCCTGGAAGGCCATCCTCCAA
>DATFDL010000708.1:0-4257 GCA_035252155.1 Pirellulales bacterium | reverse complement strand
GGTCGGACGAAGACGCTCGAAGAACAGGCGTTAGAACCGATCGCCAATCCGCTGGAAATGGGCAACCAGGTCAGCGACGTAGTTGCCCGACTTCAGGCCGATGCCGGCTACCGCGCCAACTTTGCGACGGCGTATCCCGATGGGGTGACAGCCCAAAACCTGGGCCGCGCGCTGGCGGCGTTCGAGCGCGTGCTCCTGTCTGGCGGAAGCCGAGTCGACCGATTCCAGGCCGGCGATTTTGCTGCCTTGAACGAAAGTCAACGCATCGGCCTCTGGCTTTTCGAAAGCCGCGGAGGGTGCTGGCGCTGCCACCGTGGGCAGAACTACACGGACGAGAAATTCCACAATACGGGCGTGGCCGTGCTGCAATCCCGGCCTGATGCGGGCCACTGCGCCGTCACCGGTGACGAATCCGACCGCGGCCGGTTCAAAACGCCAAGCCTGCGTGGCGTCGCCCGGACTGCGCCCTACATGCACGACGGCAGCCTTAGCACATTGCGAGAGGTGGTCGAATACTACAACCGCGGCGGCGGCCGCGCGGCGGAGCTCGACCCCGAGATCAAGCCGCTAGGCCTCTCTGCCGAAGAAAGCGGCCATCTCGTCGAGTTTCTCCGGGCGTTGGACGGCGACGACCGCTGGGCCGGCGAGTCGGGATAGCCGGCATCTATTCCCCCGCCGCGCGCCGAATTAGAATCTCTAAGGCGGCGCCTGGTGATCGCGCCGCCGTGCTGCCCGCTCTGGTATAAAACCTCCCCGCCCGCAATATGGCCGAGCGCCCCATCACTTGGGAGAACTACCTTGAGCACGCGGCCGTCAGCGACATCGGCTTGCGCCGCGCGAACAACCAAGATTCACTGACCACGGGCTTGGCGAACAACGCCGAGACATGGTCCCAGCGGGGTCATCTCTTCATGGTGGCCGACGGCATGGGCGCACACGCCGCCGGCGAGTTGGCCAGCAAGATGGCCTGCGATACCGTGCCGCTCACCTATCAAAAGCTGCACGACGAGCCGCCCCCGGCCGCCCTGCGCAAGGCGATCGAGGATGCCAACGCCCGGATTCATTCTCGCGGGCAGGCCAACCTCGACTTTCGCGGCATGGGCACCACCAGCAGCGTGCTGGTGTTGCTGCCGCAAGGGGCGCTGGTGGCCCACGTGGGCGACAGCCGCGTTTATCGGCTGCGCGAGGGCCGCATCGAACAACTCACCTTCGACCACAGCCTGGTCTGGGAAATGATGGCCACCGGCAAAATGCGCGAACAAGAAGTGCCCGGCTATATTCCCAAAAACATCATCACGCGGTCGCTCGGTCCCTCGCCGCACGTCGAGGTGGATCTGGAAGGACCGCTGCCCGTGTTGGTCGGCGATACATTCTTGATGTGCAGCGACGGCCTGAGCGGGCAAGTCAGCGACGAGGAGATCGGCACGCTGCTCGGCGCGTTCGCCCCGCGCGAAGCCGCGCAGGTGCTGGTCGATCTGGCCAACCTGCGGGGCGGCCCCGACAACATCAGCGTGATCGTGGTGCGTGTCGGCGCCTTGCCGCCCGCCCCGGAGGTTCGCTGGCCCGTGCCCGGCCACGTGGCGAGCCGGCCGATCCATCCCTTTGTTTGGGTGGCCTTGGGCGTGACTGTGTTGGCGACCATCGTGTTGGCAATGGCCGGACAATGGGTTGGAGCGGCGGCGACTGGCATTGGGGCTGCGATTGCAGGTTTGGCGGCGCTACTTCAGAAATTCGGCGGAGGCGAGCGGTACAGCGTCGAGGGGCAGCGATTCGGCCGCGGGCCCTACTCGGCGCGACACTGCCTGATGAACAACGAATTCGTCGACAAATTGGCGAAGGTCGTCACGCAATTGCGCGAGGCTGCTACCGAAGAGAGTTGGACGGTCGATTGGAACCGGTTCAACGAGTTCGACGCTCGCGCCATGGCGTGCGCCGAGCGCAGAGACTACGGCGGCGCGGTCCGCGAGTATGGCCACGCCATGAGTTTCATGATGGCCGAGATTCGCGGTCAACGGAAGAAAAAAGGAGCGTGAAGAGAGGGGTCGGGATTCAGGGGTCGGAGGTCAGGGAGGCCGAGAGTTCACGGTCACTTAAACCTTGCGACCCGAACCATGAAGAAAGTAAAAATGCAAAAAGCAAAAGTCAAAACGCAAAATGAAGGATGCGTCGCGGCGTCCATGGGGTTCTAGCGATGCTTCTGATTCAGGTCGTTAGCACGCAGCTTCTTCATCCAATGGCGCGTCTGTGGATGGCGCACCAGCCAGACGGCAAACCACATCAGCGCTTCGAGCAGTCGCATGACGATCGGAACTGAAATCATCGCCACCACCAGGCAGACGAGCGCGACCGGAACCACCAGCCAGTAGAGGTCAAACTGAACACCGGCGATCGGGGCTCTGCTGGCCAGATGCACCCTAAGGCTATCGGAAACGAACCGGACTGTGGCGAGGTAGATCGCCACCAGCGTCACCAGGAAAAAGAGCGAAGCGACGCCGAATTGCCCTCGGCGCGCCTCTTTGTTCGACGCCCAGCGGGTGAGCCACGCCAGGCAAACGCCGCTGGTCAAAAGCGTGCCGCCGATGACCGCTGCGAACGTGATCAAAAAGCCTTGGCCTGAGATCGTGCGCACTCCGGCCGCGATGCCAGCCAGCCACGCCATCGCCAAAATAAATCCGTGCCAAAGATCCCTCCGGCTTGTCGGCTGATAATTGTCCATCGCCGTGTCGCCTCTTCGCCGTGTCGCAACTCACGTCCCGCGCACCAATCCAAACCACTCGATCTGCCGGCGCGGGCAATAGCGCAAGCCCGTCTTCTGGCAGTGCGGCTTGAGCCACTTCGCACGTTCCAGCAACTCGTCCGCTTCCGTACCCTGCGGCATCAGCCAGACGCGCGAGCGGTCGATCTCGGGAAACTCAGTCAGGTAACGTTCGACCTCGTGGCAATCGGCCGGGCGGTCGATGACAAACTTGAGCTGATACTCGTAGTCGCCGATCAGTCGCCGGATGACGTGTGGCGCGTGGCGCGTTTCGTGGTGGCGGCGATGCCAGCGCGGCTGCCGACGCTGGGCGGGCGCCGAGCCGGCCAGCTTCGGGCTGATCGACATCAGATCGCACTGGACCGGCAGATGGAGCGTGCCGGCGGTTTCAATCGTCACGTGCATACCGCGTTGCCTTAGCTCGGCGGTGAGGGGAACCAGTTCGGCAAAGAGCATCGGCTCGCCGCCGGTGAGCACCACGTGATCGCAGTGGTGGGTTTCAATCTCATCGAGAATTTCGCCCAGCGAAAGGTCTTCGCCCTCGGGCGACCACGAGGCGAACGGCGTATCGCAAAACCAGCAGCGCAGGTTGCAGCCGCTGGCGCGCACAAAGACGCTCTGCGCACCGGTGAGCGAGCCTTCGCCCTGGATCGACAGATAGATTTCGGCCACTTTCATGAGGGATAAACCAAGGGGTCGGTCAGGCCGGCCTCGGCAAACCCGCGCCGGCGCAGCACGCAGGCGTCGCACCGTCCGCAAGGCCGGCCCTCGGCCAAAGGATCGTAACAACTATGAGTCAACGAATAATCAAGCCCCAGCTCCAGGCCGCGGCGAACGATCTGGGCCTTGGTCCAGCCGATCAGCGGCGTATGAATCTTAAAGCGGATTGTACCCTCCACGCCGGCTTTGGTCGCCAGCCCCGCCAACTGCCCGAAGGCCGCAATGAACTCGGGACGGCAATCGGGGTAGCCGCTGTAATCGACCGCGTTGACCCCGATCACTAGATCGGCCGCGCTCAACACTTCGGCATAGCCCAACGCCAGCGACAGAAGAATCGTGTTTCGGGCGGGCACATACGTGACGGGAATGCCTGACGCCATCGCGTCAGCCGGTCGGTCCTTGGGCACGTCGGCGGCGCCAGTCAGTGCCGACGGGCTGATGCGCGTCAGATCGACACGGACGGTCTCGTGCCGCTTAGCGCCCAATGCCGCAGCCACGCGGCGGCTGGCGTCGAGCTCGTGGCGGTGTCGTTGGCCGTAGTCGATTGATAGGGTGAACAGCTCATACCCATCGGCGCGCGCGATCGCCGCGGCGGTGGCAGAATCGAGACCGCCTGAAAGCAAGACAACAGCGCGACGAGGCATGGGAATATATGGGGCGGAGTTTGATTGCCGTGAAGCTGCAGGGTGGGACGAGCTTGCGAGTCCCCATACGCATCAAGTTAAGATGATTTCACCCCAAAGGTCTGTAGGGAACGCCCTCCGTGGCGTTCCGTGAACTGC
>DATFDL010000707.1:0-2832 GCA_035252155.1 Pirellulales bacterium | reverse complement strand
TCGAAGATCTTAGGGTTGTCTAACCGGGCAAGCGCGCGCTGAAAGCGATTCGCAATGGTATGGACTTGACTCACCGTTGGCGGCTTGACGAGCGTACTCAGCGTGGCCGCGGCTTCGGCAAATCTGCCGGCCCGATACAGTGTGAGCGCTGCGAAGTAGGGCGGCGCAGGGACCGTGACAACATTGATCTGGGTCGGCAGGTTCGCGCCTGGGTTGGCCGCGGGGTTGCCCTGAGCGGTGGCACGGCTCACGTCGGCCAGAAACCAGACCATGGCGGCGGCCCCGACTCTTGCCAAGAAAACCTTTGGCAAACCCGTCGCGGTTCGCATGGGATAGGCACTCGAGATACGGCGCTATTCTGCGGAACGCCAAAATTATAGCGCCCCCTGTCGTCGAAGGCAATCTATTTTGGTTCGCGGAAGATAAGCGGTGATCTGGTCGGAGGATGGCCTTCCAGGCCGTCTATCTGAAGCGAACGCAGTTGGGAAAGCCACCCTCGGCTGGTTCGGTGACGCCGACTGCGTCGGCGATGCACAGCCGAGGTCGGCTGTGCCACATTCCCCTCCACGCTATTTCCGGTTTCGATTGTCAAAACCGAGCAGAGGCCATTGCCGGTTGCTGTTCTTAAGGGCCGGGGCTACCGACGCGACATTCCAGCGTTTACACTGAGGGGCATGCTTGCCTTGCGGCCCGCGTGGGCCGGGTCGCGTCGACCAGGCAAGCCAGAGAGGTCACCCTTCGCTGGGCCGCGTACGGATGGTTGCCCCTTCACTTCGCTCATCGCCCACTCTGCCCACGCGCCGCTGGTCGGCTTGGCTCGTCTTTTTGGTCCTTGCGCCGCTGATCGCCGGTTGCCGCGGCTGCAGTTCCAGCGATCCGCTCAGTGAAGAAGAACGCGAAGCGAAGCGCGAAGAGCTGAAGAAAAAAGAAAAACCCAAGCCCGACTTCCAGTTTCTGCGGTTCACCACGCAGCCCGGCGAGCTGCAACAAGCGGATAGGCAGGAGGTCAACATCAAGCCGGGGCATTGGACCAGCGCGGTGCTGGCGGCGCGGGCCAACAACTTCGATTTTCGCGGAGAGCTGCTCACCGAGATGCAAGATCAGTCGTCGCGGCCCGTGCCTCTGGATGACATGCTCTTTCAGCTTCGCACCGCGCGGCCGGTGATCTTGCCGAAGGGGCAGCAGCGGTTACTGGAGTTCTCAGTGCTTGCGCCGGCCGGCCACCGGGCGAAGAACCTGCCAACGCGGCTCTTGACCGGCACGGGCGGCCGGCCTGTCTTCGCCGAGACGCAGGTGGTTTCGCCGATGCCGCCGTCGCAGTTCTACTTCATCGTGTTGGCACTAAACCCCGATTCGTATTCGTTTCTCAAAAAGCTCGAATCGGTCACCGCGCCCAACGAGCATCTTTTCGACATCAATCTTGCCCGGCATTATCACGTGATCGCGCCGCAGATCAAATCGACGGTTCCGCTGCCCTCGTACGCCTTGAGCTGGACCGGCATCGCCTATCTGTTGTGGGACGACCTGGAGCCGAAAAAGCTCACGCCCGAACAGCAGCAGGCACTGCTCGATTGGTTGCACTGGGGCGGGCAGTTGATCGTGAGCGGCCCCGACACGTTGGCCACGCTCAAGGGAAGCTTTTTGGACGAATATCTGCCGGCCCACGGCGACGCGACCTGGCAGATCGGCTCCGAAACGCTTCAGCCGCTCGATGCCGGCTGGACCAAGGGCGATCGGCCGCTCAAGGTGGTACGCCCGTGGACCGGCGTGCATCTGAAGACGGCGGAAGGCGCACAAGTGCTGCTCGCTTCGGGCGATGAGCCGCTGGTGGTCGAACGTTCGTTGGGCCGCGGGCGCATCGTGCTCACCGCCTTCCGGCTCAGCCAGCGCGAGCTGCGTAACTGGCCCAGCTTCGACGGCTTTCTCAACGGCTGCCTGATGCGCCGGCCGCCGCGCACGTTTCGCTTCGAAAATGAGCTGATCCAGGTCGGCTGGCAAGACGCGCACGACTCGCACGACCCGCGCCGCGTGACGCGAGTGCGCTACTTCACCCGCGACGCCCAAGCGCCGATCTCGATGTTCACCCAGTTCATGCGCACCGCCGAACCGGCGCCCCCGCCGCAAAGCGACATTCCGGGCAACATGGCCTATGCCTTTCAGATGCAGAACCAGCCGCCGGTCGACTTGCCGCCCTATGGGCCGGGGGTGGCAGGCTGGACCGACTTTAGCGCCGCCTCGAACCTGGCCCTGGCCACGCTGCGCGAGGCCGCCGGCATTGTTGTGCCCGACGCCAGCTTTGTGGTGTGGGTGCTGGCCATCTATGTCGTCGTGCTCGTGCCGGTCAACTGGCTCTTCTTTCGGTTGCTGGGGCGCGTGGAGTGGGCCTGGGCGGCCGCGCCGTTCATTTCGATCGGCGGCGCCATCGCGGTGGTCTATCTCGCCCAGCTCGACATCGGCTTCGCGCGCAGTAAAACCGAGCTGAGCGTGGTCGAAGTCCAAGCCCGCTACCCGCGGGCCCACGTCACACGCTACCTGGCGCTCTACAGCTCGTTGGGAACGCAATACGACCTGCGCTTCGACGATCAGTCGGCGGTGGCCCTACCCTTTGCCGCGGGACAAAAAACTGTGATCGGGCAAAGCATGAAAACGGTCGATTACCGCCGCGCTCCTCAGATCGCCAACGATGAAGTCGCCCAAGTGACGCTCGACGGCCTGGAGATTTCATCGAATACCACCGGCATGGTCCATAGCGAAGAGATGATCGACGTCGGTGGCGGCTTTGGCTGGCAGCCGCTGGGCGGAAATCGTTATCGCGTGATCAACGACACGCGG
>DATFDL010000706.1:0-8897 GCA_035252155.1 Pirellulales bacterium | reverse complement strand
GTGCTGCTCATGTGCTTTCACTATGATCCGATGACGGGCAAATATGGCTTGGCCATCGCCGCCGCCCTGCGGCTGGCCGGGGCACTGACCATGTTGATGCTCGGCGGTTTTTTAATCGTGATGTATCGGCAGGAGCGGCGGCGGTCGCGGGCGGTCAAGGTCGGCGATGACAATGCCGCGTGCCTCGCTGGCGCTTCGGGTCGGTGTGAATCAACAGACGATCCAACGGAGCGCCGATGAACACCACCTTTCGCCTTCTGCCGGAACAGGCTTCGACCCACGCGCCGCAGGTCGATATGCTCTATTTCTTTCTGCTGGGAGTGGCGGCGTTTTTCACCGTGATGATCGCGGCCTTGATTGTTTTCTTTGCGATCAAATACCGGAAGGGCGCCAACGTCGACCGAACGACCACCGGGCATCATGCTTGGGCGGTCGAAATCACCTGGATGGTCGTTCCGCTGATTCTGTCCGGCGTGATTTTCGTCTGGGGCGCGCAGCTTTACTTCGACGCCAGCCGTCCGCCCGCCGGGGCCTTGGAAGTGCAAGTGGTCGGCAAGCAATGGATGTGGAAGTTTCAGCATCCCGAGGGCAAACGCGAGATCAATGAATTGCACGTGCCGCTGGGCCAGCCGGTGCGGCTGAAGATGATTTCGGAAGACGTGATTCACAGCATGTTCGTACCGGCCTTTCGCGTGAAGCACGATGTGCTGCCCGGCACGTACCATGAGACGTGGTTTGAAGCCAACCGTGAGGGCGAATACCATCTGTTCTGCGCCGAGTACTGCGGCACCGAGCATTCGCGGATGAAAGGCCGCGTGATCGTGATGGAGCCGAGCGAATATCAGGCGTGGCTGAGTGGCGGCACGCCCGGCGAGACGCCGCTCGAGGCGGGCCGGCGGCTGTTCGAAGAGATGCGCTGCTCGACCTGCCACCGCGGCGGCAGCCCCACCAGCCGCTGCCCACCACTGGAAGGCGTCTATGGCAACCCCGTGAAGCTGGAAGACGGTCGAACGGTGATTGCCGATGAAGCCTACCTGCGCGAATCGATTCTGCGCCCGGCGGCGAAGGTCGTGGCCGGTTTCCGCCCGATCATGCCGCCCTTCGAGGGGCAGCTTGGTGAGGAAGGGCTGATGCAAGTCATCGCGTACATTAAGTCGTTGGCGAAACAAGAACGTGGGGGCACTGAACCGTAGGTCGGGCTTTCCAGCCTGACATTTGGGCGTGAAATCCTGGACTCGCCACTTTTGAGCTGCAATGACTAACTTGAAAACCGTCAGGCTGGAAAGCCTGACCTTCGCACCATGAGCTTCGTCGCGTTTGAACAAAAAAAGCCCGCCGTCGACGCCCCGCCGCGGCGCAACTACCTCACGGCCGGCTACAGTGTGCGCTCGTGGCTCTTGACGACCGACCACAAGCGGATCGCCATTCTCTATCTGCTGTCGATCACGTTTTTCTTCATGATCGGCGGGGCCGCGGCCACCGTGGTGCGGCTCGACCTGATGACGCCCGACGCCGACCTGGTGCTGACCGAGACCTACAACAAGCTCTTCACGGCCCACGGCATCATCATGATCTTTTTCTTCTTGGTGCCGTCGATTCCCGCCGTGCTGGGCAATTTTCTGGTGCCGATGATGATCGGCGCCCGCGACCTGGCCTTTCCCAAGCTCAATTTGCTGAGCTGGTATCTGCTGGCCATCGGCGGCTTGTTCACTCTGTATGCCATCGCGGCCGGCGGCGTCGACACCGGCTGGACCTTCTACGCCCCTTACAGCAGCACGTACAGCAACACGCACGTGATGGCCACCGCCGTGGGCGTGTTCATCACCGGCTTTTCGTCGATCCTCACCGGGCTGAACTTTATCGTCACCATCCACAAGATGCGGGCGCCCGGCCTCACCTGGTTTCGCTTGCCGCTGTTTATCTGGTCGCTCTATGCCACCAGCTTGATCATGATTCTGGGCACGCCGGTGCTGGCCATCTCGCTGTTTCTCATCGCCTGCGAGCGGTTGGGCCTGGGCATTTTCGATCCCCGGCTGGGCGGCGACCCGGTGCTCTTTCAGCATCTCTTTTGGTTCTACTCACACCCGGCTGTGTATATCATGGTGCTGCCCGGCATGGGCGTGGTGAGCGAGATCATTCCTTGTTTCTGCCGCAAAAAAATCTTCGGCTACGCCTTCATCGGTTTCTCGAGTTTTGCAATCGCCGTGTTTAGCTTTCTGGTGTGGGCGCACCATCTGTTTGTCAGCGGCATGTCGGTCTACGCGGCCTTGGTCTTTTCGATGCTCAGTTATTTGGTGGCAATTCCTTCGGCCATCAAAGTCTTCAACTGGACAGCTTCCCTCTACAAAGGTTCGATCTCCTTCGACACGCCGATGCTCTACGCACTGGGTTTCATCGGGCTGTTCACGATGGGCGGATTGACCGGGCTGTTTGTAGCGGCGCTGGCCGTCGACATGCACGTGCACGACACCTACTTTGTCGTGGCCCACTTTCATTACATCATGGTGGGCGGCACAGTGATGGCCTACATGGGCGGCATTCACTTTTGGTGGCCGAAGATCACCGGCCGGCTTTACCCCGAAGCCTGGGCGCGGTTCTCAGCCATCTTGATTTTCGTCGGCTTCAATCTCACCTTTTTTCCGCAATACGTGCTCGGCTATCTAGGCATGCCGCGGCGGTATCATGTCTACCCGGAAGAATTTCAGGTGCTCAACGTGATGTCGTCGGCGGGAGCTTCGATCTTAGCGGTCGGATATTTGTTCCCGCTGACGTACTTATTGTGGTCGCTGCGGTATGGACCGTACGCGGCTCCGAATCCCTGGCGGGCAACCGGGCTGGAATGGCAGACCACCTCGCCTCCGCCCACCGAGAACTTTCCGACGACGCCGATTGTCGACGACGACCCCTACGATTATCCGCGGTTCGACGCCGAGTGGTCCGCCCGCGCCGCCACACCTGAACCTGCATAAGATGAAGGCAAAAAAATGGAAGGCAAAAAGATGGAAATTCGGGTAGGTCAGGCTTTCCAGCCTGACAAAACGCCGCACGACGGTTGCGTCAGGCTAGAAAGCCTGACCTACGCCTCGCCGGGGCATCGCCACCGTTCTGATCCAGCCACCGGACCGCGCGCTCACTTCTTCTCTTCATTTTTTTGCCCTCCATTTTTTTGCCTTCTGAAATAAGATGTCTGAAGCACACGCCTTCCCCGGACCGGTAGTGCATCAGTGCGATACGCTCGATCAGCAGCGTCACGCCGGCGAGCTCGGGATGTGGACCTTCCTGGCCACCGAGGTGATGTTCTTCGGCGGCGTGTTTCTGGCCTATACGCTCTATCGGATGGAGCACGAGGCCGCCTTCGCCGAAGCCAGCGGCAAGATGGACCTGACCCTGGGCACGATTAATACCGCCGTGCTGTTGTGCAGCAGCCTGACCATGGCCCTAGCCGTACACGCGGCCGAGACCGCCCGGCGCGCCATGCTAGTCGCCTGCCTGACGGCGACGATGATTTTGGGCGGCGCCTTTCTGGGCATCAAGTTCACCGAGTACTACCACAAATACGAAGAGCGCCTGATCCCATTCCTGCCGCCGTTCGACTACGCCGGCCCAGATCGCGACGAGGCCGCGATGTTTTTCGACCTGTACTTTGTGATGACCGGCATTCACGCCCTGCACATGGTCATCGGGCTGGGACTGCTGGCGGTGCTGCTGGCCAAGGCCGCGCGTGGCGGGCTGCTCGGCGATTATTCATCGCCGGTCCACGTGAGCGGGCTTTATTGGCACTTCGTCGACATTGTCTGGGTGTTTTTATTTCCGTTTCTCTACCTGATCGGAGCGCGGCAAGCAGCATGAGCGAACACGCGATCGAACCAACCGCCGCGTCCGCGGGACATCATCACATTCCACCGCACCCCTCGGTCGGCATTCTGCTGACCAATTTTGTGGCGCTGATGCTGTTGCTGGGCGCCACGGTGGCCGTGGCCGAAATCAACCTGGGCAAGGGAAACTTTATCGCCGCCACCGCCATCGCCGCCACCAAGGCCACGCTGATCCTGCTGTTCTTCATGAACCTAGCTTATAGCAAGCCGCTGACGCGGCTGGTGGCCTGCGCGGCGTTCTTTTGGCTGCTCATCCTATTCGGCCTGTCGTTCAGCGATTATTTCGCTCGCGGCTGGCTGGAATGACGCCGATCTTCCCAATTAACGCGTCGCGCGCTTGTCGGGCTGACGCGCATTGCCGGCGGGACGTTGGTGGGCTGGCTTGGGCGACGTGCGGTGACCGTTGGTTCTCGAGGCGCCGTTGCCACCATGTGCGTGGCCGTTCCGGTGCGCATCGCGACTGGCCGTCGTCTCCAAGTCGGCGGCGCTTCGGCTGTGGCTTCGCAAGAAGAACAGGTCGATGACTTCGTCCATCCAATCAAGCAACTTGGCGTCGGCTCCTTCGGCCCGCATCTTTTCGCGCAGCCGCGCAACCAACGCGGCGCCGGCCGGCCAGCGCACATTGACCACGTCCGAGGCCTCGCTCAGCAATTGGTATACGCGGGCCCGCGTCACGCCCATCTGCTCCGCGGCCTGCCGTACCGCGGCGGCCGGCGACTTCAACCGCCGCTCTACCAGCCGGGCGATCGTCTTGCCGGCGTCGACCCGCACTTGTTCCAGCAGCGGAACGATCAGCGACTTGCGGATCTCGTGCTTGGTCGGCGTGAGGGAGTCATTGAGTCGCCCGACGACCCAGTCTTCGATCGGCAGCAGCCAACGCGGCACAATTCGCACTGCCAGACGGCTGTCTGGGTCGAGGTAGAGCAGAATTCGGTGCAGGCTGCCAAAAGCCTCCAGCACCGCGCGGACGCGTTTCGCCCCGTGCGTCTTCAGCGCGCGGACTTGCGCCAAGGTCAAAGGAGCGTAATCGCCCAACGGCTTATACCAAATCACCCGCGGCAGGTCGCGCAGCGTTCCCACATAGCGGCCTAGCGGCTCGCGCTCCAGACCGTGCCGTCGCACGTTTTCGCGCCAGCGCACCCAAAGAGCTTCGCTGACGACTTGCGGGACGGGCAGCCCGTTCGCGTCCTTCACGACCGACGGCTGGGCCTCGGTCAAATCCGATTCGGCCGTGCGCAGGGCGCCGAGCGGGTGGGGCCGGGCGGCCCGATTGAGCAGCATCAAGAAGGTGCGGATCTTTTTGTGGCCGATACCCGCCGTCGAAAACAGATCGTCGAACGGCGTGTTCAACAACTCGCGCAGCGAGTGGTCTAAAAAGGCCAACGGCAGACGACGGTCGCTGCCGATCACCCAGTGAGCAAGCGGCTTATCCAAGCGGTCGGCGAACTTAGGCTGCAAAAGCTGTTGCCGCACTTCTTTGAAGGCGGTCACGAGTTTGTAGTCCAAGGCAGCCGTGGATTTATTCAATTTCATTACACGTTTTCTCCAAATTATTCTTGGACCGCCTCGGGCGGCCCACCCGGAAGTAGTTGTCGGAATCGCACCCGGCTGACCAATTTTTGTGCAGCGCCGCCGATTCAAGGATTAATTTTTGTCCACATCGCGAATCGGGCATTTGCCCAAGGGCGCACGGGGTTTGACCCATGCACGCGGCGCAGAGCTCAAAAAAAAGCGTTTGAACCGCCGGTTTTAAACTTGCTTTTGCGGCCGCCGAGCGTGAGCGGCATGGTGCCCAAGCAAAGTCCGTGCCACCCCGCCGATGGCGTCGTCTGTCGACGTCCGGCTACAATGGTCGCAACGATCGACGCCAGTGGAGCTGCCCGAGAATGGACCGCCGGATCATGTTGTTTGCCGCGTGGTTGTTTGCGGTGTGCTTGTCTGCCGCCGCCGGTTGCCGCCCGAGTGCCACAGTGCCCGGAGCGACTGCACACCGCGACGAACCGACGCCGCAAAGCACGACCGCACGCGAGCAAGACTCCGAACAAACTTCGCGCGAGGCAGACGACATCGAGGGCCGCGATTACCTGCCGCTGGTCGTCGGCCGCGTGATGTATTACGACATCTCATGGACCCCGCCCGTGGGCGAGGCGAAGTCGGCGACGGCGACTGGTGACGTGCAAGCGCAGGTCGAGATTGCAGGCAAGACCTATTTCAAGCAAGTCACCAAGATCTCGGGCATTCCCTTCAGCCCGACGACGGTCATCTATTTTCGCCGCGCGCCGGAGGGCGTTTATCAGGTTTTCGAGGGCGACGAGAGCAAGCCGGAGTGGCTCTATTTGCCCGCCAAAATCAAAATCGGCGATCGTTGGAGCGCTACCACGGTGCAGGGCGACGTGGAGTTCACGGCCTCGGGCATCGAAGACGTTGAGACGCCCAGCGGCACTTATCGCGACTGCCTGAAGTTGTCGCTCGTGATCAAAACCGCGCTCGGCAAGGCGACCGAAGATCAATGGCTGGCGCCCGGCGTCGGCTCCGTGAAGCAAGTCGACCGTAACCCGCTGTTTTCCTCGACCACGGTGCTCAAAGAGGTTTCTGATGGGGACGATCAAGCCAAGTGAGACTGCCACCGCGCTGTAGCTGACTTCGTGAGAAGTCAGGTGTCCAACAGGCTGGCAAGTCAGGCTGGACAGCCTGACCCACGTAAAGCGAAAGGCGACTTTACACCAGCAACTCGCCTACCACTCGGGCGTGCGAGACTTCGACGTCGGTCAAGCTGTCGTTGCGGCCATCGTGCGGATGGGTCAGCCGCACGTGATCGAGCCCCAGAGCGTGCAAGAGCGTGGCGTGCAGATCGTGGACGCTCACGATTTGATCCACCGCCGCATAGCCGAACGGATCGGTTTGTCCGTGCGCATAGCCGGCCTTGAAGCCGCCGCCGGCGAGCCAAAGCGAAAAAGCGTGACGGTTGTGATCTCTTCCGTCCGTGCCCTGCGAGATCGGCAAGCGGCCGAACTCGCCTGTCCAAAGAACAATGGTCGACTCGAGCAGGCCGCGCTGTTTCAGGTCTTGCACCAGGGCGGCGCTCGGCTGATCGGTGCGGGCACAAAGACCCTTAAGACTTTCGGCGTTCTTGCTGTGCGTGTCCCAAGGCTGGCCGCTCAGAAAAACCTGCACGAAGCGGACGCCGCGTTCGACCAGCCGCCGGGCCAACAGGCACCGCGCGGCATACTCCTGCGTCTCGGGACGATCGAGACCGTAAAGCCGCCGCGTGGCTTCGGTCTCGCCGGCCAGATCGAGCACGTCGGGCACCGCCGCCTGCATGCGAGCCGCCGTCTCGAAGTTGGCAATCCGCGCGGCCAGCTCCGAGCTATCGGGGTGGTGGCCGCGGTGCGCTTCGTTCAATTCCGCCAAAAACTGTAACTGTTCTCGCCGGGCGGCAGGTGTGACGCCCGGCGGCGTCGCCAGGTTGAGCACCGGCGAATTGCCCGAGCGAAACGGCGTGCCTTGATACACGGCGGGCAACCAACCGCTCGACCAATTGCGCACGCCATCGACCGGCAAGCCGCCCGGATCGGACAGCACCACGTAGCTCGGCAGTTCGCGGCTTTCGGCGCCCAGCGCGTAGGTAATCCACGAACCCCAGACCGGGCGGCCCGCTTGAATCTTGCCGCTATGAATCAACCGCAGGGCGGCTTCGTGGTCGACCGATTCGGTGGTCATCGACCGCACCAGCGTCAGGTCGTCGGCGATCTGGGCGGTGTGCGGCAGCAATTCCGAAAGCTCGATGCCCGATTGCCCGGCGGGCGAAAACTTGAAGGGCGAAGCCAGCAGCTTGCCTTGCTGGTTGTTGAAGTGCACTTCCAGCTCGCCCGGATACGCTTCGCCGTGCCGCTTGGCTAGCTCCGGCTTGGCATCGAACAGATCCATCTGGCTCGGCCCGCCGTGCTGAAACAGGCAGATCACGGCCTTGGCCTTGTTCGAGGGCGGCGAAGGCTCGGCGCCGCCGGCGGGCCGCTCGCCCAGCAACTCGGCCAAGGCGAGTGTTCCCAGGCAGCCGGCGTAGCGACCGAGGAACGCGCGGCGGTTGAGGGCGAAAGCGGAGACTGTATTCACGCTACTCAAGATACAAAAACGCATTGCTGGCCAACACCATCTGACAAAAATCAATCAGCGCTTGCCGCTCGGCGTCGGGCCGGTCGGCATAGTTGCTCGGCTGCGTGTGCAAAAACCGCTCGGCGGCCTCCCGCTCTTCATCGCGCGGCGGCCGGCCGGCGACGAGCAAGAACACCTGGCGAATGATGTCGCCACTCGGCGCCCCGTCCAACCGCTCGGCCAAACCGCGAGCACGCGCCACGGCAAACTCGGAATTCAACGCGCTGAGCGATTGCAGCGGAATCGTCGCTGACGATCGCCGCGTGCAGTTGGTCACGATCGACGGCGCATCAAAAACCTCCAGCACGCTTAAGGTCTGCGTGCGTCGCTGCTGTAGATAAACGCTCCGTCGGCGACCGCCCGGCAGGTTCTCGTCTACCACCACTTCACCGGCGCCGTTGCGATTCGTGGGCACGTAGCGTCCCCCCATGGCTCGATCGAGCTCGCCGCTGGCGGCCAGGGCCGCGTCTCGCAGGCTTTCCGCATCGAGCCGGCGGAGCGGCCAGCGCCACAACAGCCGATTGTCGGCATCGACGCGCAGGGCCTCTTCACGCGGCAGGCTGGATTGACGATACGCGGTGGATAGCACGATTGAGCGATGCAGCGATTTTAAGCTCCAGCCATCGCGAACAAACTGTTCGGCAAGATGCTCCAGCAATTCCGGGTGTGAAGGCGGACTGCCGCTAAACCCCAGGTTTTCAGGTGTCGCGCAAATGCCCACGCCAAAATGATGCTGCCACACGCGGTTGACCGTGACGCAGGCCAAGAGCGCCGCGGCGCGCGAACCCGGCTGGGTGAGCCACCGCGCCAGCGCCGCTCGCCGGCCGCTGCTCGCCGCGCCCGGCTCGGGTACAAGCGTGTAACGGTTCG
>DATFDL010000705.1:0-24753 GCA_035252155.1 Pirellulales bacterium | reverse complement strand
GAACACTCCACTGTCCTAAAATGTCGCACTTACTCGTCGCCTTCGCCGTCAGCGCCACCGTCAGCCTTGTGCTGACGCCTGTGGCCCGTGGGCTGGCCTGGCGCTGGCGTGCGCTCGACGAGGCCGACGGCCTGCGTAAATTGCAAGCCTCGCCTGTGCCGTATCTGGGCGGCCTGGCGCTGTATGTGGCGTTGCTGGCGGGCAGCGGAATCGCTTGTCTCGGTCAACTCGGTCGGCTTTCGCTGACCGTCTCATTGATTGCCTCCGCGACGCTGATTTGCCTGGTCGGCTGGTGCGACGACCGATACGGCTTGCGCGTGCGCTGGAAACTCTTGGGCCAGGTGCTGGCCACCCTGCCCTTGGTGCTTGCCGGGCAGACGCTTACGCGCCTCGAATGCTGCGGCTGGGTCGTCGAGCTAGGATGGTGGGGCGTTCCACTGACGATCGCCTGGCTGGTGGCGGGTGCCAACGCCATCAACTTCATCGACGGCGTCGATGGCCTCGCCTCGACACTGGGGTTGATTGCCGCGGCCATGATCGCACTGATTGCCTCGCGCCTGGAAAATACAGATGCCGTGTTCTTGGCCGTCGTGCTCGCAGGCGGACTCGCCGGCTTCTTACAATACAACTGGCAGCCCGCCACCATTTATCTGGGCGATGCCGGCAGCATGACCATCGGGTTTTGGCTGGCGGCGCTCGCAATCGCCGGCTCACGGTCGAGCATGGTCGGCTGTCGTCTGATCGTGTTGATCGCACTGCTGGCCGTGCCGCTGGCCGACGTCGGCCTGGCGGTGATTCGCCGTCTGCTGGATGGGCGGCGGTTCTGGCTGCCCGACCGCGGCCACCTTCACCACCGGCTCCTCGACCGGGGGTGGGGCGCCGGAAAAATCGTCGCCACGTTGGCCGCGGTGTCGTTGGCGAGCGGCGCCATCGCATTCGCCGCGGCGGTGCACGGCCGCGAGTTGCTCGCCTGGGGCGCGCTGGCGATGATTTTGGTCGCGCTGGTGCGATTCGATCTGCTGGGCAACCACGAGCTCGATTTGGCCGGCCAGTTTTTGGCCAGGCGATTGCTCGATGTGCTCTCGATTGTCTCGGCCGGACGTCTCACGCGCAGCCTACCGACGGCGGAACAACTCGACCAGTCGCCCCTCTCGGCCGTTTGGGCGATGTTCATCGCCGAGTTGGAACTTCATCAGGTCGAGCACGTGGAGCTTTCGGGCGCTGCCGCCGGCGGCGCCTGGCGCCATCAATGGCGCCGCAGCCAGTCGGACGCTGAACCGCGCCCATGGGCCGTCGAAGTCAGCTTTCGAGGAGCGTCGGGAGCTGACTGTCGCCTGCGCGCCGTGGTGAGCGAAGGCGCCGGCGATCATCCTCTCAATTGGCTGTCGTTGATGGAAGTGCTTCGCGTCTATGGTCAGTACTGGGCCGACCACTTTGACCAACTGCTCGGTTTGGATCGTGGCGGCGAGCCAAGCTTGACAATCGGGCCGCCGACAAGCGACGATCGGAGACGAGCGGCCTAGCCTGGATTGCGCACCGGCCCGTAGCCGACTTCGTGAGAAGTCGGGCCGTGGCAGCAGAATGGTAAGGTTGGCATCGCCCATCACGGAACCATGGTGGGCAATGCCCACCCTACGAGCAAACACCCACCGAGGAGCAAACATTGGAGTCGAAGCCGCCGGTGCGCCGGAGGGCCCTGTGGATGCTGGCGGCCTACTGGCTGTTTCTGGTGGTCCTCACGCACTGGCCCAACCCCTGGCCAAACCAAGGCGAACCCCAACATCTGGACAAGGCCGTCCATTTTACGCTGTATGGCGTTTTGGCGGCATTGGCGGCCGGCGCTCTCGCGCGGCGCGGCCCGCGCGCAAACCTCTGGGCGATGTTCGGCGTGTTGTTGCTGGCCGTGGCCTTCGGGCTGATCGACGAAACGACACAACCCTACACCGGACGAGACTTCGACTGGTGGGACTGGTTGGCCGATGGCCTCGGCGCGGTCGCCGGACTGTTACTGCTGAGCGCCTGGCGCCGCATCAGGTCGGCGTAGCTCTGTAGCGTCTGATTCGTAATTAACTTCACGCGGGCCTGAATGTGGCAATGTGGGACAGCCGCCCTCGGCTGTCTCGCGGTCGCCTTTGGCGACCACTTCACAGCCGGGGGCGGCTGTGCCACAACGGCGGAGGATGTCGCATTCGCGGGCCGCTTACCCCTGCCGCTCGTAGTAGCGGCTCAGCGTGCGCACCCGTTCCACTTGATGGGCCACCGCCGCGCCCATCGCAATCAGGCCCACCAGAAAATAGATGTGGTCGTCGCTGTCGAGTTGGAACTTCGGCCATAACTCCGGCCGCCAAAGATAATAATCGACCGACAGCACCAGGTACGAAGCGACGGCCAATGCCGTCATCGCCCAGACCAGCCGCACGCGAAACCACAGCCCCGACGCCACCACCAACAGCGGATAGCTGATCATCAACGGGCTGGCCCGGCCATCGGCTTTGAGCATCACCGCCAGCAGGCCGGCCGAATCGACCACGGCCCAGGCGAAAGGGATGACGGTTTGCCAGCGCGGGTCTCGCATCAGGCGTTGAAAGACGAACGACAGCCCGGCCCAGACGGCCAGGATGGCGGTCACCGAGTAGTGAAAATCGCCGCCCCAGCGGTGCAGCCCGTAATAGTTGAAGCTCTCGACCAGATAAAACAGCCCCATGACGCCCAGCCGCGAGACGAGCGCGGGCTCGCGGCGCGCCCAGCGCTGCAACCGCTGCCAGGGCCGGGCGGCCTGCACCTCGACGACATCGCCCTTCAGATACCGTTCCAGATCGTCGGCCAGCGCACCCGCCGAGGGATACCGCATCGCCGGGTTCTTCTCCAGACATCGCAGGCAAATGGTGGCCAGCGTGCGCGAAATGCTGCGATCGAGCTGCCGCGGGTTGGCCGGCTCACGCTCCAGCACCTGGATCAACAGGTCGATGGCCGATTCGGCCTGAAACGGCGGCCTGCCCGTAAGCAGCTCGTAAAGAATCGCTCCCAGCGAGTAGACATCGCAGGCGGGCGTAACGCTGGAGGTATGCCCCGCCGCCTGCTCGGGCGCCATATAGCTGGGCGTGCCGGCCGCCACGCCGGTGCGGGTGAGCTGCGTCGCTTCGTGAACGAGCTTGGCCAGGCCAAAGTCGGTCACCACTGGCTGCCCGTCAGCGTCCATCAAAATGTTCGACGGCTTCAAATCGCGATGAATGATTCCCTGGCGATGCAAATAATCGACTGCCCGGGCGACGGCGCACACATGCCGCACGGCTGTTTCGCGCGGCAGCCGGCGGCCGCGGATCAGCTCGGCCAGCGTGCAGCCCTCGATGTAGTCCATGGCCAGGTACGGCAGTCCCTCGACCTGCCCCGAATCGAGCACGCGCACAATATTGCAATGCCGCAGACTGGCGGCGGCCTGGGCTTCGGCGGCGAAGCGGCGAAGCTGTTCGGGCGAGGCCAACGAGCTTGCCAACACCATCTTGAGCGCCACCAGCCGCCGCAGACTTTTTTGACGGGCTTTGAAGACCACGCCCATACCGCCGCGGCCGAGTTCGGCCAACAATTCGTAATCGCCAAAATCGCGCGGCAGAGCGAAACCCACGCTGGGGTCGCTCGATGTGTCGCAGAGCGCAATCGTTGCCGCGTTTGCCACGTCTGGGGCGGGTGGCGGAGCGGCGTCCGCCGGGCGGGCCGCCGCGGCGAACGCATCGAGCGCCTCCAAGCAGCAAAGCGCATCGGAAAGATCGGGCCGGCTTTCGAGCAACTTGGCTTTTTCCGGCGGCTCGCCGCGCTGCAGGCCGTCGAGATACGCATCGAGCAGCTCGATGGTCGCGTGATCGGGCAGGGGGCCGTCGGGCTCGATCATGGACTAGGGGCTCGGGATTAGGGGCTCGGGATTAGGGGCTCGGGACTAGGGTCTCGGGACTAGGGTCTCGGGACTAGGGGCTCGGGACTAGGGGCTCGGGACTAGGGGCTCGGGATCGGAGACGATCGCGGTGCCATTCGATTCCCGCTCTGCGGCCGACTCCGGCGCGGGGGCGTTGAATGCGGAAACGTCGTGAGTGTGCGAGTTCGCGCACCTCTTGCGGCGAATCCAGTTATCGCGCAGATCGACAAGCAGGAATTGCAGGGCCAAGACGATGCCAGTCGCCCAAACCAAAGCGATGACTCCGACGATTAGTGTGCCGGGTAGCGTGGCAGGCGCGGGTGGCTCTCCGTCGACGAACCACCGGAACAGCGCACAAGCTGCGGCGAAAATCGTCACTAGGGTAAAGAGTGCGCTGATGCCGAACTGCGGCGATCGACCGATGCGCCGAAGCAAGTCACCGCAACTTGCGCGTACCTCGCGGACCAGCAACAGGCCCACGCAACCGATCGCCAACAGTATACCCAAAAAAACCGCTACGACGATGAAAGCATCGATGAATACCATCCCAGAGCCTCGCGAAGTACGCGAATCGGCCACAACGCCTATTGGGAATCGTCCGCCAAGGCGGCGTGACGACCGGGAACCCGTTGATTCACTCGCCGTTCTTGGAAACCGCAGCGCTGGGCCGGCGGGCGCCAGGCTCGGGCTCCGCCTCGCCGCCGATGAGTCTGGTCATTTCGCCACGAGCATTGATTAGCCCGCTAGCCACCATACGGCGAAAATGCTCGATCGGTGTCATCGCGCTGGTCGACGCTTCAAGCGCCTTGCGCATCTCGGCGATGGTCGGTTGTTTTTCCATATCTCACCCTACAAGTCTGGCAGGAATGCGCCTAGGATGCAATCGGCCCGCGATGCGGCTGGCGAACGCCCCAGCGACGGTAAGCGCCGCCGACGGCTTTTCCGCGCGGAACCCTTTCCACGTCCGAATCTCGTCTTGTCGCAAAAGCGAATCGCGATGATAGAATAGGGAAATGGAAACCATCAAGAACTTGAGCGATATCGCTCCGCAAGACCTTTCCGTCCTTGAACGGCTGATCGGAGCCCCGCTCGATCCTGCGCAGCACCAGGCGGTGGTCGTGCGGGTTCTGCCGGTAGCTTCGCCAACGCCGGAATCGTATGCGGGCGGCACGCTGCCCGAATGGTGCAACGTGCTCGACGGATTTTCGGACGAGGACCTTGCCGAATTCGACGCGATCTTGGCGGACCGTCCTAAGCTCTCGCATTAGGACGCGCCATGGTGCCGAGCCTTCTTGACACGAACACCGTATCCGACATCATTCGCCCGCCAACAAAGAGGAACCCGCTCGTCACCGCCCATGCTTCTGCTTATTTACAGGCGTACGGGCGTTTCTCGTTCTCTGAGTTGTCCTGCTATGAAATTCTTCGCGGCCTAAGAAAGAAAGGCGCCGCGGGGCAGCTCGCGCATTTCGCTCGTTTCCGCCAGGCCGCTGATCAAAAGCCCGTCTCGATGGAGATCCTCGACTCGGCCGCTTCGCTCTGGGTCGACAGCCAGCGTATCGGCCGCATTGTAGGTGACTGCGACTTAATCATCGCCGCGACGGCGCAGTTCTTCGGGCTGGGATTAGTGACTTCGAACACCAGGCACTTTGACTGGATTCGCGGACTACAGCTTTTCGACTGGCGACGGCCGTAAGGGCCGCTGCTGCGCCGGCAACCGTTGCTGCGCGGCGCATGGAAAAAAAGTGTCCGGAAGGGCAAACGGAATGAATTCCGTTCTACGACGAGGGCGGAACGCCCGGCGTAAACTCCGGGAGCTACCTCGCGCCACGCGCGTGAAATTGCGGCTGGGTCGTTTTTCGGCGGAAAAAGACGGTTGACAGCTCACCTGTTTTTTTGTATACTGCGGGGAGTGTGCCAGGGCGTTCCTCGGCGGTGGAATTTCGCGACGTGCTGAGCGCCGCAGCGGTTTGACGGGGCTGCCGTGTTAGCTATCCGACGCCGGTTTGCAGCGCAAAGATGCGCTCCGTCGGTCACTTGCCCCTCGGCTGGAAAAGCGCTTGCATAAGCAAAGCTTGATGTGTTACAGATGTTGCACAACTGTCTGCTGCACAAGCACTTGCGACGCAAAATGACGCCCAGGGCGGGTTGTTCTTCGCAAGCGCACGCCAGGTGATGGCCCGCCTCGGGCGATGGTTCTTCGTGCGGACGAGAATACCGCCACGCAGTAGGTCTTGCACCCTGTAGCTCTTTGCCAACTTATGGCATAAAAGCAGATTGCATGGGCCATGCTCACGCCCCGCATCGCTTAGCCCTGCCACTCTCGACGGATCGGAGCCGAGATGCTCAACCAACGCCTGAAAGATTTCGTGGTCAGCCGCCTGCTGCCCCACGTGCAAACACCGGCGCAATATATCGGTGGCGAATTGAACGCGGTTCGCAAAGACCATCGCGCGGTCAAGGGAAAGCTGTGCCTGGCGTTCCCCGACGCCTACAGCATCGGCATGAGCCACCACGGCTTGCAGGTGCTCTACTCGCTGATGAACGACCGCCACGATTGGGCCTGCGAACGGGCGTTTTGCCCGTGGCCCGATATGGAAGAGCAACTGCGGCAGGCCGAAGTGCCGCTGTATAGCCTCGAAACCTTTACACCACTGGCCGACTTCGACGTACTGGGCTTTACGCTGCAATACGAGATTTCGTTTGGCAATGTGCTGACGATGCTCGATTTGGCGGGCATTCCGCTGCGCACGGCCGACCGCACGCTGCGGCATCCGCTGGTCGTCGCCGGCGGCCCGTGCGCCCAGAATCCCGAGCCGCTCGCGCCGTTCGTCGATCTGTTTGTGACGGGCGACGGCGAGCCGAGCTTGCCGGCGGTTTGTGAGATGTGGCGGGAGGGTAAGGCAAAAGCAGCAGGGGAGCGCGGGAGCAGAGGAGCAGGGGAGGATGCCGATGCCGAGGCGCGAGAGGAGTTGCTGGCCGAGCTGGCGCGGCGGCTGCCGTATGCCTATGTGCCGCGATTTTATGAACCGCGGTATGGCGACGATGGGCGAATGGTCGCCTTGGAGCGCACCCGCGACGACGTGCCGGCGACCATCGAGCCATCGATTATCGATGATCTCGACGCCATTCCGCTGCCCGCTGCGCCGATCGTGCCGTTTGTCGAATGCGTCCACGACCGCATCGCGATCGAGATCATGCGGGGTTGCCCGTGGCAGTGCCGCTTTTGCCAGAGCACGGTCATCAAGCGCCCGCTGCGCATTCGCTCGGTTGAGACGATCGTGCAGTCGGCGCTCGCGGCGTATCGCAACACCGGGCAGACCGAGATTTCGCTGCTGTCGCTTTCGACCAGCGACTACCCGCATTTCGAGCAGCTCGTGCGGCGGATGCAAGAGACGTTTCAGCCGCTGGGTGTGAAGATCTGCCTGCCCAGTCTGCGCGTCAACGAGCAGCTCAAGGGCGTGGCCACGCTGATGTCGATGTTCGGCGACCTGTCGGGCCTGACGTTGGCGCCTGAGGTAGCCCGCGACGACATGCGCGAGCAAATCCGCAAAAAGATCAAGAACGAAGATCTCTATGAAGGCTGCCGGCAGGCGTTTCATCTCGGCTGGCGGCAGGTAAAGCTGTATTTTCTGTGCGGGCTGCCGGGCGAGCGGCCCGCCGATCTCGACGGCATTGTCGAAATGGCCGAGACGATCTCGCGGATCGGCAAGCAGGAAACCGGCAGTTACGTGAAGGTGACCGCCAGCGTATCGAACTTCGTGCCCAAGGCGCACACGCCCTATCAATGGAACGGGATGCAAACGCGCGAATATTTTCGTTGGGCACATGGATATCTGAAGCAACGGCGTCGATTGCGATCGGTATGGATCAAATGCCACGACGTCGAGACCAGCCTGCTGGAAGGCGTGCTGAGCCGCGGCGACCGGCGGGTGGCCGAGGCACTCGAACTAGCCTGGCGGCGCGGGGCGCGGCTCGATAGTTGGCGCGAGCACTTTCAGCCCGATTTGTGGTGGCAGGCGCTAGCCGACAGCGGCGTCGACCTGGAAGCCACCGCACACCTCCCCTATGCGCTCGACGACAAGCTGCCGTGGGACCACCTGAACGTGAAGAAAGGCCGCGCCTATTTGGAAAAAGAGCAAAACCGGGCGGTGGTGCAGCTTGCGGCGATGGCGGAGGCGGTGTGAATCGGGCAAAGTGTTCTTCAGGGTGCCACGGATCCGTCGCAGCTCAAGCGACGTCGCAATCGGCATGTGGCCCAGCCGCCCTCGGCTGGGTGGCGGTCGCCAAAGGCGACCGGAGACAGCCCAGGGCGGCTGTCCCACATTTTGCAGTGAAGCGCCGCGTCACACGTCTCGTTATGGGCCGCGTGAAGTACATAGCCGACCCGCACGGCGTCCGCTGCGGCGATTTGCGCCGAGCGGCGGGCCGATGACAACAGCGCCGCGGCGGATGCCGTGGCACCCATGAACCTGTCCGATAATGCACGTTAACAGAACAGAATCGCTCGAATCCCGTGCAAAAACGTCGCGCGTCCGCCTGTTGGCCATCGACATCGACGGCACGTTGGTCAACAGCCGTGACGAGTTGACCGAGCCGACGCGCCAAGCCCTGCGACGGGCCAGCGCCGCCGGCATCAGGATTGTGCTGGCCACCGGGCGGCGCTACAGCCGAGCCTTGCCGCTGGTCGAACCTCTTGGCCTGGACGTGCCGTTAGTCACGGCCAGCGGGGCGCTCATCAAGCATCCGCTCGATCATCGCACGCTCTTCCAGGCGGCGTTCGAGCGGTCGTTGCTGTGCGATGCGCTGGCGATCGTCCAGCGGGCCGGGTTCGAGGCGGTGCTCTACGCCGATTCTTACGCCCTCGGCTTCGATTTTTATTGCGGGCGAATCGACGCGCACCGGCCCGAGCTGGCCGATTATCTGGCGCAGAACACCGGCTGCCATCGGCTCTGGCCGGGCATGATGGCTTGCCCGCCCGAGGGAGTGTTCGCCGGGTTTTCCATCGGCAGCCGTCAGGAAATGCTGGCTTTGCATCACGAGCTGCAGCGCCGCTTGCCCGGCGTCCTCTATACCCACGTGTTGCGCAGCCCGCGCTATGTGGGTTATATGTGCGAGATCGCCCCCTGGGGTGTGACCAAGTGGTCGGGCATCCGGCAGGTGGCCGACGAATGGGGAATCGTGCCGGATGAAATCTGCGCGGTGGGCGATGATGTCAATGATATTCCCATGATCGAGGCGGCGGGCATCGGCATTGCGATGGGCAACGCCCAGCCCGAAGTCAAAGCCGCCGCCGACTGGGTAGCTCCAACTCACGACCAGGACGGCCTGGCCGTGGTGGTCGAGTGGCTGCTGGATGGCAGTCCTGCCGGTTAGCAGTTCTGTAGGGAACGGACTTCGTGCCGTTCCGGGAGGGGCGGGGCGACGTCGCGCCGTAGTTCGCGGAACGGCACGGAGTCCGTTCCCTACAGACGATGGTTGGCGCCTAGATCTCGTTGTTGCGGCGGGCGGCCCGCTCGTTGAGCACCGTTAGCAACGACGGCGACCAGGCCGACTGGCTGTCACGCCCCTTGGCCGACCGGCTGCCGATGCCGCCGGCCCGTGGCAATAGCCGATTGGTCCAGCCCAGTACGCGCGACACCAACCCCGGCGCGACGCCATGAATCTTGGCGGCGACGTTGGCGGGCAGCGACAGCACAATCTCGGCGTCGCCCCGCCGACAAGCGGCAATGATCTGTCGGGCGGCCCGCTCGGCGCTCATCGACGGCCCCGGCAGCGCGTCGCTGATACTGAACCAGGCATATTCGGCCCGGTGCCGGCCCTTGAAGTCGGCGTTGCGCGGGCTGCCGGTGCGCATCAGCCCGGGGCAAACGGTGGTCACCACAATGCCGTCCTTGGCCAACTCGGCCCGCAAGCCTTCCGAAAGCCCGACTAAGGCGAACTTGCTGGCGCTGTAGGGCAGCAGGTGCGGCACGCTGATTTTGCCGCCGATCGACGCGATGTTGACAATCCGCCCCTCGCCGCGGCGGCGCATGCCGGGCAGCACCTCGAGGATGGCATACAGCGGACCCCAGAAATGCGTTTCCATCGTCTGCCGATAGTCGTCAATGGTCATCACTTCCATCGGGCCGGCCTGAATCATGCCGGCGTTGTTGATGAGCACGTCGATGCGTCCCCATTGCTCTTGCACCGTGCGCACCATTCGCTGGGCCTGGGCCTGATCGGTCACGTCGCCTTGGACGGCGAGCACCGCGGCGCCGCGGGCCTGCAAATCATCGCGGGCCCGCGCGAGCGTGGCGGCGTCGCGTCCGCAGATGGCGACGCGCGCTCCCAGCCGGGCGGCTTCGCGCGCCAAAAGCAGCCCCAGACCGCGCGTGCCGCCCACAATCAGTACTTGCTTGCCGCGCAAGCAATAAAGTTGAGGTTTTAGAAGCCTTCGGACGACGAGCACCGCCGCTACGCCCGTCGCCGCGAGCAGCAACGATCGTCCATGAGTCTGCAAAAGCGGTTTCGAGCGATCGAGCATCGTAGAACGGAATTCATTCCGTTTTTAAAACAATGGTGGTGCTTACACGGAGAACGGAATAAATTCCGCTCTAGGCATTCACTTCCACGGGCGAGGGACGACGCCCGTCGAGCGCGCCGGGAGAGACAACCATGACTTCGACCGAGTTTTCCTCGGGGGGTAGTCCCGCGCGGGTGCGCAGTTGCCGGGGGCTCCATTCCGAGCGGATGTAGGCGGCCCGCTCGGCGATTTCGTCGGGCGTCGGCCAGGTCGGTTCGATGTTGGGTCTTGATCGCTTTCTCATTGCCAAGGCGCTCCAAAAATGCAAAGCGGCTCGTATCCGCGTCCGCACCGTGCGGTCGCAAAACGCCGGCTGGGCCAGAGCAAGCCATGTGCCACGCGAATGAGGCGCGACAAAAAAGAGCGGAAAGCCGGGTGGTGATCGGCGCGCCTCTAAGCTGAGCCAATACGTTTGCAGTGCTCGGTGGTTCCGCCGCAACCAAGATGGCTGAATCAGGCACAAACCGGTCGCGAAATCAGCCCTCGCCGAGGCTATGCTTCACGCGGGGCGCGAGTGCGGACAATGTGGCGAAGCCGCCCTCGGCTCATGTGGCACACCCGCCCTCGCTTAAATGTGGCACAGCCGCCCTCGGCTCATGTGGCACAGCCGCCCTCGGCTGTGTCGCGGTCGCCTTTGGCGACCACCTCGCGCTTTCGATTTACGGCGTGATCGCCCGGAAGAAATTCCGCACCGGTTCGCCCGGCACGAACACCTTTGGCCGTACCACGTAAGGCGTGTAATACGTGGTCACAACAGGACTATAGGTGACCACAGGGCTATACGTGGTCACCGGGCTGTAGCTGGTCACGACGGGGCTGTAGCTGGTGACCGGCGCGTAGCTTGTCACCGGAGAATAAGTGGTCACCGGTGAGTAGCTGGTCACGGGAGCGTAGTAGCTCGTCGTGCCGCGGTAGTTCGAGCTGTAGGCCGTAAAGTTCGGCGTCGAAACCGGCGGGCTGTAGTAGCTGGTCACCACCGGGCGGTAGCTCTCGTAAACCACCGGCGACGAGGCGTAGACGGGCGAATACGATTGCACCACGACCGGGCGATACGACTCATAAACAATCTGGGCCTGGGCGGGGGCCGCCACGACCGAAAGCACGGCCGTCAGGACCGCGATTGCCGCCGCGCGGGTGAAAGCGTTCAGGATTGCGGTTTTCATGATAAGGCCTCCTTGGGTCGGGCGGCCCCGATGGCAAGCCGCCTAGCGGTGGGTTTCGGCGGCCGTGACCGCCGTGGGTACGACTTGAGCGCTGACTTCCACCTGCGTGCTCGCCCCGCCGTGCAAGTCAGTCTCGATGCGAATCATCTCCATGATTTTAGCCGGCTGCGCGCCCGCCGCAAAGCGGACGGGAATCAAATGGACCGTTTTCGCCTGCTCGGTGGCCCGCTGATCGAGCTTGAACTCAAAACCTTCATGGCTGCATTCCACCCGCACAATGCGGAACGGCGTCTTGCCCTGCACCACCAACTGCTTGATGACCGTCTGTCCTGGCTGCACCCGGCCGAGCGCCAGCGAAGAGGGATTGACCACCAGCTCGGGCACCACCCGGCCCTCGACCGCCACCGGCACTTGCGTGCCGCGCGAATCGTTGGTCACCAGCAGCAACTGATCCTGCAAATAGCCGGCCGGCGCATTGGGCGCCAGGCTCACCGCCAACTGATACGAGACCTGCCCGCCGTGTCGATTCGCCTCGCTGACGCTGGCCTTGAGAAACGGATTGCTGCTCTTAATGTCGACGATCTTCCAATCGGACCGTCCGGCGTAGGCGATCCGCACTTGCTTTTCGGCGGCTCGGCCTTGCTCGATGGCGCCGAACTCAATGCTGCCAGGATCGACCACCACGTCGGTGCGAATAAAGCCGTCGACCCGCAGTTGCACCTCAGCGAAATAGGGGCGATCGAAAGTCACCGTCAGCGTGGCGCCCCGCTGGCCGGAGAAGCGGTCGGTATTGAAATGAGCGACGATTTCGCTCTCTTCGTAGGTCTTCAGTGTGTCTTTCGTCACCCAGGGCGTCGTGCAGCCGCAACTGGCCCGTATGCCCGAAACATGGATCTCGGGCACATAAATGTTCTTGAAGCGGAACCGGTATTCGGTCTTCGCGCTACGGGCGACGGTCCCGAAATTATGCTGGGTTTCGTCGAACATCTTCCGCGCCCATTCTTGGGCCGAAAGCGGAGCGCTCACCAAACAAAGAACCAGCGTCGCGAACACAGGTCGAAGGGCCGTCACAGCATGTCTCCAAAAATACGGGCTTCTAGGGGGTGCGTCAGAGTATCATAGGCTACCGCAGGTTGAATGCCAAATCGAAAATTTTAATTTAAGTTTCGCGCGTTCGCTGTAACCCTAGGCGGGACTCAGGTTTGCTAGATGACGAATTTTCCGAAGTTGCGATCGACCGGCAAGGAGTACAGGCAGTTGTCGGGTCAATCTGTGGCTCGATGAATGCCAACGCTGTGCCGCAGCGTCTCAAAATTAGACATTCTGCCAGTTACCCAAGCCCTCCCCAGAGGGGCTTGGCCGGCTGCCGAGACACGCACTTCAAACCAAGTGAGAACAACGGACTGGCCGGCTGCGGTGGCGTTCCGCCTTTCGGCAACGTAACGACGGTGTACGATCGCTATGTTCACTCAAAAGATCGGCGCCCCACTAGACCAATGGGAGCGGCTGCATAAGATTCTTTGAGTGGCTTTGCGCCACGGAACCTCGGCTTAACCACCTTTGGCAAACGACCATCTGGAACTCGACGACAACCGAAGTCGGCGAAATGATTCGGCGATTCTGTCCACTTGATGCCGGCCAGAAGGAGCGGCATTGAGGGCATCCGTTTGTGAAAATGGGATAGCTGGGAAAGGCTGTGTGAGACGGTTCGGCTTGCCCCGGCGCTATCTCTTGCCAAATGGCCAGCCGCAGAAAAAACCTGGCGAACTGGTGTTAGAATTTGTTGGATTTTTCCCGGCATCCCGTGGATAATTGTCGGACTTGGCTTTCTCACCGAGCGGTAGCGAGCCGCTTCTGGTTTCTGGTCCAGCCCCACCACCTGGCTCACCTTGTAGGAGTGTTGACTTGTACGACGCGCTGTTAGACGAATTGGAAGATGAAGGAACCGCAAGCCCGGATGAAGCTGTCGATCTGGCTGACAAAGACGAGCTCGGCGACGACGACGATATCGGCGATGAAATTGCCGAGGCGGACGTCGACGGCGATGCCGACGCACGATCCGACGAGTTGATGCTGGCGGGCGAAGACGGCGAATCGTGGTCGGACGATCCGGTGCGGATGTATCTGACGCAGATGGGCGAGATCCCCCTCTTGACCCGCAAGGAAGAGATTGCGCTGGCCAAGGAGATCGAGATCACGCGGGCCCGCTTCCGCCGCAAGCTGTTGGAGTGCGACTTTGTCATCCAAGACGCGGTGAAAGTGCTGCGGCGAGTGTACGCCGGCGAGCTGCCGTTCGACCGCACCGTGCAGGTGTCGGTGACCGACCGGCTGGAGAAAGAGCAGATTCTCGGCCGCTTTCCGCACAATCTGAAGACGCTCGACACCCTCTTGCGCCGGAACCGGCGCGACTATTACCTCTCGGTAAGCAAGTCGCGCAAGTTGTCCGACCGCCACGACGCCTGGCGCCGGCTGGGCCGCCGCCGCTTGCGTGCCGTTCGGCTCGTCGAAGAGTTGGGGCTGCGGACGCAGCGGATCGAATCGCGCATCAAGACGCTCGAGCACTTCAGCCGCCGCGTGGACGAGCTCAAGCAAAAACTGCACGCCCACAAAGCCACCAAGGCCATGGCCGAAGAGCGCCGGGCGTGGCTCAGCGAGTACCGCAACATCCTGCGGGTCACTCAAGAGTCGCCCAGCAGTCTTCGCCGCCGCGTGATGTATTTGAAGGATGTCTACTCGCAATATCAGCGGGCCAAGCGCGGGCTGTCGGAAGGCAACCTGCGATTGGTGGTCTCGATCGCCAAGAAGTACCGCAATCGCGGGCTGAGCTTCTTGGACCTGATTCAAGAAGGCAACGCCGGCCTGATGCGGGCGGTCGACAAATTCGAGTACCGCCGCGGCTTTAAATTCTGCACCTATGCCACCTGGTGGATTCGCCAGGCGATCACTCGCGCGGTGGCCGACCAGAGCCGCACCATTCGCATTCCGGTGCACATGGTCGAGACGATGTCGAAGGTGCGTAATGTCTCGCGCGAGCTGTTGCAGGAGCTGGGCCGCGAGCCGACGATCGAAGAGACGGCCCGAGCGGCGGGCACGGCCATCGACGAGGCCCGGCGGGTGCTGGCCATGAGCCGCTACCCGATCAGCCTCGACCGGCCGGTGGGCAATAGCGAAGACAGCCATTTTGGCGATCTTCTGCCCGACGGCGGGGCCGAAAGCCCGGCGGTGGGCGCCGCCCAGGAGATGCTGCGCGGCCGGATCAACAAGGTGCTCAAGACGCTCAGTTACCGCGAGCGCGAGATCATCAAGCTGCGTTACGGGTTGGGCGACGGCTACAGCTACACGCTCGAAGAGGTGGGCCACATCTTCAAGGTGACCCGCGAGCGCATCCGTCAGATCGAGGCCAAGGCCGTCCGCAAGCTGCAGCAACCCAGCCGCAGCCAAGAGCTGGCCGGCTTTCTCGATTGATCGAAGTCACCGGTAGACGATGGGATGACCTTCCCAGGTCGTCCACAACAATCACGAAACGCGTTCAGCCGGACGGCCCCTTGCCGTCCGGCTTTTTTTATACTGTCGTCCGTCTACGGGCATACCAAGGGCGCTCGGCTCGACATCGAGTTCGCAGAGCATCACGACACCGCACTGTCGGCGTTTCTCGGCGTGAATTAAAAGGAACACGAATCGCTGCGGAACGACCGACAACGGTGATGGGCTTGACGCATATCGAATCGCGCTGTCAGCGCCGGTTGATCGGACTTTTCGACATAGCTTGCTCCAGCCGCGTGATGCCGGCCCGGCGGCAGGCTAACGGTGCAACTCTTCGGCGCGGGCGGTCGCCGTCGTGCGGCCCCCTCACGCGGAGCGTGAGGCCTACTGTGCGCCGCACGGACGACCTAGGAAGGTCACCCCACACGCGGTTACCGAACTTGTTTGTCAAAACCGATCAGAAATCAACCGGCGACCAGCCGGCCCTTCCGTCAATCGTGGGAGGGGCGGTATGTTGGATGTTTCCGCATTGTCCCACCCTCGCATGTCTCGAATGAATCGCTCCCGCACGGCCGACGCAGGTCGGCAAGCCCGGCTGCCGGGCATGGATTTTTCTGAGCCACATGTGTCGCATGAGCCGGATGTCTCGCAGGCAAACGACGAGCCGGGCGAGGCAGTGGCCGTGGCCGAAGATACGCCGACGGCCTGCGAGGCCGTGTGCGAGACGGGGCCGCCGGTGATACCCGCCACGAGCCTGGCCGGCCAGACCGTTTGGGTGATCGATGCCAACTCGCTGATCTTTCAGGTGTTTCATGCTATCCCCGAGATGACCAGCCCGAGAGGCGAGCCGGTGAACGCGGTGTTCGGGTTCGTGCGCGACATTTTGCACATCGCCCAGACCAAGGAGCCGCACTACCTGTTCTGCGCGTTCGATATGGCGGGTCCGACATTTCGGCATGAACTGTATGCCGACTACAAGGTGCACCGCACCGAAATGCCCGACGAGCTTGTGCCGCAGTTCCCCATGATCCGCCGGGCGGTCGAGACGCTGGGGATACCCATTTTGGAGCTGGCCAGTTTCGAGGCCGACGACATTCTGGCGACGGTCGCCCGCGTGACCGAAGAGCTGGGGGGCGAGTGCTTTCTGGTAACAGCCGATAAGGATTGCCGGCAATTGATCACCGATCGCGTGAAGATCTATAACGTGCGCAAGACGCAGATCTACGACACCGCGGCCTTGGCAGCCGACTGGGGTGTTGCCCCAGGCCAGGTGGTCGATTTTCAAGCGTTGGTGGGCGACCCGGTCGATCACGTGCCCGGCGTGCCGCTCATCGGCCCGAAAATCGCCCAAGAATTGTTGCAGAAATACGGCACGCTCGATGCCGTGCTCGACCACGCTCACGAAGTGTCGGGCGCCAAGCGCAAACAAAACTTGCTCGAAGGCCGGCAGCAGGCAATGCTCAGCCGGCAGCTTGTGCGGTTGGATACCCACGTGCCGGTCGAGATCGACTGGGCGCGCGGTCGGCTGGGCGGCTTCGATCGCGAGCAGGCGTTGGCCCTATTTGCCGAATTCGGATTTCATCGCTTCGCCGACCAGCTTCGGCAGCTCAACGTCAGCCAGGCGCCGCCAAGCTGGCAGGCCGATTATCGCACCAGCGATACGTCCGAGGCGTTGGCCCGCCTGGCTGCCGAACTTCGTAAGCAGAGGTGCATCTCGATCGATACCGAGACGACCAGCGTCAACCCTAGCCGGGCCGAGCTCGTGGGCATCTCGTTGGCTTGGAAGCCCGGCGAAGCTTACTACTTGCCCCTGCGTGCGCCGGCCGGCGAACCAACGCTCGATCTTCAGGCAGTCGTGGCCGCGCTGAAGCCCGTGCTCGAAGATCCTTCGGTCGGCAAGATCGGTCAGAACCTGAAATACGACATGACGGTGCTGCGGTCGGCGGGCATCGCCATGCGCGGCATCGTGTTCGATTCGATGGTGGCCAGTTACCTGCTCGACGCCGGCGAACGTAACCATAACCTCGATGAGCTGGCCCAGCGTTATCTGAACCACACCACCATCCGCATCAGCGAGCTGATCGGCACGGGCAGGCAACAGAAGTCGATGGACGAAGTGCCGCTGCCGGCCATCACCTCGTACGCCTGCGAAGACGCCGACGTGCCGTTGCGACTATTGCCGATCTTGAAGCCCAAGCTCGCCGAGCAGCAGCTTACCGAGTTGTTCGAGGAACTCGAGTTGCCATTGATCGACGTGCTGGCCGAGATGGAACACAACGGCATCCGCATCGACCCGGCCCGGCTGGCCGAGCTGAGCGGCCAATATGGCGAGCGGATGAAGCTGCTCGAAAAGGAGATTTACGACCTGGCCGGGCATGAATTCAACATCGCCTCACCTAAGCAGCTCCAGCAGGTATTGTTCGACGAGCAGAAGTTGCCCGTCATTTCGAAGACCAAAACTGGGGCCAGCACCGACGTCGATGTGTTGGAAGAACTGGCTCGGCAACACCCGCTGCCGGCCAAGATCATCGAATATCGGCAGTTCGCCAAGCTGAAGGGAACGTATGTCGATGCTCTGCCCGCGTTGGTCCATCCGCGTACGGGGCGAGTACACGCTTCGTTTCATCAGGCGGTGGCGGCGACGGGCCGGCTGAGCTCGAGCGATCCGAATTTGCAAAACATTCCGATCCGCACCGAGAGTGGGCGCGAAATTCGCTCAGCGTTTTTGCCCGGCCATGACGGATGGAAGCTGCTCTCGGCCGACTATTCGCAGATCGAGCTGCGAGTGCTAGCACATTTCTCGGGCGACGAAAACCTTTGTGCCGCTTTCGCTTCGGACGAAGATATTCACTCCCGCGTGGCCGCCCAAGTGTACGGAATCGACGTGACCAGCGTGACCAGCGAGATGCGCCGAACGGCCAAAGCGGTGAATTTCGGCGTAATTTATGGGCAAAGTCCGTTCGGTTTGGCCAAAACTTTGGGCATCGAGCAAGAAGTAGCCGCCACATTTATCGACGGTTATTTCGGCCGTCATCCAGGCGTCGAAGAATTCCTGAACCGAATACTGGTAGAATGTCGCGCAAAGGGGTATGTTACTACGATCCTAGGTCGGCGGCGGGCCATCCGCGGTATTCGCCCGGAGCTCGGCCGACAGCATCTTGGACGTCAGCGTAACCTTTCTGAACGGACAGCCATCAACACCGTGATTCAGGGTTCGGCGGCGGACCTGATCAAGCTGGCCATGCTTGCCATTCACCGCCGGATGCATCGCGAGTCGCTGGCCGCGAAAATGCTGCTGCAAATCCACGACGAGCTGGTCTTTGAAGTTCCTCCCGATGAAGTTGAGCCGATGAATCGGCTGGTAACTGAAGAGATGGTTGGCGCGAGGAGCTTGGCTGTGCCACTGAAGGTCGATGTGAGCCTGGGCGACAACTGGGCGGATGCGAAACAATAAATTGCGTGTGGTCGGGCTGTTGGGCGGCGTGGCCGGCGGGAAGAGCCTGATCGCGCGGCAGTTGCAAGCGTTAGGCGCCGGATCGCTCGACGGCGACGCCGCAGGTCACGAGGTGTTGCGCTTGCCCGAACTTGAGCAACTGGCCCGTCGCCGCTGGGGAGAAGAGATTTTCGGCCCCGATGGCCACGTTCGCCGGCCGGCATTGGCGAAGATTGTCTTTTCCCCGACCGCCGACGGGCGGCGTGAACTGGAGTATTTAGAGCAAATCACCCATCCCAAGATCGAAACGCTGCTGCGGCGCGAGGCGTCGCGCCTGGCCGCCGAAGGGTTTTCGGTGGCGGTGCTCGACGCCCCCGTCATGCTCAAGGCCGGCTGGGACCGGCTTTGCGACCGGATCGTCTTTGTCGACGCTCCGGACGAGGTGCGCCGGCAGCGTGCCTTGCTACGCGGCTGGAGTCAGGAGGATTTTATGGCCCGTGAAGCGGCCCAAGAGCCGTTGCAGATCAAACGAGACCGCGCGGATACCATCATCGACAATTCGGGCACGCCCGAAGCCACCCGGAGCCAGGTCGAGCGGCTCTGGCAATCGCTGGTATCGCCGGATGAGTAACCCGTCTCTTCATTTCGCCCCTTTGTTCGTGTAAGCTAAAGGAACCTACCGCTGGCGCCTTCCGCGCGTCGGCAGCTTTTTCCCTTTGCGGGAGTATCTCAATCATGGCAGACGCCAAAAGCATCAAGCAGCGAACCAAACGCGCCGGTCCCCCCAAGCATTTCGATCCCCTGGAGGACGAACCGGTCTCCGGCGATGGGCATTTCAACGGCGACGGACACTTTGCGGGCGACGGACAGCCGTCGGCCGCCGCCTCGGTGGCCGACGACGATGCTTCGCCCGGCAACTCTTACACGTCCGAACGCTCGTACATCGACGAGCTCGACGAGGCCGAGCCGCTCTCGCTGGCCGAGGAGCTGGCCGAAGAGGCCGGGTTGGAACGCGACGAAATCCACGAGCATTACGAGCAAATCAAGCAAGGCGACATTCACATCGCCGAGCTACAGCGGCTCACCATGCCCCAATTGATCGAGCAGGCCCGCAAGGAAAACCTGACCGATTACATGGGCATCAAGAAGCAGGATTTGATCTTCAAGATCCTCAAAGAGCGGGTGAAGCTCAACGGGCTGATGTTTGGCGAGGGCACGCTGGAGGTGTTGCCCGACGGTTTTGGCTTCTTGCGCAGTCCCGACTACCACTATCTCTCGTGCCCCGACGACATTTATGTTTCGCCCAGTCAGATTCGCCGATTCGGCCTGCGCACCGGGGCGACCGTGTCGGGGCAGATTCGCCCGCCCAAGGAAAACGAGCGTTACTTCGCCCTGTTGCGCGTTGAAGCGATCAACTATCAAGACCCCAATCTGCTTTCGGAAAAGGTCTTTTTCGACGACCTGACGCCGCTGCACCCCGACAAGCGCGTGGTGCTCGAAGCCGGCGCCGAAGAGGTCAACATGCGGGTGGTCGATCTGATCGTGCCGATCGGCTTCGGGCAGCGAGGGCTGATCGTCAGTCCGCCGCGGGCCGGTAAGACGATCCTGTTGCAAAAGATGGCCAAGAGCGTGCTGATCAACCATCCCGAGGTCTACGTCATCATGCTCTTGATCGACGAGCGCCCCGAGGAAGTGACCGACATGGAGCGCCAGATCAAGGGGCCGAATTGCGAGGTCATCAGCTCGACGTTCGACGAACCTTCGGCGCGGCACCTGCAGGTGTCGGAAATGGTCATCGAAAAGGCCAAGCGGATGGTCGAGTATGGCTACGACGTGGTCATCTTTCTCGACTCGATCACGCGGCTGGCACGGGCCTGGAACGCCGAGGTGCCGCATTCGGGCAAGATTCTCTCCGGCGGCGTCGATGCCAACGCCCTTCAGAAGCCCAAGCGGTTTTTCGGGGCCGCCCGCAAGGTCGAGGAAGGCGGCTCGCTGACGATCATCGCCACTGCCCTGATCGACACAGGCAGCAAAATGGACGAGGTGATTTTCGAGGAATTCAAGGGTACCGGCAATCTGGAGATCGTGCTCGACCGCAAGCTGGTGGACAAGCGTGTCTGGCCGGCGATCGACATCAGCGCCAGTGGTACCCGCCGCGAGGAGATGCTGCTCGACCCTGAAGAGCACCGCCGCATCTGCATTCTGCGCCGTGTGCTCAACGACATGAACTCGGTGGAAGCGATGGAGTTGCTCACCACGCGGCTGGGCAAGACCAAGACTAACGCCGAGTTTCTGATGAGCATGAAGTCGTAATGCCAAATATCATCGAAGGCCAACTGCGTGCCGCCGCCGGACGCTTCTCGATCGTCGTTTCGCGCTATAATGAATCGATCACCACGGCGCTGCTCGACGGCGCGGTGCGGGCGCTGGCCCAGCACGGGGTGGCCGACGACGCGATCGACGTGGCCTGGGTGCCGGGGGCGTTTGAGCTTCCGCTGGTGGCCGCGCGGCACGCCCACAGCGGGCGGTACGCCGCGGTGCTCTGCCTGGGCGCGGTGATTCGCGGCGAAACGACCCACGACCAGCACATCAACCGCGCCGTCAGTACCGAACTGGCGCGGGCCGCGGTCGACAGCGGCGTGCCGGTCTTGTTCGGCGTCTTGACCTGCGATACGCTCGAACAGGCGATCCATCGCTCGGGCGGCAACGTCGGCAACAAAGGCGTCGAGTGTGCCGAAGCGGCCCTGCGCATGGTAGACTTGTTGCGGCAGACGCCCGAGTAGCAGACGTGCCTAGCCGGATTACTCGTCAGTCCGTAGCTGACTTCGTGAGAAGTCAGGACCTCATCGCTAGCTTCCGGCCAGAATTCTCACGAATTCTGCTACCCAGCGTGGGCGGTTCATGCCGGAGCTGATGAATCCTCCGCGCTAGCGATGCACCGTGCGTTTAATGAGGCATTGCCGGGCAAATAAATCGGCTCTGGTTCCCGTGAAAAATGATTGGTGTTATGCTGATTTTGCGTGATGAACCGTATCAAATTGAGTTTTAGTCATTGCCTACATGGTCGATTCATTTGCCCGGCGATGCCTAAGAAAACGCACGGTCGCGTTGCTCGACGCTAATCATTCAACAAATACGCTCTGCCATAGAGCCTCATTATAAAAATGTCCCGACGTAGCCGCGCCCGAGAAGTCGCCTTGCAGGTCTTGTTTCAGGACGACCTGAACCCCGGAGGCAATCCGGCCCAGGCCGATGAGTTTCTGGCCGCTCGGCTGAAGCACGAAGAACTGATCGCCTTTGCGCGGTCGCTGGTGGCGGGCGTGCGCCGCAACCGGACGGAGCTCGACAGCCTGCTGGCCCGTACCGCCGACAACTGGAGCCTCGACCGCATGGCCACCACCGACCGCAACGTGCTGCGGCTGGGCGTCTACGAAATCCTGTACGCCGACACGCCCGGCCGCGTGGCCATCAATGAGGCGGTCGAACTGGCCAAGCGGTACGGCACGGCGCAATCGGCCCCTTTCGTCAACGGCATCTTGGATCGTTTTTTGGAGAAGCAGCGCGACGCCTGATTCATGGGACTTTTCGACAAACTGAAAGCCGGTCTGCAAAAGACCACCCGGCTGCTGAATACCGATATTCGCGATCTGTTCAAGAGCGAAGGCCGGCTGGTCGACGATGCCTTCCTCGACGACCTGTTGGGCATCTTGGTTCGGACCGATATGGGCGTGCAGTCGGCCCAAGAGACGATCGCCGAGGTGCGCACTGATTTTCGCGGCCGGGTCGTGCAACTTGTCGACGTGCTCGACACGGTCAAAAAAAAATTGAAGGGCCTCTTGTCGCAAGATGAGGTGCCCATCCGCCTGGCCGCCGAGGCGCCGACGGTCATCATGGTGGCCGGCGTCAATGGAGCGGGCAAAACCACCTCGATCGCCAAACTGGCCAATTTGTTCATCTCGCAGGGCCGCCGGGTGGTGCTCGGCGCGGCCGACACGTTTCGGGCCGCCGCCGTCGAGCAATTGACCGTCTGGGCGGGCAGGCTGGGTTGCGAGATCGTCAAGGGCGAATCGGGCGGGGATCCCGCCAGCGTCGCCCACCGCGCCGTCGCCCGGGCGATCGAAACGAAGGCCGACGTTTGCATTGTCGATACAGCCGGTCGCCTGCAAACGCAGCAGAACTTGATGCAGCAGTTGACCAAGATTCACCGCGTGATCGGCAAGCAGTTGCCCGACGCCCCGCACGAAGTGCTGCTGGTGCTCGACGCAACAACTGGCCAGAACGGCATCAGCCAGGCAAAGCACTTTACCGACGCGGTGCAGTGCACCGGCATCATCTTGGCCAAGATCGACGGCACCGCCAAAGGCGGCGTGATCGTGGCGATTCGGCAACAGGTGGGGCTGCCGGTCAAGTATATTGGCGTCGGGGAAAAAGCCGACGACCTGGCGGCCTTCGACCCTGACGCGTTTGTCGAGGCGATGTTCGAGGATCTGGTGCCGGCGTAGCGAGATCGCACGATTGTCAGCCGATTTTGACTTTTGCATTTTACATTTTGCATTTTTACTTTCCCTCCGCGGGTGCGCCGCCGCCAAGGGGCATTCCTCAACGTAGGAGGAAGTCAAAATGCAAAATGTAAAAGCCAAAATGCAAAATGAAGCGATGACCATCGAGGGTCTGTTGGCCGCGGCCCGCGAGGGCGACGCTGCGCAGAAGGAACTGTTGTTTCAGGCCTGCCGCAGCTACCTGAATCTGCTCGCGCGGGCGCAAGTGCATGGTTGGATGCAAGCCAAGGTTGACGCTTCCGACCTGGTGCAGTTGACGCTGTTGGAGGCCCATCGCGATTTTGATCGGTTCGCGGGTCGCAGCGAGGCCGAGTGGCTGGCCTGGCTGCGGCGGATTTTGGCGCATAACACCGCGGACGTGGTGCGGCACTACGGCGGCACCGACAAGCGGCAGGCGCGGCGCGAGGTGCGCTTTTCCGATCGCGCCGACGACCCGCAGGCAGTGGGCGCGCCGGAGCCGGCGGGTCGCGAACCGACGCCCAGCCAGCAACTCGTCTGCCGCGACCGTCAGTTGCAGCTCGCGGCGGCCATCGACGCGCTGCCGCCCGACTATCGCGAGGTCGTGGTGCTGCGCAACCTGGAGCGGCTCAGCTTCCATCAGGTCGCCGAGCGGATGGGGCGTTCGCGTCCCGCGGTCCAGATGCTTTGGGGCCGGGCGATCAAAAAGCTGCAAGCGGAACTAGGCCAGTGAGTCGCTCTGCCACGTCGGCCATCGTGATGGTGCGATCGCCCGCGTCGCGCACCAACATTTCGGCCAGCAGTGACGCGAAGTGTTCGGCTATGTCGCCGACCAATGTTTCAGGAACTACCTCACGAATTCGGCGCAGAGTCTGGAGCACGTTCACGCCCGAGAACGCTTGCTTGCCGGTGACCATCTCATACAAGATGGCGCCCAAGGCAAACACATCGCTGGCTGCCGTCGGAGCGAACCCGCCCGCCTGCTCGGGCGACATGTAGCTGGGCGTTCCGGTGACCGCCCCCGTGGCGCCGGGCGCCAGGTCGGCCGTGGCGTCAGGGTCGTCGTCCACGGTCTCGCGCCGGGCCAAACCAAAATCGAGAATTTTGACCACTCCGGCGTGCGTGACGAACACGTTGGCCGGCTTTAAATCACCGTGCGTGACACCCTGCGCATGGGCCGCCGCCATGCCCGAGGCGATCTGCCGCGCCACGCTGGCGGCCGTCTCGGGCGGCAGCGGCCGGCCGGCGATTTGCTTGCTCAGCGGGCTGCCCGAAAGATACTCCATGGCAATCACGGGCACGCCCTCGGCCTCGTCGACCGAATAGATGGTACAGACGTTCGGATGGTTCAAAGCGGCGGCGGCACGGGCCTCGGCCAGTACGGCGCTGGCCGGCACCGGGCTGTCGGGCTTCATTACTTTCAGCGCTACGGTGCGCTCCAGCGTCGTGTCTTGAGCGCGAAAGACCGCGGAAAACGTGCCGCTGCCCACTTGTCGTTCGATTCGATAGTGCGAGACGACACTGCCCGGCCCCAAGCGGCGCGGGGCGTCGAGCGTGGCTTGCGCGGGGTTCCAGCCTTCGGCGCATAGGCCGCCGGTTTGCAGCGCCGCCAGCACTCGCAGAATTTCCTCACTGCGGCGGCCGACGCTCAAGTTATGAACAACTTGATATTGCAATACGCCGTT
>DATFDL010000704.1:0-3745 GCA_035252155.1 Pirellulales bacterium | reverse complement strand
CGTTTGCAGCGGCGGGGCGCCGAGGACATAATCTCTCACGTTCCATCGCAAAACTAGGAGACACCGATGATCCGCTGCTTGGTCCCGCTGATCTTACTCATCGCACCGTCATCGCTGCTGGCGGACGACGCCGCAACGACTGCACCCGCTGAGCCGGCTGGGATGCGGGCGATTTTTAATGGCCGAGATCTCATGGGCTGGGACGGCGACCCGCGGCTATGGAGCGTGCGAGACGGCGCGCTACGCGGCGAAACAACCAAAGAGAATCCCGCTCAGGGCAATACGTTCATCCTTTGGAAAGACGGAACAACCAAAGATTTCGACCTGCGGCTGTCGTTCCGCTGCAACGCCTCGAACAACTCGGGTATTCAATACCGCTCGAAGCACATCACCGAAGGAAACGTCAGAAACGCTTGGGTCGTGCGCGGCTATCAGCACGAAATCCGCAACGAGCTCAAGCTGCCCAGCGTGGCAGGCTTTATTTACGACGAAGGCGGCAGCCGCGGCCGGCTGTGCCTGGTCGGCGAGCGAGCGACGTGGGACGCCGACGGCAAACAGGTCGCCGAAGAGTCGCTCATCGACCAGGCGGGCTTTGAAAAACTTTTCAAGCTCGACGATTGGAACGACGTGGTGATCGTGGCCCGCGGTGCGAACATTCGCCATTACCTGAACGGCCGCCTGATGGTCGATTTCACCGACAACGACCCGCAGCGCGCGCTGCGTGAAGGCATTCTTGCCCTGCAACTGCACGCCGGAAAGCCGATGTGGGTGGAGTTCAAGAAGATCCGCATCGCGGAGCTGCACTAGCCCGCATTGCGCACCAGGCTGTAGCCGACTTCGTGAGAAGTCGGGCCGTGCGAGCGCGTTACAGCCAGAATTCTCACGAATTCTGCTACACACCCTGTCGGGCCCATTCCCCGGTTCCGTGCGCAATGCGCGCTAATTTCGTGCTTACTGCGCCTTCGACGAATCATCGCCTAGCGCCAAGGCATGGGCCATCGCGTGGCTGCGGCAGTGCGAGATGCTCACCAGCATTTCGCGAATGCCAAGCTGCTCGACCAGGTCGCGAGCGCCGCCGCGCAGTCCCACCACCGGCTTGCCTTGGCTGTCGTTGCGCACTTCAATGTCGCGCCAACTAATGCCCCGCCGCCAACCGGTGCCCAGGGCCTTGAGGATCGCCTCTTTAGCGGCCCAGCGGCCCGCGTAGTGCTGAGTGGCCTGCTTGCGGCTGCTGCAATAGCGGATTTCGTAGGGTGTGTAGACGCGATTGATGAATAGCTCGCCGTGACGCTCGATCATCTGCGCAATCCGCAAACACTCGATGATGTCGGTGCCGATGCCGATGACCTTCATGGAGCACCCGCTACCTTTTCCTTCGCCCACCAGGCGAGCACCCGCTGGCGCATTTCGGGCGACGTGAAACGATAGCCGGGGCCGCCAAACTCGGCCAAAAACGGATCGCCCGCCGACTCCAGTCCGAATCGCTCGGGCGGCACGTCGCGCAGCGCGAGCAAGATCGCCGCGGCCGTCGCACCGACTTCGCTCGGTTGCTCCGTCGCCAGGCGCAGCGGTTGGTCGTTGGTAATCAATTCAGCAAGCAGCGCCGCGCCGTCGGGGCCGGGGTCGCGCGCCAGAATGGCCAATACTGCCATCCAGGGCCAGTCGTCGGGCGATTGTTCGCTGGCGCGGGGCAGCTTGCCCGAACGAATCGCCGCCAACAGGCCCGGCAGGGCTTCGTGCGTGCCCGCCTCGGCTAGCAAGCTGCAGAGATTCACATAGGGACTGCCGCGGCCGGCCCGGTTTTCTTGTTCGCGATCGGGCGGAGACGGATCGCCGACCATCTGAACGTATTTGCTCGCGAACCGCGAGACTTCGCGGTCATCGAGCGATTCGAGCATGATCAACTCGGCCTGCCGCAACGGCCGGCGGTGCGCGGTCAAACGATCGAGCGTGCGCCGGCTCGTCTCGGCCAGCCGACGCGCCGGGGGGAGCTTCACCAGATATTCGTAGGCCAGACGCCAGCGGGCCGACGGAAGCGAATGGATCACGAACGTGCCGGTCCCGATCGGACTGGGATGTGGAAAGAACACCCCTACCGGGTAATCGCCTTTGGGCAGCGTGTCGCTGTTGGCGCAATGGGCGGTTTGTTCGTCGACCCGATCGAACAACGTGGGACGCTCGGCGGCCAACTTGCCGACCAGTTCGGCGCGGTCGGGCGAGGCCGCCAACGGTACGCCCACCAACAAACGGTCGACGCCCGCCAACTGCTTGTCTTGCCAAAGTTCGAGCGCCACCGCCGGGCGGGTCCACAGCGCCAGTTGCGCCAGCCGGCGGCGGGCATCGTCGTCGAGGCGGCCGGCGGCCAAGCGCTCTTCAATCGCCGCCAGCACCGCGCCGGTCAGGTTGTCGCGCACCAGCAGATCGAGCAAGTCGGCCTCAGCCATTTCGCGGTCGGCCAAACGACGGTTGCGCTCCAGGCGGGCCCGTGGATTGGCCGCCTTTGCTTCGGCGTCGGCCAGCGGCGGCAACGTACGAACCAGGGCATCGAGCCGCCGGTGTATCTCGCCCTCCGGCACGTCGGGCAGCTTCCAATGGTCCGGATCGCTCGTCAGCCAGACGCGCCGCGCATCTTGCCAGATAGGCTCGATGCGGCGGCGGGCATCGATCGACAACTTTCGCTCGCGCAGTCTCGGTCTCAAGCGAGTGATGATCTGGCAGGCGATTTCGGGCCGGCCGACAAGCCAGCCGATTCGCGCGGCCGCGCCCACCCGCCCCCCATAGTCTGAACCGTCGAGCGCGGCGATCAGCCGATCGAGCTCGTCGGACAAGATGTCAGCGGGTGGTTCGAGCGTGACCGGCGGCAGTTTTACGGCCCATTGTTCGAGCTGGCGGCGGGCTTCGTAGGGAGTTTCTGCCCGGTAGAGCGCCGTCTGAATTCGCTCGGCCAGGGCATTTCGCATTTCGGGCCGTGCGGCAAGCGACGCGAGTTGTTCGGCTGCTTGCTGGCGAAGATCGAAACGATCGTCTGCCAGCGCCTCGACAATCTGCGGCAGATCGTCGAGCGAAACGGCGTCGCCCGCCCAACAACTGCCGGTGGCGGTCGCGCAAAGCCCGATTGTCAGAACCGACACAGTCAACCACTGGCGACAGCTCTGTAGGGAACGGACTCTGTGTCGTTCCGCGAGGGGCGAACCGACGTCGCCTCGCCCCGCGACGGAACGCCACAGAGGGCGTTCCCTACAGAACAAGCTCCGCAGACAACGTTGCCCAGCGGTCTTCACGTCCAGTTCCTTAGTTCGATGCGTTCATGGCAAGAAAAAACCCTTCCCGCCCGGTGGCAAGAAGGGTCGTAATAAATTGGAAACGAGTTGAGGGAAAAGTAACGAGCCTCTTGAGGGGCCGGCCCTTGCCGCCCCTCAGCGCAAGCAGCCAGGTGGTTCTTGCATTTCAGCCCTCCTTATCATCCTGCGAAGGTCCGAAATGGGGCCGCCGTAAAGCGGCCCCGAAACGGCCGGTGGTGCGACGCGTTGGTTAGCACGTAGGATTGCCAGCGGCCAAACGGGCTGGCTCCCCCGGTGATGCGGGGATCTGTCTAGCCCTGCGTCTGACAGTTCGCGGGAACCAACAAACGCACACGTCGCATCACTCGCTATCCTATCACTTGCTTCGGCCGCGCCAACCTAGACAAATGTATGGTATGCCGCGACCTGGCCGTCTCGGCCTCGCTTTTTCGGAGGATGGCCTT
>DATFDL010000703.1:0-17343 GCA_035252155.1 Pirellulales bacterium | reverse complement strand
CGGAAGAGGCAATCCCTACACTCCCGCCGGCGCCAGCCCGGGGCCGACGTGCGCGGGCAACTCGATGTGCTGCTCGCCTTTGCCGTTGTCACGGACCAAGAGCGAATAGAGGCACGGCAACACGAATAGCGTGGCCGGCTCGCCCGCCAACAAACCGCCTAGAATGGCACGGGCCAGCGGGGCATTGGCTTCGCTGCCGTGCTCGAAGGCCAGGGCCGTGGGAATCATGGCGAAAAACGCCGCCAAGGCCGTCATGGTCACGGGCCGCACTCGGATCGAAGCCGCCTTGCGAATCGCTTCGGTCGGCGTCAGACCCTCGTGCCGCCGCAGCTCTTGGGCAAAGTCGCTCATCAGCACCGTGTTGGCCACTTTGATGCCCACGATAAAGATGATGCCCAACAGCGACTGCACGTTGAGCGCGCTGCCGGTGAAGTAGAGCATCGGGAACACGCCCGACAAGCTTAACGGCACCACCAGCATCACCGTGACCGGCACGATGAACGATTTGTCGAGCGCCACCATCAGGAAGTACATCAAGAGCGAGGCCAGCACCAGCCCGATGCCCAGGTTCTTGAAGGTATCTTGCATCCGGGCATATTCGCCGCTGAGTACGATCTTAGAGCCTTTGAGCAGGTCGCCCTTGTCGGAATCGGGGTCGTAGGTGGCCCACACGCCGTCGCCCTGCTTTTTGCCGAAGCGATCGAGCGCGGCGGCCAGATCATCCGAGACATGGCCCAGGTCGCGACCTTCGACGCCCATCGTCACGTCGATTGTGGGCTGGATGTTGACGTGCTTGATCTCCGAGGGCACGGTGGTGCGGTCGATCACGGCCAGATCGCCCAGCCGCACTTGCTGATGCTGGTTATGGCCCGTGATCGGGATGTCGAGGATGTCCTTGGTCGAGTGAATGGCCGTTTCCGGGTATTGCACTCCGACGAAGTATTGATTGTGGCTGATCGGATCGATCCAGAAATTCTTTTTGTTGAACGAGATGCTCGAATTCGTCGAGGCGATCACGTTTTGCATGATGTCGGCCTGCGTCAGTCCCAGGTCGGCGGCCTTGGCCCGATCGACATTGATGACAAAGGCCGGCGAATCCATGCGCTGAATGACGCGGGCGTCGACCACGCCGTCGATTCGAGCGGCCTCTTGCTTGATGCGCTCGCCGATCTGAAACACGCGCTCCTGGTTCTTGCCGGTGATGCGGATGTTGATCGGCGTCGATTTGCCTTCGTTCAAGGCCCCGCGCACCATGCCGCCGCCGTCGAAGGCGAATTCCAGGTTTTCAAACCGCGGGTCCTTGGCCAGACCGTCGCGCAGAATGCGAATGTATTCTTGGGCCGTTTTGCTGCGGTGATGCTTCAACTGCACTTTGACCACCGAGTCCATCGGCCCGGAATTGGGCGTGTAAGCTGCCGACCAGTCGGGCGTGACGCCCAACTCGGAGATGTACAGCTCCAGGTCGTGCTCGGGAATCGTCTCGCGAATAAAACCTTCGACCGAGGCGATCATGTCTTGTGTCTTTTCGATGCGCGTGCCGGTCGGCGCGCGAACGAACATCTCGAACGATCCGGCGTCGACTTCGGGGAAGAAATCTCGCCGCAGCCGCGGGCCGAAGAACATCAGCACCAGGCACAACAGCGCGAAACTGCCGGCGATGGTCGCCACGCGATGCCGCAGCACCGTGTCGAGCAGATGGACGTAATAGCCGATGCCGCGGTCGATCAGAGCCTCCCAGCGGGCGAACAGCCGGCCGATCGGACCACGGGCCGGGGCGGCCGCATGTTCGCCGTGCTCTCCATCACCCTCATGCGCGTGCGGCTTGAGCCACAGAGCGCTGAAGGCGGGCACCAGCGATCGCGAGAGCACATAAGCCGTGATCATCGAAAACGCCACGGCCAAGGCCATCGGGCGGAACAGAAACTGGCCCATGCCAGGCATCAAGGCCAGCGGGGCCAGCACCAAGAAGGTGCAGATGGTCGAAACCAGCTCCGGCATGGCCACTTCGCTGGCGCCCAGAAACGCGGCTTCTTTGGGCGAGGCACCCAGGGCCAAGTGGCGGTGCGTGTTTTCCAGACAGATGATGGCGCTGTCGACCATCGGCCCGATGGCCAAGGCCAGCCCGGCCAGCGTCATCACGTTCACCGTGTTGCCGGTGTAGTATAAACAGACGATCGCCGCCAAGACGGAGAGAGGAAGCGTCAAGACGGCGATCATCGTCATTCGCCACTGACCCAAAAAGAGCAGGATCACCAGCGAACACAAAATCGAACCCAAAGCGCCTTCTTGCACCAAGGCGGCAATCGAAGAACGCACGTAGACCGATTGATCCATCACCAGCTTCAACGCGATATCGGGCCGCGTGAGGCGGGCCTGCATTTCGGGCAAGGTGTTCTTGAGCGTACCGACCACCTTCAGCGTGCTGGCCCCAAGCTGGCGGTAGACGGGAATGTAAACCTGCGGACGACCGTTGACGCGCACGATGTTGGTTTGGATAAACGAGGCGTCCTTGGGCGTGGCCACGTCGCGCAGATATTCGGCGTTGCCGAGCTTGGCTTGTAGCGGAACGCCGCCCATGCCCTCTTTGCCCGACACGAACTCGTACATCGAATTCGACATCAGGGCGTAGTCGTTGTTGCCGATTTTCACATCGCCCGATGGCACGAAGACGTTGTAATCATCGACGGCGTGCATGATGTCTACCGGCCCCAGGCCGCGGGCCTGCATCTTGATGCGGTCGAGATAGAGCATCACCGCCCGCAGCTTGCCGCCAAAGACCACCGGCGACGATGCGCCGGGGTTACTCATGATCATGTTGCGGACTTCATAGCGGCCCACGTCGTAGAGAATCGACTCGGTCTCGGTGGGGCTGTCGAGGGCCACCAGAGCGACCGGCACGGTGCTGGTGGGATCGAACGGCAGCACCACCGGCGGCAGTGTGCCCGGCGGGAGGTTCGGCAACACCGACAGGGCGAGCGAATTGACCTGCGTCAAAGCCCCATTGGGATCGACGTCGTCGTGAAAGTAGTTGCGCACGATGCTGGCGCCGACGATCGACCGCGACTCTTGCCGCTTGATGCCGTTCGACTGCCCGGTCCACCGCTCCATGCGGTTGGTGATGTCTTTTTCCATTCCCTTGGCCGGCATGCCGCCGTAGAACGTCAGGACTTGCACGGCCGGGCTTTTGAAGACCGGCAGAATGTCGATGGGAATGACGGAGAGGGTGAGCACCCCGAGCACCAAGATCGTCAACGCAAAGACGACGACCGCATAGACATTGTTCAGCGACGCGCGAATCAGACCATTCATTCAATTCCTCTCCCTCGGTAGTTCCAGGCCTTGTGCCGGGCTGTTCTCTTGCAAATCTGCCCACACCGCGATGAGCCGCGGTCGCCCGGCCTATTGCCTGGGACGTTCATGGAATATTGCGGAGCGTTAGCAACCACGGTGCCGAGAATGCTCGACTTCGGGCCGCGTTGCAAAAACACCCTGAAAACGCGGGCTTTTTTGCGTCGGGCGGCGCCTACCGGCGCAGCCAGCCTTGCGTGCGCTGGACAGATTTTTTCACCACCGTGAAAAGAAGTTGTCCTTGACATGATGCGCGACATGAGCAATCCGCGCCACGCAACGGCGGTCATCACGCCCCGTGAGCTGTCGAGGCACGACCGCGACTGCACCGCCGACGTCCTTGGGCGTCACCTGCCGTTCGTGGAACCATTTCTGGTTTGCCAACCTGAAATAAACCATCCGCAGCCGCTCGAACAAGTGCAGGGCGTAGTCTCCGTCGGCAAGTAACGAACACGCTTGACGCGACGCCTTCATGTGGTATCGTAAAGGCGTTGGCCCAGCGCTGACAGGCCCGGTCGCATTTGCCGCCATCTATGCGACTGGGTTTTTTTGCGCGTCCTATTCCGCGTAAAAAAATGACGCCGCACATCCAAAACCCGCCGCATTCATTCAGTCTGCGGCGTGCGTTCACTTTGGTCGAATTGTTGGTCTCGATCGCAACCATCGGACTGCTCGTGGCGTTGCTGATCCCCGCCGTGCAGGCGGCCCGCGAGTCGGGACGCCGCAGCCGCTGCGTCAACAACTTGCGGCAGATCGGCATTGCGCTTTCGGGTTATCATGGCCGAACCGCCGGGCTTCCGTCGGGCTATATCTCGGAGTTCGACAGCGCCGGCGACGACACGGGACCGGGCTGGGGCTGGGCCGCGCTGATGTTGCCCGAAATCGAGCAATCGCCGGCCTATGACCTGATCGCCTTCACGCGGCCGATCGAAGATCCCATGAACACGCGCGCCCGGCTGCTCAGCTTTCCTGTGTTTCTGTGCCCGTCCGACTCGGCGGCGGCCGATTGGTGGGCGTGGAGTCGCGATCCCGTGACGGGCGACCCGATTGCCAAAATCTGCCAGATCGGCCCGTCGAATTATGTGGGCATGTACGGCAACACCGAACCGGGCGTCGATGGCGCCGGGCTGTTTTTCCGCAACAGCCACGTGCCGTTTGGCGAGATCATCGACGGCACTTCGCAGACGATCGCGGTGGGCGAACGGGCCCACGACTTCGGCGAGGCAACCTGGGTCGGCAGCGTGACGGGCGCCATACTTTATCCCGACGACAATAACGCCATCGGCGCTTTCAAGGCCGAGAACAGTGCGGGCATGATTTTGGGCCATGCCGGCGAGGGATATGGCCCGGGCGATCCTAACGCCGACGTGAACCAGTATTACAGCCATCATGGCCGCGGAGTAAACTTCCTGTTTGCCGATGGCCACGTGAGGTTTTTAAGCACCGACATCGACTATCGCTCGTTCCTCGCGATGTCGACGCGCGCCGGCGGCGAGACGCCGATCGCCGATTATTAGAGCAAACTAAGGGAACTCCTCCAATGCGCGGCTCGTCGCGGGCAACGATGTTGCTTCTCGTACTGTCGCTGGGCTGCTCGAAACCCGCCGGGCCAAAAGACCAGGTCGTGCCCCTTGACCAGGTGCCTCAGGCGGCGATCGAGGCGGCTCAACAAAAGCTGCCCGACATCAAATTCCAAACAGCCTGGAAGAAGAAGGTTGGCGACGAAGAGGTTTATGAGCTTCGCGGCAAAAACGCCCAGGGCCGCGTTCGCGAAGCCGAGGTCTACGCCGACGGGCGAATTTACGAGATCGAATAGCCGCGACTCGTCAAATCAATTCTTGAGCGCGAGCAGTTGCAATGGACAAAAAATGTCCCTTCTGAAAAGTCTCTGACTGCTTTAGGCTGCCCCCGCGCCGCGACTCGCACTTTCTGCGTGCGCGATCGAGCTCGCCGGAACCGTAAAAACGCCCGCACGCGTGGCATATAGGCGCGGCTTTCCCTTGCGCGTCGTCACCGCCCGTTTGTTTTTTGGCATATACGTTGCTTATACGCACGTCGAATGCGCTTCCGGCGTGGGCAGCCCCGCCATGAATCACATCAAGTTCCGTTCGAAGGCTCAATGAATCCAATCGTCTTCGCCATGCGTCACCCCGTCACGACCATGATGCTGGTCGTGGCATTGATCAGTGGCGGTGGGCTGGCATATAGCCGGATGCGCGTAGATATCTTTCCCGCGATGAACGTCCCGAAGATCTACGTCTTCCTCGATTACGTGGGCATGAGCCCCGATCAGATGGAAGGTTTCATCGTCAATCAGCTCGAACTCTACTTCCAATACGTCGATGGCGTTCAGGACATCAATACTCGCAATATCCAGCAAGTGGCCCTCTGCGAGCTAGCGTTCTTTCCTGGCACCGACATGGGGCAGGCCATGGCCCAGGTGGTGGCGATGTCCGATCGGGCGATGTCGTGGATGCCCAAAGGCACATTGCCGCCGATGATTATGCGCATGGACGCCGGCAGTGTGCCCGTCGGCTACCTGGTCTTTGAAAGCGAAAACACTTCGCTGGGCGACATGGGCGATTTGGCCCAGAACATCGTCCGTCCGCTGGTGCAGAAATATGTGCCCGGCACCGTGGCCATCTCGCCGTTCGGGCCGAACATGCGGTCGATCATCATCAACGTCGATCCACACAAACTGGAGCAATACAACCTGACGCCCAAGGACGTCAGCGAGGCGCTGGCCCGCGGACACAATATCATCCCCGCGGGCAACATCTATCCCAACGACTCGATGCCCCAGGTCTGCAACAACGCGACGCTGGTCGACATCAAGCATATCGGCGACATCCCCCTCAGGCTCGGCTGGAACGTCTACCTGCGCGATGTGTCCGTCATTCAGGACGATACCGACATCACCTACGGCTACGCATTGGTCAATGGCAAGGCGTCGGTGTGGATGCCGATCATCAAAAAGCCCGAGGGCTCGACGTTGGACGTGGTGGCCGACGTTCGTGCGAACATGCAGACGTTCCGCGACGCCACCAACAGCACCATGCGCGAGCGCCGCAAGCTGCGGCGGCAGCAGTCGGGGCAGGCTACCGGCATCGGCGATGAAAAGGACGACGTCAAGGTGACGTTCGAGTTTGATGAATCGCCAACGGTGAAAGCGGCGGTCGAAAGCGTCGCCACCGAAGGGGCCATCGGCGCCACGCTGACCGGCCTGATGATTCTGCTATTCCTGCGCGATCTGCGCAGCGTGATCGTGGTGGTGTCGAACATTCCGCTGGCCTTGCTCGGCTCGCTGTTCGGCCTGTGGCTGACGGGCAATACCATCAACATCATGTCGCTGGGCGGTCTGGCTTTGGCCATCGGCATCCTGGTCGATGAAGCCACGGTCGAAGTCGAAAATGTGCACGCGCAGTTGGAGAAGACGAACAACATTGCTTCGGCCGTGCTGCACGGCAATCTCATCACGGCGGTGCCGCGGCTTTTGGCGTTGCTTTGCATTTTGTCGGTGTTTATCCCGGCCTTCATCATGCAAGATCCGTTGCGGTCGCTCTTTATGCCGCTGACGCTAGGCGTGGGCTTCGCCATGATCTCGTCATACCTCCTTTCCAGCACGTACGTGCCGATCATGTGCGTCAAGTTGCTGAAGCCCACGGGCCACAGCGAGGCCGACGCTCATGCCGGGGTGTTTGGCAAGATCCTGGCGGTCTACAGCACGACCGTGCGACGGTTTGTGGGCCTGCGCTGGCTCGTGGTTCCGGCATATATAGGCGGCTGCGTGCTGATCCTCGCGGTAGTTGGTTTACAGGTGGGCACCGAGTTGTTTCCACAGATCGATTCGGGCCAGTTCGTGCTGCGGTTCCGGCCGCCGCCCGGCTCGACCTACGATCTCACGCGCGAAATGGCCGTCAAATGCCAGCAGGTCATCGAAGAAGAAGCCGGCACCGAAAACGTCGAAATCACCATGGGCTTTGCCGGGCAGGTGGCCCCCAACTTCGGCATCGACAACATGGCGCTCTTCATGCGCGGCCCTGACGACGGCTATCTGCGCGTGTCGTTGCGCGAAGGCAGCGGCATCAAACTGATCGATTTCCGCGAACGGCTTCGCAGCCTCTTCCCCGACAAAGTCGTTCCTTGGATGGCCCAGCGGCTGCGGCGCGGCGGCATCTCCGAAAAAGAAGCACAGGCAGAGGCCGAAAAGTGCGTGTTTGGCTTTGGGCCGGGCGACATCGTCAGCCAGGTGATGAGCTTCGGCTCGCAGACGCCGTTGGCCGTGCGGCTGGTCGGCACCGATCTGCAGATGGTTCGACAACACGCCGAGAAAATCCTCGCCGGCATGAAGCGATTGCCGCACCTGCGCGACGTGGCCTTTGAGCAACAGCTCGATTATCCAACCTACGAAGTCGAGATCGACCGAGAGAAAGCGGGCCTCAGCGGCGCCACCGTCGACGACGTTCGCAACGCCCTCGATATGGCCACAACTTCCACCCGCTTCACCAACCTCAATTACTGGATCGATGTCAAGACCGGCTTCGATTACCTGGTGCAAGTCGAGGTGCCGCCCAAACGTCTGGTGGCCCCGGAAGACGTCGAAATCTTGCCGATCAATACCGTCAATCCCGATTTGAACCTCATGGTCCGCGACGTGATCGTCGGCAACCGCATCCGCAAAGGCGTTCGTCCGGGGGAGCTCGATCGCGATATGTCGCAGCGCTATCTGACGATCACCGCCAACGTCGAGGGCGAAGACCTGGGGCGGGCCGCGCGGCAAGTGCAGCAAATCATCGATTCGGCGGGCGAGCCGCCCAGCGGCGTGCGCGTCGAGCCGATGGGCCAGTTGCCTCCCATGAAGGAGATGTTCTTGTCATTGAGCATCGGGCTAGGCGTCGCAGTATTCGTGATCCTCGTGCTCCTGACGGCCTATTTTCAGTCGCCGCGGCTGGCGTTGATTTCGATCGGCGCGGTGCCCGGCGTTCTCTCGGGCATCGCGACCATCCTTTATTTCACCAACACGACGCTCAACATCGAGTCGTTCATGGGGTCGATTATGTGCCTCGGCGTTTCCGTGTCCAACTCCGTGATGATGGTTACCTTCATGGACGACCACTGGAAACAGGGCAAGCCCTCGACTGAGTCGGCCATTCTCGGCGCCAGCCAGCGTCTGAGGCCGATCTTGATGACGGCCTGCGCGATGACGGTGGGCATGGTGCCGATGGCATTGGCGCTCGAAAAAGGCAGCCAGATGCAGGCGCCGTTGGGCCTGGCGGTGATCGGCGGGCTGGTGATGTCGACATTCGCCACGCTGCTGGTGCTCCCCTCGATTTTCGCGGTGGTGATCGGCGGCAAAGTGCACCGGTCGCCCTCGATTTATCCAGACGATCGCGAGAGCGCGTACTACGACCCACACGTTTTTGACCACACGGAGCATTCGGGCGAACACCACCATGGGGCGGACGACGGCGAGACGAATCATGCAGGCCATTGAGATGACGACACTAACCCGAAGCGTAAGCGAGGAAAAACCGGTGAATGATGTGAGCGCCGCGATTTCGCTTCGCGATTCGTAGCATGAATCGGAGATTGCAAAGATGTGTGTAGTGAAAACACGTTGCCATTGGACATTCGCGATGCTGTTGGCGGCGTCGTTGGCCGCGATGGGTTGCGAGGAGCACGAGCAGACCACCGCCCCCAGCGTCTTAAAACCCCCGCTCGTCAAAGTGGTGCAGCCGCAGTACCGAAAGATCGTGGCCGTTGTCGGCCAGCCGAGCTTTATCGAAAGCTACGAGCGCACGTCGATTTATCCGAAAGTGAGCGGTTACATCAAGCAGTGGAATGTCGATATTGGCGACAAGGTGAAAAAGGGCGACGTGCTGTGTACGCTCTTTGTGCCCGAACTGGTCGAAGAGGCTGAAACCAAGCACCGCACCGTCAAGCTCGATGAGGAGCGGGTGCGGCTGGCCGAACAAATTGTGAAAGTGGCCGACGCCAAAGTGAAAGCGGCAAAAGCGGCCTTGGAAGAGGCCAAGGCCATCGTCGATAAGTACAAGTCCGACACTTGGCGCTGGGACCTGCAGGTCAATCGACTCGATCGTGAGGTCAAACGGAGCGTCGTCGATCCGCAGATTGCCCTGGAAGCGCGGAATCAACACCAGATGTCGAAGGCCGCGTGGATGGCCGCTGAAGCCGCGGTGCTGAAGGCCGAGGCCGATTTGCTCGCGGCCGAAGAGACGCTTTCGGAAGACAAGGTCGACGTCGACGTGGCCAAGGCGCGGGTCCGCGTCGCCGAGAGCGATGCCAAAAAGGCCGATGCCTGGGTGGGATATCTGACCATCCCCGCGCCCTACGACGGCGTCGTCGTGGCTCGCAATGCCAACAGTTGGGACTTTGTGCTGCCCGTCGCGGGGGATCCCACGGCCGATGTTCACGCTCCCCATTTGTCGCCGTCGGGCAAGGCGGCGCCGATTTACGTGGTCGATCGCACCGACATCGTCCGTATCTTTGTCGACATTCCCGAAAAGGACGCCAATTATGTGCGCGTCGGCTCGAAGGCGCGGGTGCAGATCAAAGCCTACCGCGACCAATGGCTGCCGGCCTCGGTGACGCGCACCGCTTGGGCGCTCAACATGAAAAGCCGCACGCTGCGGGCCGAAATCGATCTGGCGAATCTGGGCACCGAAGTCCTGCCGGGCATGTATGCCTACGGCAAGGTGGTGATCGAGCGTCCCAACGTGCTCGCGCTGCCGGCCTCGGCCATTGTCCACCGCGGTGATCAGACCTATTACTGGAGCTATGACGACGGCCATGCGGTGTTGACCGAAGTCGAGACCGCCGTCAGCGACGGCGACTGGGTCGAAGTCACCAACCGGCAGGCCAAGCCGAAATATCCGGGCGAAGAGCCACGCTCGCCCATCGACGGCTCGGAATTGGTGATCGTGGGCGACACGTCGGTGCTGAGCGAGGGCTGCGAGGTGCGGCTCGAAGGCGAGTTGGCGCCGCACGACAACGAGCTGGCAAGCGAATTATCGAACGTGCCCAAAAAATCATGACGCCGACCATTCACCCCTTTGTTCCTAGAGGAAGCTGACGATGACCCAAACGCTGTATCCGGAAACGAGCGGCCCCGCAAACGAGGCGGAAGATGGAGCGCCGCATGTCTCGGCACCTTGTCATGGAACACCACGCATGCCCGAAGTCCAACTGGATTTGACCCCAAAACCGATGGACCTGTTTACCGGAAACCATTTGGGGCGTAAAAAGCCGCGCGGCTTGCTCACCATGGGGGCCATGCTGCTGGTGCCCGCCGTGCTTGGGGGCACTGGAGTGGCGTTGTTCAACGCCCGGGGAAGCAATTCGGAAGCGAAGCCCGCACAACTCGTTGAGGAACGCGACCAGGCGCGCAAAGATGAGGCACAGGTCAAGAAACAACTGGATCAAGTGGTCGCCGAGCGGCGCGCCCTGGAACGCGAGCGCGACGAAGCTCTGGCGGGCGAAAAGGCGGCCCGGAGCAGCGAACAAAATACCAAAGCGGTGTTGGCCTTTTTGCAAGACAAGCTCTTGCTGGCGACGGGCAATCCCACCAGTTGGGACAACAACGGCCTGGGCGAAGAAGCGACGCTGCGCGAGGCCGTCGATGCCGCCGATGCCAAGGTGGCCGGGGCTTTCGCCGACCGGCCGCTCGTCGAAGCATCGGTTCGCCAAATCCTGGGCGCCGCCTATCTCGATCTGGGCGAAGCCGAACGGGCGGTTCAGCAGTACCAGCGGGCCTTGGCGCTGCGCGAAGCCGAGCTGGGACCCGACGACCCTGCGACCGGCGACTGCCGCAACCAATTGGCGGTGGCCTATCGTCGCGCCCGCCGGCATGACGACGCCAGCCGCCTGTTCGATGTGCATCCCGGTAGCGGCAAACCACGCGACGACAACGATCGCTGAAAAAAGCTGAGACCGTTTTTGAGAAGCCTCTGATCTATGCTTCATCTGTTGGTCGATCGTTTTGAGCGCAACCGCTCCGCCTACAGGCCGCCGGGTACAACGAAACCCAAGTACGCCGTGAATTCCTTGACGCCTTCTTCAAATTGCTCGGCTGGGACTTCGATAACGAGCACGGCCACGCCGAACCTATAAAGACGTCATCCACGAAGACGGTATCAAGGTGGGCGGCGCCACCAAGGCCCCGACTACTGCTTTCGCACCAGGAGCACTGCGCCCACTGGCAAATCTTCGGTCCAACGCAAACGACTTAGACCGGCTTTTACCGTTCGCCCTTCAATGAGCGCCTTTGGCGCGGTAGAATTTGGTTGGGATGCACATCATCTCGGAAAAAACGTTGCGAGACTTCTGGCGGCGCCACGCCGACGCGGAATCGCCCCTGCGAGCATGGGCGCGTCACACCCGGAAATCGCAATGGCTGAGTTTCGCCGATGTGCGCAAGTCGTTTCCCCATGCGGATCTGATTGGCAAGTGCGTGGTGTTCAATATCGGGGGCAACAAGTATCGCCTGATCACGGTCATCCACTTTGAGGCGATCCGGCAAAAGGTGTATGTTCGGCATGTTTTGACGCATCGCGAATACGACGACGGTAAATGGAAGGAAGGCTGCGGCTGCGCATGAGCATCATCGATTCGGAAGAGGACGTTTATTTCCGGCTGGTGAGGAGCTTTCCGCTGCTCCCGATCGAGTCCGAGGAGGAGCTGGATCTGGCCATTGCCGTGATCAATTCGCTATTGGACAAGCCGAGCCTCTTGCCCGGTGAACAGGGCTATTTAGACGTGTTAAGCGATTTGGTCGAAAAGTACGAATCAACCGAGCACCCGCTCGGGCCAGTCTCGGACGGCGACATGCTGCGGCACTTGATCGAAGCGAAAGGCGTTACGGAAACGGACGTCTCGCGGGCCACCAAGATCGCGGCTGCCGTGATTTCGGACGTCTTGAGCGGCAAGCGTCAACTCATTCGCGCCCAGAGGGCCAAACTGGCAAGCTACTTTTGCGTCGATCCCGACGTCTTCGAGACGCCGCATTCGCCGCGGGCACGCACTTCAAAGAAACGTAAATAGATTCAGCGACTCCTGACTGACGCCCTGCTATGACCGGGCTGCGAGTGAAGAGACTTTTGGCCGCTGAGATTTTTCGAGGAGTGCATTTCATACAAGAATCGGATACGTATTTGATGATCGTGGACGAGGGCAAGGAAAAACAGGCGAAGCAAGCGATCTTGCTGTTCGGCGAACAGCGGTTCGGCCCAGCGGACGACACGATCAAGAGCCAGATCGAGAGCGTCTCGGATTTGGACCGATTGAATCGGATGATTCGGCGCGCGGCGAAGGCCAGCGGCTGGCAAGAGGTCTTGGACACGCCGTGACTCGCATCGCACCGCCATAGAACGCGGCGAGCGACTGCTTGTAGATTGGCGCCAGCGAACGGAGTTGGCGCTAGTCCCTGCTGTTCAGTGAGGGGGGATCGACTGTGATCAACAGAGCAGCGCGCCGTTCACGCCGCACCGTGCGGCGTTTTGACGACCAGTACCGAGCAAGGGGCCTTTCGCACCACCTCTTCGGCGACGCTGCCCATCAACGCCCGGCTCAAACCGGTGCGGCCGTGTGTTCCCATCACGATCAGATCGGCGTGAATCTCGGCCGCCACACGAATGATCTCCTCCGGTGGGGTGCCTAGCACTAAGCGGTGTTCGACGCGCACACTCTCATCCTTGGGGCGGACTTGAGCGATTTGATGCTCCAAGACGCTCCAGTCGCCTTCCGGAGGCGGCACCGTCGCCGTGCCATATCCGGCAGCAGCCACCGCGGAGGCGTGCACGACGACTACTCGCGCACCATAGTGCCGGGCCAGCGAACAGGCCGCGTCGAAGGCCCGTTCCGCATAGGGAGAGAAATCCGTCGGGTGAAGAATCGTCTGAGGTGACATGGAAGGCTGCTTAGCGGCCGTCGGCGGCCCTGGGCGACATCTCCGCATCTCGATACACCGTCAATTGTATCGCGGATTGGCTTCATTTTGCTCTACTCGACCGCTACATTGATATTGCGGGCCGCTTTTTCTCGAAGTCGATTTGAGCTGCAATCCGCCGGTTCGATCGTGGAAACACCGACTTACCACACTGCGAAGGAAAGGGCGGAGCGGCCCGCCGGCCCCAAAAAGCGTCGCTGGGCTTGGGCTGTGCCGGCGCTGGTCGTGCTGGCAGTGGGCCTGGCCGCCTGGGCGTGGTGGACCTTCGAGCGATCGAAATCTCACGCGGCGCAGGAGGCGCAAAAAGAACGCGACCAGGCGTGGCAGGCGAAAGCCTCAGCCGAGAAGCGACTCGAAGAGGCCCTCGTCGCACGGCGAACCGCCGCCGGGCAGCGCGATCACGCACGAGCGACCGAGAACGCGGCTGAAAGCGACGCCCATGTCGCCCAAGCGGTGTTGGAATTCCTGCATAAGGGTGTCTTGACTTCCGGCGACCACGGTGGGTGGAAGACGGTTGCGGGCGACGACGACGTCACGTTGCGACAGGTCGTGGACTCGGCCGAACCCAAGGTCGCCGAGACATTTGCCAATGACCCGCTGGCCGAAGCGTTGATCCGCCAAATCCTGGGCACAACATTTCTCGACTTAGGCGATACCCAGCGCGCCATCTGGCAGTATGAGCGCGCGCTGGCACTGCTCGAAGCGGAGTTAGGCCCGGAACATCCCGACACGGGCGACTGCCGCAACCAACTGGCCGTGGCCTATCGCCGCGCCGACCGCCAGGAGGAAGCAAGCCGCCTGTTTGAGCAGACTCCGCTTTCGTCAACGCATGCCGCCGCGCTGGCCATCCAGGCCTCGGCGTTGCTGGCCGACGGCAAGCCCGCCGAGGCCGAATTGAAATTGCGAGAATCTCTACGGATCCGCCAACGCGTGCAGCCCGACGAATGGACGACGTTCGATGCCCAGTCGATGCTCGGCGAGGCGATGTTCGAACAAAAAAAGTACGCCGCGGCCGAGCAGGCGCTGCTGGCTGGCTACGAAGGCATCCAGCAGCGGCAGGCCAAATTGCCCGTCCAAGACCGGCGCCAACTCGACCGTGCCCGCCAGCGCCTGGTGCGTCTTTATGAAGCCTGGGGCAAGGACGACGAAGCGGCCAAATGGCGCAAGGATTCTACAAGTGCCGAGGCGCGCAAAGATTGAAGACTTCCAGCCAATTCATGGTTTTCACTGATCGAGGATCCTGCCCGGAAGGATCGGCTCGACTGGCGCGGGACGCCGCTTGGGCTGGAGGGTGGGTTGTCGGCGATCCGTTGGTTGCGGCTCTTCAATCGCTTCATGAGGCGCCATGATCGCGGGCGCGAGCTCCGGCTCGACGAGTTGGGCGTGAACGTGACCGCCGCCCCCTCGGCTGGCCTGGATGGCGTCGACGAGATCGGGCGGACCGATGCGCCCGGGCCCGCCCGACTCGTAGGGAACCAAGCCGTTGCCGCCCATGTCCCAGAAGATGGTGTCGTCGTCGATGACCGACGTGTACGGCCCGTAGTGCAGCGGGGTCGTGCCCGGTTTTTTCGGGAGCGGATGATCGGGCATCGGCCCTTTTCCCCAGCCATCGGCGCCGTAGGGCGCGGGCGGCGGATTGAAAAGCCGATGAGGGGAATATCCTAGATAATACGGCGTGTAATAGGGCAGCAGCGGATAATAGCCCCACGGTTTCCAGCGGGCCGTCGACGCGACCGGCGAAACCGGCGCATAGTAGGGAGCGAAAATCTGCCGCCAACGGTAGCACCACCGCTTCGCTTCGGCGGGGTCAACGCCGGGCGGGTGAACGCCGTAGGCCTCGACCGGCGTGAGGATCGCCGGCCCGCGGCCACTGGCGCACACGCCGCCGTTGGAGTATTCCTGAGCTACCGCCGGCAACCACGCGATCGCGGCGAACGTCACCGAGCCGAATAGGATCAAGAATCGCCGTCTCATCGAAATCTCCCCGGTTTCTGGTCTCAAGATCATTGGAACGTCGGAATTGGAACGTCGGCGACAACTCTAGCGTGTTGCCGGCGGCGGCCCGGTGCCTACCGGCGGCAAGTAATCAGGCCGCGAGGTATTCACGGGCAGCACCGCGCCCGGCCGCCGCAAGAACGAAATCTCCCGCGCGGGGTAGCCCAGCTCGTGAAACATCGCAAACTGCGCGGTATTGTACTCGGCGACCGTGGCGATGTAATTGTCGTAAGCCATCATCAACAACTGCAGCGCAAAGACCACTTGCTGCGGACGGAAGATCAATTCCTGGATGTTGTCGAACCGCTTGATTTGGGCAAGGCCTTCAAGATTGCCGTTGAAATTGATCAAGGCCGACCTGACCTCGCGTTCGGCTTGGACCACTCGGGCGGCCGCCGACTGCAGGTCGGCCTGCGTTCGCGTCACACCGGCGGCGATCGAGTCCTGCATGTGAAACAGCCTCACGATCTCCTGCGACGACATGCCGCGCGCCTCCTTGACCTGTGCCAGGTTCCTGAAACCCAGGCCCTGGGCGATCAACAACATTTCGGGCGACAGGTCATCTCTCGGGCTCCACTGGTTGATTTTGCCGCCTTTGCCGATGCCCTGGGCTCCACCTTCGAGGAGCTCATAGGGCGTCTGGAAGCCGTTCATAAAGAGCGACGGCAGCAGAGGCCGCAGTTTTTCGCGGCGCGTGGCCACCAGCATCTCTTGCACGAGCGCCTGGTGCGACGCCAGCTCCGGGCGGTTCTTCAAGGCGATCGGCATCAACTGGTCGAGCGAGCGACTGGGGTCGATCAACGTGATCTGCAGATGGTCGTGCTCCAGTGGTTCGACCACGGCGCGCGGGTCGAGACGCAGCACGCGGGTCAGCTCAGCGCTGGCGATGCGCCAGTGCTGCCGCGCCGTTACCGCCTGTTGTTCCAAGTCGGCCAACAGATTGCGGGCCCGGTCGACCTCGGCTCGCGAGACCAGATCGGGACTGAGCGTGGCGATCGTTTCCACCAACCGCCGGCCTCGTTGTACGGCGTCGATCGTCACGGCGTACTGGCCGCGATAGCGATGGACGTTGAAGTACGCCTGGGCCGTCATGAACAGGGCGTCGTTCTTGGCGGTCTGAACGTCCCAGCGCGCCGAGTTGAGCTTTTGCCGCGCGCGCAGCGGCTCGAAGATCATATCGGCCGTGTATTGAAACTGAGGCGAAGGCATCAGCGGCGGGCCCGGCACCGGCTGATAGAAGTAATTCGGCCCCGATGGCATCCAGGTGAAGCCCCCGCCCCCGTAAAAGAAATTCACGTTTTGGTTGAGCGACTTTCCTAAGCTGCCTGGCGCGGGCTGCCCCAGCGCATTGACGCCTTTGGGTACGTTGACGCCGCGATTCAGGTCAGGCCCGTAGCCGTCGTGGCGGGTGTAATCGGCCCCGAGGTTGACCGTCGGCACCCAAAGCACTTTAGCTTTTTGAAGTTCGGCCTCGGCGACCCAGACCGTCGCCCCGGTGGTCGAGACGATGATCGGCCGCGCGTCGGCCAGTCGCAAGGCGGTGGCCAGGTTGATGGGGAAGCGCAGGTCGCCCGGCGCGGGCGGTGGCGGCCTCATGTCCAGAACTTCGCCGCCGGGAGTCGGCGGCTGCTCGAGCGGAGACTTTCGGCTTGGCCGCGCCGGCGGTTTGTCACCGCGCGCCGGAAAAGTAACCAGCGGCGGAACATTGCCCGAGTCGACCGGCGTCTGACGCCGCGTCGCCACATGCTTTCGCGTCACGTTGGTCCGATGGAGCTGCGCCGGCGACGGCTGCGCGGAGCACGGCCGCGGACCAAAGCAGCCAAGCGCCAGGCTGGCCACGACAGCAAGCAAACAGGTGCATCGTTCCATCAGGATCATTCCTTCCGCTGAGGGGCTGGTCCCCTGAATGTCATCGGTATTCTCTGAAGGTCGAGTACATTAACCCGAAGCGCCAGCGAGGCAAAATCAGGCTGGATCGTCCTTGCGTAGGCTCTTTGGTGTCGCACTTTCGACCCCTGCCAGCTTGCCTGGCATGT
>DATFDL010000702.1:0-5258 GCA_035252155.1 Pirellulales bacterium | reverse complement strand
GCCGTGTCGCCGACCGCAGGTCTCCCCGCGGCGCTGGCGGTTTGGAGACCGTCGGTCATCGCGTCTGGCTTGGTCAGAGACCGGCCAGAACTGGCAGAGTCTGGCTTGGTCAGAGACCGGCCAGAACTGGTAGACGCTGCCGCGTCTTCCGCTTCTCCGCCACGGAGTGTCGGAGCTACCGAGAGCTCATTCCGCAGGCGCTCCAAATCCGTAATCGACTGCTCGAAAATGTGGCCCAAAATCTCGACGTCGATCAGGGCGCTACCCACGTCGCTGACGGCGGCCTGCGAGGCGAGACGATAGTCGTACGCGCCCAGGTCGCGGAAGTAGCCGCACACCGCGTCGGACACTTGCAGGCCGTCGAGCAGTGGGTCGTCGGCAAACAGCCCGCCGTTGTAAGCGTGAATGCCCAAGGCCGCGTTGCCGCGGTTGATGGCCCCAAACAGGCCGCGAAAGTTTTGCCAAATCGGCCGTGGATCGTAGGGGTCGCGGTGCTCGTAGGCCCGGCGGATGGTGTCGGGCGGCAACAGGCCGCGGTCTTCGCAGAAGGCGCAGAACAGCACGCGGTCGAGCAGCTTTTGAGTGGCGGCCAGCACGTCGTGCCGCGGCTCGGCGGGGTTGTCGCGGGCAAGTTGCTCGAAGGCGTCTTGCCGCATCTCGGCGTAGCGGTGGTAAAACTCGCGGGTCAGCTCGCGGCCCACCTTGTGTGATTCTTCGAGCAGCGAGTAAAGATGGCAACGCGCGTCGGGCGGCGCCACGCGCTCGGCCCCCAGCAGAAACACGAACCGCCGCAAGTGGGCTTCGTCGTCGGCCAGCCGCTCGGTGTCGAAGCGTTCGTAGGTGTGCTGGTCGGCCCCCTTATAATAGAGCCGCGTCTCGCGGATCGACGTGACGACGATCCAATCGCAGGGCAGGTTGATGGCGTAGCGATAAGCCTGATCGACGGCCGACATCCGCCGCCCGGCGAAGGGGCGGTCGAGCGGGTCGCGGGGACCCTTGCCTTCCAGCGCGACAATGTATCGCTGCTGGCCATTAAAGTCGCCCAGCACGGCGTCGGCGAATTTGCCGTCGACCTCGACGTGTTTTTCGCGAGAGAGGGTGTAGCGCGGCTGGCCGTCGGCCGGGCGAGTGTAGCCCAGCAGGCCGCAGAAGAAGTCGGTCAAGAAGTCGGGCAGGATCTCTTGTTCTTTGAACGAGTCTGCGCGTTGCGACGAAAGCAGCTCGGCCCAGTGCGCGAGCTTGGGGGTGTGGTCGGCGGCGTGGTCGGGCAGGCGAAAGCCCGACAGGTGGGGTCGCAGCACGTCGGGGCGGAACAGCGGTTTGGCTTCGACGGGCAAGGGGCGAGGTCCTTTTTGGGGATTAGTGTAGCAGGATGAGGGTTCAGGTTTCAGAGTTCAGGGGCGGAGATTGTTGCCCGTACCGCGAGAAAACCGATAAAGCCAGCCGCGTGGTAGGATGCGGGGAGCGGTGGAAAGAAGGGGGCTAGAGGCCGGAGGTCGGCGGCCGGGGCGCGGGAAACGCTGTCGGCGCAGCGGAAAAACCGCTCGAGCCACTTGGAGGATATGCTGCGGGGAGAGGGCGAAAGCTGGGGTCAGACGCCGGCGGTCGGAGGACGGGGCGCGGGAATTGGTGTCGGCGCAGCGGAAAAACCGACCAAGCCACTTGGGTGATACGCTGAGGGGAGAGGCGGGTCGAAGGCGGCCAGAGGCCGGAGGTCGGAGGCCAGGGCGCGGGAATCGCTATCGGCGCAGCGGAAAAACCGACCAAGCCAGCCGGGTGATATGATGCGGTGAGAGGAAGATCGAAACCGACACGAGAAGAGATTTCTGCGCGTTGGTTCGTCCGAGGGAGGGCGCGATCAGCGCTTGCGTAAACGAATGTTAATGCGTTCCGCGAGGTTTGCAAAATGTGTTGACGAAAGAAGTTGCGATGGGGCGCCGGAGCTTGCCCCCCTTGTACTTCGCAAGCGCAAGGCTGGTTTTGCCGGTCGTAGGCAGCACGGCGATACCAAACTGAGACTTGTCTCAGTTTTGGCGACGACCAAAAATTCAACTCGCGGTAATCGGCCGAGCGGGCCGCCAACATGTCGAGCGCTCGCTCGAGCCGCTGGAGATCTTCGCCCAAGATCACCAGTTGGCTGGGTGTGCCCGACGAGCTGCCTGGCACGTCGAGCGGTTTTTCGTCGTCGGGCGAACGCGGGGCGTCGAGCGAAAGCTCGCGGCGGGCGTCGCGCCGCTGGGCGTGCTGGCGGTCGGCCTCGTCGCGAATGCGATGCTCGACGATGCGGTTCAGGTAATTCAGAAACTTGCCTTCCGAGCGGAAGTCAAAGCCATCGAGCCGACGGACCGCCTCGATCATCACCTCTTGCACCAGGTCCCAAGACTCGATCTTGCGGCGCAGCTCGCCGCCCAGCCGCGCGCGCACCGCGGCCAGCACGCGCTGCTGATAGCGGCGGCAGAGCTCGTCGAGCGCGGCGCGGTCGCCCTGCTGAATCTGCCCGATGAGCACTTGGGTGGCGATGTCGGCGATCATGCTCGTTATGATGAATGCGCGGCGGGGCGGTGTCTAGCGATTGCAATGTTCAAAGCGGCCGCACCGACGTATAATGCGTATAATGGTCAACGACGATTCGCATTCGTGTCGCCACAGCGATTATGCAAAGCCTCAGTTTTTATCGACAAGCACGCATCGATGGTGGTGTGCGCACCGGGGTCGACTGGGGCGATACTTCGCTCCTGCACTTTTTCGAACCCGGCAACGATGACGAAGATCCTGTTCTGAACTGGGCGATCGACTTGGTTTTTGAATCTCGCAAATTGCCGCTCGACCCAGAGGAAGCCAGGCAATGGCTCATCGCCCGCGAGAAAGAAGTCGTTGCGGCGTTGCTAAAGGTATCGGAGGAGTTGAAAGTGGGCATCGACGCCTCGGCGTGGCCACTGCATTTGCCGCTGCTTGGTCTTCCGCGTGGAATTAAAGGCAAAGTGATTTGCATCGCACGGCGACGCGAGGACGGCCGGCAGATCTCCACGCATGTCCGTCAACTCGCGCGTAGCTGGAAATCGGTGATTGGTAGTCTGCCCGCTGAGATGGAGACCGCTTCGTAATATCGACCCATGAAGCGGGCGATTCTCGACACCGAAGTGCTGATCGCGCATTGGCACCGCTGCATCGCGGGATCACCCCGTGGTAAATCGATCGCGCAAGCGGACGACTGGGCCCGTAATTTGGTGCGTCTTTACGACACCGACGCCATTGTAACGCCGGTCCACATTGAATTCGTCGCCGGTACACGCACGGCTCATGAACTTCGCTTGGCTCGAGTCTATCTGTCCAAGTTTCGAACGATCGACGGCGGAAGGATCCTTGCGGAAGATTGGGCCGAAGCTCAGCGCATCGCCGAGCGCGTGCCCCGCGACGGCAAGCCAAGACAGCTTGGCGATTGCCTCATTGCTGCGATCGCCAAACGCCTGCGCTATGACGTCGAGACAAAGGACCGGGCGTTTCCGAGATAGGCTCGTTTTCGCCTCCACCCTTCGCAACTCGCCGGGCGTTTCCTAAAATGTACGGCTCGCCGGCGGGCAATCCACCGGCCTCGGCATGATTACCTACGTAAAAACAAGATGGGACAGCAATACATCTATCAGGTCTCGGGCCTGACCAAAAAATACGCCCAACGCGAAGTGCTCAAAGAAATTTGGCTCGCGTTTTATCCGGGGGCCAAGATCGGCGTGCTGGGCCGCAACGGTTCGGGCAAGAGCACCCTGCTGCGCATCATGGCCGGCGCCGACCGCGACTACGACGGCGAAGCCAAGCTGACCGACGGCTTCACCGTGGGCTATGTGCCGCAAGAGCCGACGCTCAACCCCGACAAAGACGTGCGCGGCAACGTCGAAGAGGCCGTGCAAGAGACCCGCGACCTGCTGCGGCGGTTCGACGAGATCAACGCCCGATTCGCCGAGCCGCTGGACGACGCGCAAATGGAAAAGCTGCTGGCCGAGCAGGCGCGGGTGCAAGACCAGATCGACGCCGTCAACGCCTGGGAAATCGACCGGCAAATGGAAATCGCCATGGACGCCATGCAGCTCCCGCCCGGCGACGCCGAGGTGAGCAAGCTCTCGGGCGGCGAGCGGCGTCGCGTGGCGTTGTGCAAGATGCTGCTGCGGCGGCCCGATCTGCTGCTGCTCGACGAGCCGACCAACCATCTCGACGCCGAAAGCGTGGCTTGGCTCGAACGCCACCTGCACGAGTATCCCGGCACGGTCGTGGCCGTCACGCACGACCGCTATTTTCTGGACAACGTGGCCGGCTGGATTTTGGAGATCGACCGCGGCCGGGGCATTCCCTGGGAGGGGAACTACTCGTCGTGGCTGGAGCAGAAGAAAGAACGGCTGGCGCGAGAAGAAAAAGCCGCCACCGCCCGGCAGAAAACCCTGGAGCGGGAGCTGGAGTGGGTGCGGATGGCGCCGCGGGCGCGGCAGGCCAAAAACAAGGCCCGTCTCAAGGCGTATGAAAAAATGTCGGCCGAGCGGTTCGAAGATCGGCAAGAAGAATTCGAAATCCAGATTCCGCCGGGCAAGCACCTGGGCGATCTGGTGATCGAGGCCGAGCATATCAGCAAATCGTACGGCGACCGCGTGCTGATCGACGATCTATCGTTTCGCCTGCCGCCCGGCGGAATTGTGGGCGTGATCGGTCCCAACGGAGCGGGCAAGACCACGCTGTTTCGGATGCTGGTCGGCGAAGAAAAGCCTGACGCCGGCGAGCTGCGCGTCGGCCCGACGGTCGAAATGGGCTATGTCGATCAGAACCGCGACGCGCTCGACTCACAAAAAACCGTCTGGGAAGAGATCTCGGGCGGCTACGACAATCTGGAGATGGGCGGGCGGCGCGTGCCCTCGCGGGCGTATGTGGCGCGGTTCAATTTTCAGGGCAGCGACCAGCAGAAGCAGGTTGGCACGCTGTCGGGCGGCGAACGCAACCGCGTGCACCTGGCCAAGCTGCTGCGCCGCGGCTCGAATCTGATGCTGCTCGATGAGCCAACCAACGACCTCGATGTCGATACGTTGCGGGCGTTGGAAGAAGCGATCGTCAACTTTGCCGGCTGCGTGGTGGTGATCTCGCACGACCGCTGGTTTCTCGATCGGCTGGCGACGCACATTTTGGCGTTTGAAGGCGACGGTTACGTACATTGGTGCGAAGGCAATTTTCAGACATATGAAGAGCAGCGGCACGAGCGGCTGGGCCTGGCCGCCGACGAG
>DATFDL010000701.1:0-2680 GCA_035252155.1 Pirellulales bacterium | reverse complement strand
ATTGTCCCGCGGTTTGCCAACAGATCGAGGAATTGCGGCGTCATGTCGCCGCCAATCGGGTCCAGCGCGACCACCGGTGCCTGGCCGAAAGCCGACAGTACTGCGGACTGCCATCCCTCGTGTTCGGTGCTGACGACTTTTAGGCCCGAAAAGCTGCGCGAGAGGATTTCTGCGCCGGAGTCGCGGCGAACCAACGCAATCACCATTTGCCCTCGCATCCGAGCCAAGGCGATCACATTGCGACCGACGCCGGAGCCTGCGGCCGTCACGAGCAACGGCGCGGAAACACCGGCCTGGTCGTCGGCCGCCGCCGCCGCGCGCAGGAGCATGATGGCCGTGACGCCGTTGATGATAACCTGACAGGCGACATGGTCGCTCACGTCGTCAGGAATCGAGATCGCAGCGGACGCGGGAACCACGATTCGTTCCGCCCAAGTCCCGTGGACCTGAAAAAGGTTCACCCGCGCGCCGGGAACGATGCCGGACGCGACGTCCACTTCTGCCCCCACCTGCTCAATTACACCCATTCCATCGTGGCCCGGAACGGCACCACCCGGCGGAATCGGGGCTGGCAAAACGCCGCGAATGATCAGGTGGTCAAGTGGATGAACCATCCTTTTCAGGACCCGGACCGACACTTCGCTCGCACCGGGCGGGGGCAGGTCTGCCACGTCTCCGAACTTGAGCACCTCGGCCGGTTCACCATGACGGACCCGGAAAAGGACCCGGAAAAGGGGATAAGCCCCGACCCGGAAAAGGACCCGGAAAAGGGGATAAGTCCCATTATTGACAGCAGGGACGCCATCATGTTTGTGCGGGACATGCCAAGAGCTGCTGCGTCGCCCCTGGTGAGGAGGACGATCACTTTTACACCGTCGCGCGGTACGTGGAGCGAAACGGCCTGCGGGCCAAAATGGCGAAAACGGCTGAAGCCTGGCCGTATAGCAGCCTGGCACAACGGGCAAGCAAGGCGTCGATGATGCACCGGAGTTGTCGGCATGGCCCGTCGCGCGACCGCGGAATTGGTCGGCGTGGGTGAACCAGCCACAGACCAAGGCGGAGTTAGTACTACAGCGCTAAGTTGATCTTGCCAGCGACGTAGATATCGACGAAAGTTCCGGCTGTCAAGCGATGTTCCGGAGATCACAGGGCCTTTCCCTTTTCCAATATGAGGTTGGCGCGTAGGATTCCACAACATTGGTAAAGGAGTCTTTGTCTTCAAGGAGGTTTTGTTGTGATGCTCGCTCCCGCGGGGAGTTTGCTGCTGGTTTTGCAGCAGATTCCCGATCCACGCGGGCGCCAGGGACGACGCCACTCGCTTTCGGCCATGCTGGCCACGGTTGTTTGTGCTCTGCTGTGCGGTTCTCGAAGCTATTCGGCGATTGTCGAATGGATTCATGCCCAAGAACCGGAAACTTGGCATCTTCTGGGCTTCTTGCGCAAGCCCCCGAAGCTCAATGCCTTCCGCAAGCTTTTGATGCGGCTGTCGCCGCAGGTTTTCGAGGCCGCCTTGCGTCCTTGGGTCGATCGGCTCTTGGCCGAGAGCGAACCGGCTGAAACAGGCTTGCAACCGACGGCGATGGACGGCAAGTCATTGCGCGGCGCGTTGGGCGAGCATGGCCAACTTATCCATCTGCTGTCGCTGCTGGATCAGCGAACCGGCTTCGTTTTGCGGCAGATGGAAGTTCCCGGCAAGACCAACGAACACAAAACCGCCCTGGAGTTGCTGAAGACACTGGTTCTCAAAGGGCGTCTGATCACGGGCGACGCCATTTTCTGCCAACGCGATTTGTGCCAGCAGATCGTCGATGACGATGGGCATTACTTTTTCATGGTGAAGGACAACCAGCCCGAACTCAAGCGAGCCATCGAAGCCGAATTTAAACCGGCCTTTTCCCCCCTACGCTGAGCGACAGCGACAATCGCACCGGTCGGTGGCGGAAACCAGCAACAAAGGGCATGGCCGGCGTGAGCGGCGTCGCCTCGAAGCGTCCACGCGATTGGCGGAACATCTCGATTGGCCTGGCGTGGCCCAGGTTTGCCGCATCGAGCGTTGGCGGCTGATATGCGGCAAAGAAGAGCATGAAGTCGCTTACGCGATCACGAGTGCTCCGCGCGACCAGGCGGATGCCGCCACGCTATTGGCTTGCAATCGAGGCCACTGGGGAATCGAAAACCGCTCTCATTACGTTCGCGACGTGACCTTCGGCGAAGACGCAAGTCAAATCGAGAAGGGCTATGCCCCGCAGATACTAGCCGGCCTGCGGAACGGACTGATCGCCGCGATGCGCGCCGAGGGTGTGAAAAATATCGCCGCTGCCTTACGGCAAAACGCCCTCAAAGTTCCCCGCTTGCTTGCCAAGCTCGGCATTGTGAAAAAGTGAAAGGCCCTGGCTTTGGCCCCAAACTGCTTGCAGCCGAGTGCAGCATGACGATAAGATAGAAGATTCGCCATTGATCTTGGACTGTACGGATTGCTTATGTCGGCTAGGCGTTTTTTGCTGAATCCCTCGCGAACGGCGAAACAGGGAGCTCAAATCAACGTCGGCAAGGAAAGCCCGGAATACCAGGCGATTGTCAACACGCTGACCATGCACGCCGCCGACATGGAATCGCTGGGCGTTTCCGCCGGCGACACTGTGCGTGTGCGTACCGAGCATGGCGAAGCGACGTTTCTATG
>DATFDL010000700.1:0-6339 GCA_035252155.1 Pirellulales bacterium | reverse complement strand
TGGCCGGGCAAGGCGACCATTTCGGGCTGATCGGCGATCGAGGCAATCTCGCCGCGCAGCTCTTGGCCGAGCACCCTGACATGCGCTCGCTGACCGCGGCGCAATTCGCCGAGCTTGTCGCGGGGAAAAAACAATTTGACTTGCATCTGGCTGGGGTCGGCCACACGCACCAGCGTTTGAGATTGGCGCACCGGGGCTCCCTGATAAATGCCGCTTTGCTCAACCGGCGATGCCTGCGGATTCGCGGCGGGCGGGCCGTGGGCATAGACCACCATTCCGTCGCGCGGCGCACGCATCGTGCAATGTTTCACGTCATCCAAGAGCCGTCCAATCCTGGCGGTTCTCGTCCGCACGATCGTTTCGGCCGACTTCAATCGGGCTGCCGCCGCGTCGCGTTTGCCGGCCAGCTCGGCCAGCACCTTGACACGAGTCAATTGGTCTAAAACGTCTCGCTTCTGCTCGGCCGCCGCCAGATTCGCTTGCTCCTTTTCGACCGCCAACTCCATCGCTTCCACGTGGGGCGGCGAAACCCAACCTTTGCGGAACATAATCTGGATCTTTACCAGCGAATGCTCGACACTGGCCAGTCTCTGCTCGGCAGTCAGAATATGGCGCGACAAGTCGAGCCGCTGCCGCACGTAGATTCCTTTGCCATATTCGTCGACGGCGATGCTGGCCGACAGCCAATTCTTCTTGGCGCTGACCACGGCCGCTTCGGCTTTGCTCAGTGCCGCCCGTTCGGCGGCAATGGCTTCTTCGAGCGAGGAGGTATCGAGCCGAAGCACGATGTCTCCTTGACGGACGTAACTGCCGTCGGGCACGATTTGCACGATATTACGCCGGCCGGGCACCGGGTTTTGAAGATCGAGGTTGTCGGCGCTTTCGATGATGCCATCGCCGCTCACCGAGACGACAAGGTCGGTGCGCTTCACGGCGATAGTCAGCGGCTCGCGGCGGTAATGCGCCGCAATCGCAACGTAGAGAAGCCAGAGCGTACCGGCGATCAGAGCGCCGCCGATGAATCTCGCGCGCCAGCGCCGCCGGGCGCGGCGCGCGGCCCGGCTAAGGGCAGGTTTGGTCCCTACAAACGTTTGCCGCGCCGCTCTGATCACGCTCATGAGGTAACTCCTCCGAGAGCACCGGCGGCACGGAGTGCCAGCCGGAGATACCAGCGTCAGCTAAGGGACAGTGTAGCAGAACGGCGGCTAGGTTACGGTGAATGTTGCGGCCCGACGCGGGTGTTGCCATAATGCGCCGCGGTCGCACAAGGATGGATGAATAGATCATTGCTAGGAACGACGGTACGGCCCGCCAGCCCAAGCGGTCTGCGACGCTTCTCTCTTGAAGCATGGAGGCGCGGCGGCGAAGCGCATCCCTGGCGGGTGATGGCAGCGCTCGCCGTGCTGATGGCCCTCCAAATCAGCCCCTGGTGGTATGCCACCGACGATTCGCACTCGTACCTGTCGATCGCGCGGAGCATTGCCAGAGGCACCGGACCCACCAACTTGGGCAGTCGCCACCTGTGGTTCTCGCCGGGCTACCCCGTGCTGATCAGCCCCTTGTTCTTGCTGGGCGAGCGGCCGTTTCTTGCGATTTCGATCGGCCAATGGCTGCTGCTGGTCGGGCTTATAGCTGGCGTTTACCAATGGGGCCGCTGCGCGGTCGGAGAAGCGGCCATCTGGATCACGAGTTTAACCGTTATCAATCACGCGCTCTGGGTGCACTACCGCCGGCCGCTCAGCGAAATTGCCTTCGTGTGCTTTCTGGTCTGGACGGTGAACACTTGGCGCTCGTCTTGGGCGGCGCAGCGCTCTGGCGAGTTCGCCGCCCGGCTGCTGCTGGCCAGTCTTTTGACCGCCGCCTTATGTCTGATTCGCCCCGTGGGTATTGTGCTCGCCCCCGCAGCCCTGGTGGCGGCCTGCCTGACGGCGCGCCGCGGCGCTGTCGCATGGCCTCGGGCGGCGGCGACTGCGCTGGCAATCGTCCTGGCCGCCACCGTGCCCGTGGCGCTGGTGGCTGCGCACGAGCGCGCCACGGCTGGCGGCCGACAGCGCACGTACCTCGACGAGTTCCGCGAGGCCGCCGACGACATGCTGCCCAACTATTCGCGGGGATTGCAAATCTGCGTCAGCGACGTCGGGCGGCTCTGCATTCCTGGCATGTTCAAGACGCACGGAGCGCCCGGCGACTGGACCGATATCAACCTGCTGCTGCACGGGCCGTTCTGTCTGATGGTCGCTGTGGGCTGGTGGCGGTGGGTCCGGCGGCAGGACGATCTGCTGGCCTGGTGCCTGCCGTTCTTTTTGCTGCTGCTGGCCGCTCATGCCATTGCTACGGGCGCTCGACTGATGCTGCCGATGCTTCCGGCACTGCTGGTTTGTTTTTGGTTGTCGATCGAACGGCTGTCTGCCCGCGCTCGCCGCTTGATTGTGGCCGCGGCATTGGCGTCGCAGTTGGCGGTTGCGACGGGCTACTGGCTGCTGGTCGACGCGCCCCGAGCGTGGCGCAATCACCAGCGCCAGCCGGCCATCGACACGATGGCGGCGACGATCGCTCGCGACCCCGGCCCGGTGTCTATTGAGGCGTTGCCCGACGATGCCGATCTGCTGCTCGAACTGGCGCTCGATCGGCGCGTCGCGCGCGGCGGCCCGGTTTCGAGCAGCCGTTGGTTGATAAGCGAATCAGATCGGCCAGCCCCGAAGGGTTTTGTGCGATCGTGCGCGGCAGGCGATCTCGTGCTCTGGCGACGGCTGCCGAATCAACTTCCTCGACCAAGATGAGTTCCCTTACTGTCCACTAAGCGTCGGCCATTTACCGATCGCGACAATTGTTACCGAGGGGCTACCGGCACGCTCCGTCGGCCGATACAATCGAGCCGTTTTCAGGAGCGACTCATGCCCGAACTTTGCGACATTGGCTTGATCGGTCTCGCCGTGATGGGCGAGAACCTGGCGCTGAACATCGAAAGCCGCGGCTTTCCGATCGCCGTATTCAACCGCACCACCAGTGTGGTCGATCATCTGCTGGCCGGCCGGGCCAAGGGCAAGCGGTTTGTCGGCTGTCACAGCCTCGAAGAGCTGGTGGCCGCCCTGGCCAAGCCGCGCAAAGTGATGCTAATGATCAAGGCCGGCCCGGCCGTCGACGCCATCATCGAGCAATTGCTGCCGCTGCTCTCGCCCGGCGACGTGATTATCGACGGCGGCAACACCCACTACGCCGACACCGAGCGGCGCACGCAGTACGTCGAATCGAAGGGCTTGCTGTTCGTCGGCACCGGCGTGTCGGGCGGCGAAGAAGGCGCGCTGCGTGGCCCCAGCCTGATGCCCGGCGGCAGCCAGGCCGCCTGGCCGCGGGTCAAGCCGATCTTTCAGGCTATTGCCGCCAAGGTGGGACCGAACGGCGATATTCCTTGCTGCGAATGGGTCGGACCGCGCGGGGCCGGGCATTACGTCAAAATGGTCCACAACGGCATCGAGTACGGCGACATGCAGTTGATCTGCGAGGCCTATTTTCTGTTGCGGCAGGTGCTCGGGCTGTCGAACGGCGAGCTTTACGACTTTTTCGCCGAGTGGAACCGCGGCGAACTGGATAGTTACTTGATTGAGATCACGCGCGACGTGCTGAGCGTCAAAGATCCTGAGACCGGCAACGACCTGGTCGATATGATTCTCGACAAGGCCGGCGCCAAGGGCACGGGCAAGTGGATGAGCCAATTGGCGCTCGATCTGGGCGTGCCCAGCACGCTGGTAACCGAAGCGGTCTATGCCCGCAGCTTGTCGGCGCTGAAGGACGCTCGCGAGCGGGCGAGCAAAGTGTTGCGTGGACCAGGCGGCCAATATCAGGGCGACAAGCAGCGGTTTGTCGAGCAGGTGCGGCAGGCGCTGTATGCCTCAAAGATCAGCAGCTATGCCCAGGGCTTTGTGCAGTTGCAGGCGGCGGCGGCCGAGCACCAGTGGCCGCTCGACTATGGCAGCGTGGCGCTCTTGTGGCGGGGCGGCTGCATCATCCGCGCCCGTTTTTTGGAGCGCATCAAAGAAGCCTTCGACGCCGATACGAAGCTCGAAAATTTGCTGCTGGCGCCCTACTTCACGCAGGCGGTGCATCAGGCCCAAGATGCCTGGCGGCACGTGGTGATGACGTCGTTTGCGCTGGGCATTCCAGCGCCGGCCTTTTCGACGGCGCTGACCTATTACGATGGTTATCGCACCGCGCGGCTGCCTGCCAACCTGTTGCAGGCCCAGCGCGATTACTTCGGCGCGCATACTTATGAGCGCGTCGATCGTCCCGGAACGTTCCACACCGACTGGCTGGCGCTGCGGAGGCAGCCGTAACCTGTGTCAACGCCCTGGGCTTAATCGCCGAACAGTCCAAGGCCCGAAGGGTGCCACGGCACCCGCCGCGGCGGGACAGGACTCCGCATGAACGCGAGACGGCAATCGCCGCGGCGGACGCCGTGCGGCGTCGGTCCCGGAAGCCGTGGGTGATCTAGTGCCGCACGGCGTCCGTCTCGGCGGCAGGGCGAGAGAGCACTGCGAAGCCGATCGCGCCGCGACAGATGCCGTGGCACCCCGCAAGCCGCTGTTTGCCAGCGACGGATTTTACTTGCGCTGCCGCGAGCGCGGCGGCGGCTCGACGCGCAGGGTCTGCAGGCCCGGTGGCGGCGCCGGTCGAGCGGCCTCGGCCCGCGGCGCCTCTTCGACGATGTGGTCCCAGCCGTCGGGCAGCGGCGGAAGATCGAAATCGCGAATGATCTTCTTCCAGAGGCTGTTGATCGTGTAGTCCTCGAACTTGTAGTTTTTGCGGTTGCCCTCGGGCAGCACGAGTTGCAAGGCCGCGGGCAGCATGTCCTTTTCGCTTAGGATGATCGAGGCGGTCTGGTAGTTCGCCCGGTCTTCCACAAACCGTGGCACGGCATCCAGCCAGATCTTCTTGCCCATGTCCTCCGGCGGCGTGCTCACCCGCAGCCAATAGCGGCCGCGCATTTGGTCGGCCGACGCGCCAAACAAAAACGGCAACGGCCCATTGGAGATCGCGCTGCCCTTCAACTGTTCTGGCAGCCGTCGCTCGATCAGCCGCTTTTGCTCGTGGTTAAACTCGTAGACCGCCTGGCCGTCGCATACCCAGTAGTCGCCCTCGCGGCGCTCGAATTTAAGCGGCTTAATGTGTTGGCCGGTGGCCTGGTGGGTGATGTGATAGACGCCGCGGTCGGGGCGGGCGTATTTGATCTCACCGCGATTTACGCGGGTGGGCCGTGCCTGCTGGCCCTCCGGCTGACGGTTGTTGTCGAAGATGAAATCATACTCCCACATCGTAAACGTACAGGTGAGCGTTTTGATGCTGGTGCTCTTCTTTTCCCAAGCTGCCAGCACCCGGTCGAGCGTCGCTTGCTGCTGCTCGTCAAGCACCCACGGCGCACTCGGCTTGCGCGACTGCGGAGCAAATTTGCGGATGCGGTTGCCGCCGGGTTGGGCTTCACCCTTGGCGGGGGCGTCGGGCGCATTTCGCGGCGCAGCCGCCACGGTATCTCGGGCAGGACGACGAGGTGGCGGCTCGGCCTTCTGTCGGCGCGGCGGCCCTTCTTGACCCGCGGCATAAGCGGCCGAAGACAGCAAGACCATGACGAAGATCGAGGGCGTATTTGCCCGGCGATGGCGGCGCAGCGACATGCGAATGGTTCCTGTTATCGAACAGCGGGTCGAGATGGTAGCAAAATGCCATGCATTCCCCTAGGCCGGTTCTCAGCATACGGAGGATGGCCTTCCAGGCCGTCCAGGGGCTGGCGACGGCCTGGAAGACCATCCTCCAAGCTTGCGGGAAATTCCTTGCCTTTTCGCGGTCGGGGTGGTAGGTTCGGTGGCGCGGGGCCGTCGGCAGTTCTAGAGGCGGCGCCGGCGGCCTTCCCCTCTTTCACGTTCGTGATCTCGGAAACAGAGAAGGAGAAAGGTCATGTTCAGACTCGGGCCAGTCCGTGTCGTCGTTTTGTATTGTCTTGCCACCTTGGCCGCGCCGCTCGCCAGCCGCGCTCAAGAAGCCCTGCCCCTGCCCACTGCGGGCAAGGCGGCAATCCAGCGGGCGCTTGGTGAAAACACCGAGCTCGACTTTGTCGACCAACCGCTCGCCGATGTTGTCGAGTTTTTGAAGCAACGTCACGTGATCGAGATTCAGCTTGATGCGCGAGCGCTGGCAGACGCGGGTCTGGGCAGCGATACGCCAATCACGCGCAAGATCAAAGACATATCGTTGCGGTCGGTGCTGCGCTTGGTGCTCGGCGAGCTCGACATGACCTACGTGGTCCGCGACGGCTTTCTGCTGCTCACCACCAAGACCGAAGCGGAAAAC
>DATFDL010000699.1:0-2199 GCA_035252155.1 Pirellulales bacterium | reverse complement strand
TCTCAGGTGGATGTGGCTTTTGACAGCTAATGCCGTAATGTCGTCATTGATCTCTGTAGGGAACGCCCTCTGTGGCGTTCCGCGAACTGCTGATCAAAGACCATTGCCATTGTTGAGCCTCACAATTCGTTGGAGGCGGTCGCCGCCACCGTTTCGCGGTACGTCGGCAACCCCGTCGGCCGCCAGCGCAGATCGCTTGCCAGCCGACCGTCGTCGAGCAGCGAGCGCAACGTGCGGAGACGGAAGTATTTTGTGCTGTCCAGATCGGCGGCGGTCAGGCCGCGCGCTCGATAGACCTCAGCAAGCTGCTCGGCGCCGCGACGCACCGTCCACTGGGGGCGAAATGCCGGCACCTGCCGGGCGATTTTTGAGCAATCGACGCGATAGCTGCGTTGGTCGGACGAGGCCCCGGCGGCGTATTCGATGCGGCAGCCCGGGCCCGTCTCGGCCACAATCTGGGCCACTTCGCTGACGCGGTAATTCTCTTCGTCGCGCCCCACGTTGAACGCCTGATTGTGGACCGCCTCGCGCGGAGCGTGCAACAGGGCAATAAATGCCCGGCAGATGTCTTCGACATGCACCAGTGGACGCCAGGCCGTGCCGTCGCTGCGAAGGCAGATGCTGCCCGTGCTGCAGGCGGAAGCGACGAAATCATTGACGACCAAGTCGAGCCGCAAGCGCGGCGACGCGCCGTAGGCCGTGGCGTTGCGCAGAAACGTCGGGCAAAAATCGTCGTCGGCCAGCAACGATATATCGCGTTCTGCCAAGACCTTCGAGCGCCCATAAGCGGTGACGGGATGCAACTCGGCCTCTTCCGTTACCGCTTGCTCACCGGCTGAGCCGTACGTGCTGCACGACGAAGAAAACAGAAATCGCTCGATGCCCACCTGCCGGGCCATGCGGGCCAGCCGCACCGAAGCCAGGTGATTGATCTCATAGGTCAACGCCGGATCGAGATCGCCCAGCGGGTCATTTGACAGCGCGGCCAGATGAATCACGGCGTCAAAACCTGCCAGATCGGCCGCGCGCAAGTCGCGCACATCGACTTTGTAGTATCCCGCGTCGGCCGCGCGAGGCATGAACACACAATGTTCATACAGATCGCTGTCGATGCCCAAAACGCTATGGCCTTCGGCCAGCAGCATGGGTGTCAGCACGCTGCCGATATAACCGTTGCAACCGGTGACTAAAACTCGCATGGTGTGCCTGATTGGTAAGTATCGATTGTCCATCAAGAAGCGGGTCGGTGGCTGGGGCAGAGCCTTGGCGATGCCCCGGCTCTTAGTGACCGGGGCATCGTTACACTCTGCCCCAGCCACCAAAGCGTGTTGCGTTGCTGCCCGCTCAGCGGATGCCAGACGGGCTCGTCGCCGTCGCGCAGGTCGTAAGTGACCAATTGCGGCGGACAATCACGCGGAACGTTGAACAAGAGAGTTGCGCAGAGCTGTGCGATGTCGTCGGGCTGTAATAGCCCGCCCTGTTCGGCCGCGATTCGGGCGAGACTTCGGCCGGAGCTTTCGGCCGCCCGATGGGCCAACGGCGTATCGGTCCAACCGGGCGCCACGGCGTCGACCCGGATGCCGCGAGCCGTCAACTCGTTGGCCAGCAGCCGAGAGGCTGCTAACGCCGATGCCTTGGAAAGCGCGTACGGGCCCGTGCCTCGGCAAAACGAGGCCGACGAGAGGATGAAGAGCACCTGTCGCAAATCGCACGATCGGGCGGATAGCGCCGCCGTCAATCGCAGCGGTCCGAACAGATTGACCTTCAACAGGTCTTCCAGCGCCGTGTGGTCGTCCAGCAGCGATCGCTCGGGCACGTAGTGAGCGGCGCAATGCACGACCGCGTCGACCTCGGGCAGATCACGGCCAAGGCCGAAGTCGTCGCGGCGCAGATCGAACGCGAGCGGTTCGCCCGCGCCGCATTGCCTCACGACTTCCGCGGCGCGATCAGCCCGCCGGCAATAACCGACGATGGGCCAGGCCCCGGCCCGCGCGCAGCGCCGCGCCAGCGCGGCGCCGATGCCGCCCGAACCGCCCGTGATGAGCACGCGTGGAGTCATGTTTGTAGGGCGGTTTCACCTGAACGTGGAAGGGAATTCATTCCGTTTGCATTCCTTGAGATCTTTAGGGAACGCCCTCTGTGGCGTTCCGTGAGCTACGGTAGAGGTCGCGCCGCCCCTCCACGGAACGCCACGGAGGG
>DATFDL010000698.1:0-3257 GCA_035252155.1 Pirellulales bacterium | reverse complement strand
AAGCGGGCGGAACGCGTTCCGTGCCCGCCCTCGCGACCGCGATGGCCTGGCTCGGCTCCGGGATCGGCGGGATTTTGATGGGGCGGATCGCCGAGCGAGTCGGCACGCGCTGGACGGTGATCTTCGGCGGACTGATGACCGCGCTCGGGCTTGCGGTTTCGACGCTCGGCCCCTCGCTGCCGCTGTTTGTCGGCCACGGCCTGTTCATCGGGCTCCTCGGCCTCGGCGGCATCAACGCGCCGTTCTATGTTTACGTCAGCCGCTGGTTTGACCGCCGCCGCGGCTCGGCGCTGGCGCTGATCTCGAGCGGCAGCTATCTCGCCGGCGCGGTCTGGCCGCCGATCTTCGAACGCGCGATCGCTTACGCCGGCTGGCGCAGCACCATGCTCGGTTTTGCGGTGGTCGACGTGCTGGTGATCGTGCCGGCCGCGATCATCGTGCTGATGCCGCCGCCCGAGACGCCGCAGCGCCCGATCGCGGCGACCGCCACGCGCGGCGACGATACCGTGCTGGGCTGGCCGCCCAATCTCGTGTTCGTACTGCAGGCCGCCGCCATCTTCACCTGCTGCGTGCCGATGTCGATGCCGCAGGCGCATCTGGTCGCGTATTGCAGCGATCTCGGCATCAGCGCCGCGCACGGCGCGGCCATGATCTCGCTCTTGCTCGGCATGGCGTTCCTGAGCCGGCAGCTATGGGGTGCGCTGTCCGACCGGCTCGGCGGTCTCTACACCATGCTGGCCGGCTCGGCCTGCCAGACCGTCGGGCTGTCGCTGTTTCTGCTCACCCAGAACGAGCTCGGCCTGTTCACGGTCGCGGCGACGTTCGGCTTCGGCTTCAGCGGCCTCGTCCCCGCCAACGTCTTGGCGTCGCGCGAGCTGTTCCCGGTCGGCGAGGCCTATTGGCGGATTCCAACGCTGCTATTGTGCAGCGGCACCGGCATGGCGGCTGGCGGCTGGCTTGGCGGCGTGATGTACGATCATTTCGGCCACTACGCCCCGGCCTTCGCCGCCGGCGTCGGCGTGAGCATGATCAACTTCATGATCATCAGCACGCTGGCCTTCCGGCGCAGCCGCACGCTGGCCATGGCGTGACGCTCAGCGCGCGACGCGTTGTTGCTTCACCTCTGCCCGGAGGAGAGAGCGCAGGCGTCCTTCGGGCGCCGTTCTGCCTCCCGATGCCAGCGATGAATTACTGTGATCCTGGCAGGGGCGACACAGCGCCGGCATGCTTCGGTTGAAATACGCCGAGCCCGGCGGGGTCAATTGCCTCACGGCTTTCGTGGCTAAACGTTTGGTCAACTATCGGAAATGCAATCTCGCACGTGAGTCCCTCCGCCCTCCAATCGAGGCGCACTTCACCCTTCAGTTGGTGCTTTACCATCTGGTTTATCACGCGCGCGCCGAAACCTTTGCGCTTGGGTGTGGCAATCTTTGGTCCGTCTCTCTCCATCCAGCGGAGCATAAGTTGGCCATCTGGTTTATGTGACCAATTGAATTCAACGCGACCGTGGGTGTCGGACAAAGCCCCATATTTGGCCGCGTTGGTAGCGAGTTCATGCAAGATGACAGCCATGGCCTGAGCTGTCGTCGGCTCGAGTAAAATGTATGGACCATCAATTCGCACACGCGCCACACCATCCTGCAAATACGGGGCAAGTTCGTGCTTCGCCACGTTAGCTAAATCGGCCCCTTTCCAGTGGCTCTCATAGAATAAGGTGTGGACGTTCGCGAGGGCCTGGATGCGTCCCTCAATCGCATGCTTTAAACCGCCGAGCGTATCTGACCGTGAAAGATTCACCGCCGCCTGTTGTTCACCAGCGCGATGCCACGAGAGCCGTCCGCCCGTTCGATCACGACTTCTTGGTCTTTGACCGGAATCCCGGTGCGCACAACGTCCGCCATAGGGCATTCAGAATGAAGTAGCGGGCTTCCATCGACCCGGAACATGCGATGCGAACCGCAGAAACGATCATCCGGGTCGTTGAGTTTGGGTGATCTGCCCCACAATCGTGCGGCTTCGTCGTTGAAGTAGACGATCAAACCGCTCGTCTCACAGATGTAAACCGCTACGGGAAGTTGGTCGAATACTTGACGCGGCAGCAGTCCGCTGTTCTGATTTCCGTGTTGTTCGTGTTCAATTTGCTTCTGCTTCTGAGCGTTTCCAGCCGCGAAATCCTTCACACCTTCCGCGAACTCGTAGCTGCGGGCAAGGAACAGCCAATGACTCTCCATTTCGAGGAAATCAGATTTGCTGCGAGGATCATTGGCAGCCGCGGCGCGGCCCCTGGCTTCGGCCGCTTTGACGAGGCAAGTGCTGATCTGCTCATTTAGCTTTTGCAACATGATGGCACCATGCCACCCAAGCCCCTCATCCACCCGCGCCGACCTTACAGACTGTCATGCAACGCGGCAAATGGACACTGAGGCGGCGGCAAAGGCCATTAACTTGGTTCGGTCGCTTAGACGACATTCTTGGGGCTAAATTCGCCGTGCTTTAGCGGCTGCCGACGCGGCGGTGGCTACCTGCGGCAGGCGCGGCAACGCGCCTCACTGCATGATGCTGCCGCGCCACGATGCGGCTTGCACAAAACTCCGTCACCGCCGCGACCAACGCGCCGCTGATCAGATTGCGCCGTTCCAGCGTGGCCAATTCCAGGTCCTCGGTGCGATTGATGATCGAGCCGGCTTCGAGCAGCACCGCAGGCATGCGGGTCCGTTCCAGCACGGCGAGCCTATCGTAGCGATAGACGCCGGCTTGTGGATCGAGAAGTTCACGACGCCGGTGCCGCATCACCGGCGACGTGTAATGCGGCGTGAAGGCGAGCCCGCGCGCTTCGAGCTCCTTGCCGAGCACATGGCCGAACGCCAAGCTGCCGGCGCGGTCGGCGTTTTCGGTCGAGACGAAAATCGCATAGCCGGGAAAATCGTCGTTGTAGTGCAGCGGCTGGCCCTCGTAGTCCCAGGCGTGCAGCAGATAATCCGGCACCGAATCGTGATGGAGCGCGATGAACAGATCGGCGCCGAGCTTGTTGGCGCGCCAGGCCCGCTCCAACAGCCCGAGCGGCGGCGGCTTGTCGGTGACCAAGAGCGTGGTCTTGTCGAAGCCCGCCTCGACCAGTTTCTGTTTGGCGTCCTCGGCCAGCCGCAGGTTGAACAGAAACTCGGGAATGCCGTGGGCGCTGATCGCGCCGGGCACTTCGGCGGTGTGGCCGACGTCGAGCACGACGCGGAAATCGGCCGCCCGGCATGCCGCGGCCG
>DATFDL010000697.1:0-3565 GCA_035252155.1 Pirellulales bacterium | reverse complement strand
TCGCCAATCCAAAATCCAAAATCTAAAATCCAAAATCATGGTGTGGCCCGGATGGCATATCCTCTTCCTCGGACGGTTTCGATCAGCGACTCGTCGTGGTTGCGGTCGATCTTGCCCCGCAGCCGATTGACATGGACTTCGATCACGTTGGTGGTGCCCTCCCAGTCGGAATTCCAGAGGTGCTCGCAAAGCATTTTGCGGGTGACAACCTGCCCGGCGTGCCGCATGAGCAGTTCCAGCAGGCTGAATTCGGTGGGCGTGAGATCGACTTCCTCGTCGCCCCGCCGCACACGGCGCGTCGTCAGGTCGAGCGAGAGCTCGCCGAGTTGCACGGTGGCGGCCGGCCGCGCGGCGCTGCGGCGGCAGACCGCCAAGATGCGAGCCATCAGCTCGGCGAACGCGAACGGCTTAACTACGTAATCGTCCGCCCCGGCGTTGAGCCCTTCGACGCGCTCTTCGACCGAACCAAGCGCGGTGAGCAGTATGACGGGGCAGCGAATTCCCTGGCTGCGAAGTTGGCGAAGCACGTCGAGTCCTGACATGCCCGGCAGCATGATGTCGAGCACGATGGCGTCGAACTGCTGGCTGGTGGCCAGCGTCAAGCCGCGATCGCCCGTCTTGGCCCAGACGCAGCCGTGGCCGGCCTCGCTGAAGCCTTGCCGCAGGGCTTTGCCGATTACGCGGTCGTCTTCGACAACGAGTAAGTCCATGGGTAAGGGTTCAGGGTTTAGGGTTCAGCGAAGGGGTCAGGATTCAGGGGTCGGGGTTCAGGGCTCGCGGCAAGCCGATTTGACTTGCGCCGCATGAGTCGGCACGCTCAAAAGTTCTGAACCCTGAACCCTTATCGTATCGCACCGTAAGCGGGTTTGCACCTTCTGCCGGCGATTGTTACGCTGTCGGCTATGAACAAGGAAGAAATTCTCGCCAAGGTCGCCTCGGGCGAATTGAAGATCGACGAAGCGTCGAAGCTGTTGGCCGACGCCGAAACGCCCAAACGCGGCCAGCTCTATTGCAAAGTGAGCGAAAAAGGCGCCGTCAGCGTCTACGGCCTGCAACGCATGCCGGTCACGTTGTACGTCGAGCAATGGGAGCGGCTGCTCGACTTCTCCGACGAAATCCGGCAATTTCTCAAAGCCAACGACGCCAAGCTCAAGCGGAAAGAACGCTAAACCGCATCGCGCACTCGCCCCCGGAGCTGCCTAACAGAGCGTCCCACACTAACCCGAAGCGTAAGCGAGGTAAGTCGGCGATCCTCGCTTTCGCTTCGGGTTTGTGTGGGCTGGTGCGCAATGCGGGACTAGCCGATCAACGCCCGGACCACTTCCCCGTGTACGTCGGTGAGACGGAAATCGCGGCCCGCATAGCGGTACGTCAAGCGCTTGTGATCGAAACCGAGCAAATGAAGCAGCGTTGCGTGCAGGTCGTGGATGTGTACCCGGTTTTCCACCGCTTGAAAGCCGAACTCGTCGGTGGCGCCGTAGACCTGGCCGCCCTTCACACCTCCGCCGGCCAGCCACATCGTGAAACCATAGTGGTTGTGATCCCGGCCATTGATCTTGCCGGCGTTCGCCCCTTTTTGCGGCAGCTCGACCGTGGGGGTGCGGCCGAACTCGCCTCCCCAAATCACCAGGGTCTCATCGAGTAGGCCCCGCTGCTTGAGGTCGGTGATCAGTGCGCCGATTGCCCGGTCGCACTCGCCCGCCAGCCGGCGATGGTTGACTTCGATGTCGTCGTGGTTGTCCCAGGGCTGGCCGGCCCCGTGCCAGAGTTGCACGTAACGCACGCCCCGCTCGACGAGCCGCCGGGCGATAAGAATCTGCCGGGCCTGCACGCCCGGCCCATATCGGTCGAGCACGTATTGCGGCTCGCGGCTGACATCGAATGCTTCGGCCGCCTCAGTCTGCATGCGATAGGCCAGCTCGAAGCTGTGGATGCGGGCCTCCAAGGCAGGATCGCCGGGCCGCGCTTGCTGATGTCGGCGGTTCAGCTCGGCCAGCAGATCGAGCTGCCGCCGCTGGTCGGCCGACGCGATCTGGCCGTTGCGCACATTTTCGATGAGTTTTTCGATTTCGGTGTGCTGGGTGTTGATGTACGTGCCTTGATAGACGCCCGGCAAGAAGGCGCTTTGCCAGTTTTCGGCGTCTTTGATCGGGTAGCCGCCAGGGCACATAGCGATAAAGCCGGGCAGGTTTTGATTCTCAGTGCCCAGCCCGTAGGTGACCCACGAGCCCATGCTGGGCCGCACTAACCGCGACTCGCCGCAGTTCATCAGCATCAGCGACGGTTCATGGTTGGGCACGTCGGCGTGCATCGAGCGGACCACCGCGATCTCGTCGATATGCTGAGCGACGTGCGGAAACAGCTCGCTGACCTCGATACCGCTCTGGCCGTACTTCTGAAACTTGAACGGCGAGGGGTAAGCCGCCCCGGTCTTGCGTTCGGTGCGCAGGTTTTCCGTGGGCAGGTTTTGCCCGGCGTACTTGGCCAGGGCGGGCTTGGGGTCAAAGGTATCGACGTGGCTCGGCCCGCCGTTCATGAACAGGTGGATGACATGTTTGGCCCGTCCGGCGAAGTGCGGGGGCTTGGGATCCATGGGGTTGCCGTAGCCGGTGGCGGCGCTAGCGTTGGCCAGCAGGCGATCGGCCCCCAGCACGCCAGCCAGTCCCAGCAAGCCAAACCCTATGCCCGACCGGGCCAACAGCTCGCGGCGGGTGAGGGAGCAGGAGGAAACGTGATTGCGTTCGGTCATTTTGCTTGGAAGATGTTGTTGCGTTTTCGGCGGTATCAGCAAGTCGTCAGACTTGTCCCCTCTCCCTCCGGGAGAGGGTTAGGGTGAGGGGAGGTGATTCCGACCATTCATGTTAGCCTACCATTACGCCCGCCTCACGCGCGATATATGGAGCGACGGCTTCGAGATCGGAGATCACATCGTCGTTCAACACTCGGATCACTTTCAACCCCGCTTGTTGCAAGGCTCGGTTCGCTGCTCATCCCGCTTTGCCCGATCGTCATGGCTCATTCCGTCGAGCTCGATGACGAGTGACGCGCTATGGCAATAAAAATCTGCGAAATACGGTCCAATTGGGTGTTGCCGCCGGAATTTTAAACCGCCCAACCGGCCGCCCCGAAGCACACTCCATAGGATCGCCTCCGGTTTGGTGCTGTCGTGCCGTAACTGCCGGGCACGTGCGGTCGTCTCAGCGGGTCGGGGCGACTTCTTCATTGACGGTTTGTCCGATGGCAAGGTAATACGTCGTTCACCGCCCTCACTCCAGCCCTCTCCCGGAGGGAGAGGGGCCAAGAGGGACGCCGCTTTGGAAATGGCCTATCATCCCCCCAGCGAAGGATGGAAACCGAAACACCTCTGAACCCAGTTGAACTATCGTATGAGTCGCTTGCAGGCACGCATCGCGAATCGCTGCTGCGCGAGTTGTGGAGGCTGGCGTTGCCGGTGCTCGCCGAGCAGGTGCTGCACATGCTCGTTGGGCTCAACGACACCTATCTTGCGAATCACGTCGAGCACGGCGCATCCGCAAGAAACGCCGCCGCGGCCGCGGCGGTGGGA
>DATFDL010000696.1:0-12140 GCA_035252155.1 Pirellulales bacterium | reverse complement strand
GGCCGCACGCCCTACGTGCTGAAGCAAGACCCGCCCGGCCGCCAGCACTGGCCGCAGTGTTTCTCGGCGATCCTGGCCGGAGCGGGCATCGCCGGCGGACGCGTCTACGGCAAGTCGAATAAGTACGGCGAGTACCCGACGCACAACCCCGTCCGCCCCGAGGAACTGGCTGCGACCATCTACCATGCGCTGGACATTCCCATCAACAATCCGCAGGACGCCAGCGGCCTCACGCGCACCTTGACGACGGGCCAACCGATCAAGGACTTGTTCGGATAGACTGTGCTATTGGGAAGCGGAATGCTCTTGTCGGTTGCCGATGCCGGAGTAATTTTAGGGAATCCGCAACGACCGACAAGTCTCCTCGTAGGTCGCGTCCAGTTCCAGGGGAACCATGAAATCCGGCGAAAGCCAGATAGGTAGGCTGGGCAGTGAGCTGCCGATGGTGAGGTTGTGTTCCCAGGACTCGAGCCGCCAGCGGACGCCATTGCGAAGGCCGCGGCAGGTTGCCGCGTAGATCACGCTCCGCGACACGGCCGTCCGCGGGGCGCCAAGTTCATCCAGCAATTCTCCGTAAAGATTGGCCGCTCGACTGGTGACGGGATCGACGATCGTGACGCAAAAATCCCTTTTCAAGAGCGATGCGCACTTGTTGACCAGCGTTCGCCGATTCTCGGGCCGGTCCTTGTTCGATGGACTGACCAGTTCGATGGAGGCCACGAGCCGGAACTCGTCCTGCGAGTAGATGTTTACCTCGTATTCATCGGGCTCCGGGAATTCGGTGTCGAGCAGGATCGCCGGCGCGGCAGGCGCCCAAGCGGTAACCGCAACGCCTCCTTCTCCGTCAGCTCTGCCGGGAGGAAGATCGCCCGATTCGCGCTCCAGTGCCCCAACGTCGATCTCCATCATCGTTCCTAACCGAACGCGCGGCTGGGCGATGTATTCCCTGGGCAAAATGGAATTCAGCCTCGCCACAATGGCCGCTGGCCAAAAGCCATGCAGGGCTTCCCATTTGAGGACCGTTGAGTTCGTGTGGAAGTGATCGCGTAGCGGCATTGGGATCCTCCGGTTACGCATTTTATTGTAGCATGACTGGAGGTCGTCGTGACGGGCTGGTGGTCACGCGCTTGTGCGTTTGGATGGCTACCCGCGCCTACCGCTCTTGCCGACCCGGCGGAGCCGACGAAGCGCAGTTTCCTTTGCTTTGTACTCGTAGAGGCCCTTTTGCACCGCCAGACGCTCTAAAACTGAGATCGCCTCTCTGCGGCCGATGCGACCGAGAGCTTCAATCGCGTGAGCGCGGACTGTCGGATCGCCAAGACATGACACGAGAGCATCAAACGCCTCGTCGCTTTTGGCCCGCGCTAATACCCCCATCAGCATTTGACGCGCGGTTATGTAGCGCTTGTCTCGACAGATGGAGATGATCTCACGATAGAACCTCTTGTCGTCGAGCTTGTAAATCGCAAGGCCAACTGCCCACAAATGCGCCTCGCTGAGTCCGTTAGACGGATAACCCTTAAAGAGCGAGACGAGCCAGGGAACCGCGTCCCGAAAACCCTTTCGCTGCATCATGCAGCGGACGGCCATCTCAATCTCATTCGGGACGGTGAGTCTCGGGGCGTATTTCAGGAGGATGCGCGAATACGGCGTCGCGTCGATCCCCGTGTTCACAATGATGTTGACTGGCCCGCGGAGTTCGAAATCGAAACCTTTGACGCGTTGAACTATCTGCCTTGGTATGCCAGCCTTAGCCAAGGCTTCATTCAGTAGTTTCCATGGATTTGACATTGCTCGATGTGCGGTGGTGTGGCGTCACATTTTCGGCCTGGATGGCGGGGCACCTCCGGCGACCATCTCTCGTTCGATGTAATCGAAGCTGTATTTCGCCTTGCCCTCGGCGCGCCACCAGCCCTGAGCCTTCTTGATCGCCGCGAGCCGCTCCGCGGACGTGCCGTTGCGCTTATAACCGAAGTCCTTTCCGATCTGCTCTTGCAACTGCTCGCAAGCCGTGTCCGCATACGAGAACGACTGCGCGCCACCTTTGACCAAGCGGCTGCCGGTGTTCTCTGTCTGGTCCAGGGCAAGCCCAAGGATCGGGATGGCATACGGGTTGGCGCCCGCCACTGCGCTGTTGACGGCGCACGCCCATACCGCCCCGGCCCCGGCTCCCTTCTCCTCGCGGACCTCCGACAGGGAGATCGCGTGCAGCAGCTCCCATTCGCGCCGCCCGCCGTGCTTGCACAGGTAAAAAGCGATGCTCGAGTCGTGGATCAGTCCACGCCGACCAAGCCACGACTTCCACTCGTCGTAGAACACGTCCACCGAAGACGTATCACCGAGTTCCGCCAGTGCTTCCGCCGCATAGGCGCCGACGTGACGGCGGCGGTTCTGGTTCACCATCCCTCTCAAGAAGCTCAGGGCAAACTCCCGGTCGTCCGTCTCCTGCCCCTCGCCAAGCCGGGCAAGGGTTTTTGCCATCCACACCGTCTCGGGATATGACCGACCATGCACGAGTTGAGCCCGCACGCCAGCCGCAACCGATTTGTCGTTCACTTCCTCCCACCATTCGGCCACGCGCTTGGCCACCTTCTCGCGCTCGGCGTCAGGCAGTTGGTGCAGGTAGGCGCCGTGGATAGTGTCGTGGTGGAAGCGGGCGTTCCCATGGTATTCGATGAGGGCGAGGGCGAGATCACAGACGCGCGGCTGTGGAGTCATCGACTCGAAGGGATTTGTGTCGTTCGACCGAGCCGGCGAGCGGTCGGTGAGCAATGGGATCAGCCGGGCGATGACGGCGCGGTCCGCGGCGACGAGTTGAGCGGCCGCGTCGTTTGGCTCCTTTAGCACAAACGTCTTGAGCGGTTCACCCCAGTTCTCGGCGTATTTCAGGAGATAGAACGGCACGCGGGAGTCAGCGAGCCTCTTTTCCGGCGGATCGCCCGGCCTCGTTGGCGGGTTCTTGGCCGAAGCAGTGAGGTCAACGAGGAAGGCGCCGGCGACCGTCGCGTAATCGCTGGCCGGGTACTCCTCGACCACGGGCTTGAGGCCATCGGCGATTCTCTGCCGATCTTTGCCGGCGCGCAGCTCGTTGAGGGCAGCGTCGTAGGCCCTGGACAGCTCGTCCGGCGGGGGCGGGATTTCCGCCCGGGCCGAGCCGATAAACAGGACGAGGACGACAAGCGCGGCGCGGGCAGTCATGGTTTGCTCTTTTCCCTACCTTCCGCCGGCCGTCTGCGATCGAGGTGATTTCTCTGAGGCCACACAGAACAGATGCTGCTCACCGCGCAGCAGGATGCCGTTTGAGGCGGGAACGGGCGAAGCGATGATCGACTCGGCCATGTTGTTCTCAGACAACAACGTGAATTGGTCGTTGGCGACGCTCGCGACAAACACGGTGCCGTCCTCGCGCGGCGCGTAGAGCTTGTCTCCGGCGATCAGCGGCGAGGCGTAAAAATTCGTCCGATGCTTGGGAAAAGCCCCCTCGCAGATCGTCTCGCCGGTGGCGGGGTCGATGCGGACGACCTGGCCGCGGTCGCGGACCAGAATCACGCGGCCCTTGTACACGGCCGGAGTCGGGACGAAGGTGCCAATATCGTTTCGCTGCCATACGTGGTTGGTTTGCGTCACATCGCCGCTGCCGGTCAGGCGAATGCCATGAAGTCGCGGGCTTCCTTTGTCGTTGCGGCCATAGGCGATCACCGCCATGTCGCCCACGATCACGGGCGTGGCGATGGCGGGCCACAAGGCGTTCTTGTCGGGATTGAAGTTGCCGCACGACCAGCAGACCTGCCCGTCGGTGGTGCTGTGAATGGTCAGATGTTCGGCGCCCCATACCAGGATCGACTCCTTCCCTTGGTGCTCGATGACCAGCGGCGTGGTATAGCCGTGATCGCATTCGGTGGGCGTCGAGTAATTGCGCGCCACCTTCCAGGCCAGTTCGCCGGTCTCTTTATCGAAGGCCGCCAGCCACGATTCACCCTGGTGCATGCGCGCCATGACGACGTACTTGTTCGTCAAGACGGGCGAAGTGCCATGATCCCAGAACAGGGTGTCTTTGCCATAACGCTCCACGAGGTCGGTTTTCCAACGCACGTTCCCGTCGGTTTCAACGGCCGCGAAGGTGCCGCTCTTGAAGAAGACGAACACGGCCTTGCCGTCGGTCACGGGCGAGGCGTTGCTGCCGGAACCGTTGCGATGCTTACCTGGGTTCTCCTTGCCGAAGACGGCCTGCCATTGCTCGGCGCCGGCGAGGTCGTAGCAGACCAGCGCGTCGTTGCCATCGGCGGGAGAGGTCAGATAGATCGAGCCATTGAGCACGATGGGCGTCGAGCAGCCCTTGCCCGGCAGCGGCGTGCGCCAGAGATAATGGTCTGCGCCGAACTCGACGGGATAATCTCCCCTTTCCACACTGCCGGTTGCCCGTGGCCCGCGCCACGACGGCCAGCCGGTGGTATCCGCGGCAATGGCCCATCGCGCTGAGAAGAGCACCAACGACGCGGCAGCGAAGAGAATTCTATTTGTCACGGTGTCGAAATCCTTGGAACAAGTGTGCGGCAATCCGGCGCGTTATTATACAACGCCTCGCGACCGTGCGAAACGCGGCGCGGCCGTTTGGGCTCAATCCCGCGTGGGCGTAAGGATGATGACGCCAAGGCAGTACGCCACGATGGCGACTCCCAAAGCAAAGACGATTCCCCAGGTTCGCCCTCTGATGACTAACGAGCCAATCCCCTCGGCCGCTAGCACATAGCCCATCAGAGCAAACTCTGATCGAAAGAAGACGTCCTTTCCGACAGATGCGGCAAACGACGCCGCGGAGAGCGAAAAGAAGAGAATCGCCACCAGCAACGTTCTCAAGCTGAACTGAAACCGTCGAGTCATGGGGTTAGACGCGAGCGAAAGCGACCGCATCGGGCAGCCACCGGGCATTATCGACCCGCGGGACCGACGGATGCAAGCGGATGCACGCGGGCGGCCTGAACTGGAACCGTCGGGGCATGGGTTCGATCAGCAGCTTGGCCGACATAGGGTCTCTCGTGCGTGCCACTCGTGGTCGATCTCACGCATGAGCAGGGCAGAATCAAATGTTACGGAGCCCGCGGGAAACAAGCCCCGATCATCGAAGAAGCTGGTCTCCACCGTTGCTACTTCGAGCGGCTCTACCTTCCAGCCAGTGCACCGCAATTCAAGACCATCGAAGCGGCCCTGCGTGCTAGTGGCAGAATATCCGAGCGAACCTCGCTCGAAGAAGTCGGATGCGGTATTGAGCGACGTGAAAATGGATGTCGCGGGAAGGCCGACGGCGATCCGCCCATCGACGAGCACATGCGTGCCACCGTCGTCACTGTTGAGTTCAATCCGGTAGCTGTCGGTATGCTCATGAATCTGGAATGTGCTGTGGTGATGCACGCCCGGAAACAACCTGCCACCGACCAGCGCGTTGAACCGTGACGAAGAATCGCGGCGTGGGATGAACACGCCTTCACACGTTTCGCCATCTTGGTCCCATTCGACGGCAATGCGGTGGGCCGCATTCTCCGACGATATGCCAACGGCGGCTGGCAATCCGCGCGGCCGAATGTGCTTCAGTCGGATCAGGCAGATGCCGGCCACGCCCAGGCCGCCAACGAGCTTTGGCCGAAAAGGTCGAGGAAGATGCCGCGCGAGAATGACCGGATCTGCCCGATAGTTGAGCAGAACTCGCCGGTCAATGACGCCTCGGATGATAGGAATTCGCATGGTGTCCCCTCGACGAACTAACCGCAGAGCGAACGAACGGATAACTCGCGGGTCGCCTAGCCCGGATTATTCATCAGCCCACACTAACCCGAAGCGTAAGCGAGGACGAGAACCCGATTTACCTCGCTTACGCTTCGGGTTGGTGTATGACCGCCCTGGGATGCAAATCACGCAGCTGATGAATAATCCGGGCTAGCGCAGATGGCGGCGATGCGGCTTCGGATCGGAGGACCCTCCTGACGGACCGAGGCTAACCGGCGATGATTGATGACGCCACGCGGCGAGGTGCGATGCAAACCCAAAGGTGGGACTCGCTTCGCTCGGCCCACCCTACGTTTTAGTTTGTGCCGTTTCCCTTTCGAGAGACAGGAACGTCCGCAGCAAGTCGCTGCCGCGGTGCGTGAGAAAACTCTCGGGATGAAACTGCACGCCGTGCAGCGGATACCGGCGGTGGCGCACGGCCATGATCTCGCGGTCGCCGTCGGGAGCGTCGCACCAGGCGCAGACCTCGAAGTCGCCGTTGAGCGTGCCCGGCTCGATCACCAGACTGTGATACCGCGTGGCCTCAAAGGGGTTTTCCAACCCAGCGAACAGCCCGCGCCCGTCGTGATGAACCTGATCGGTCTTGCCGTGCATCAACCGCTTGGCCCGCACGATGTTGGCGCCGAAGGCATAGCCGATCGCTTGGTGCCCCAAGCAGACGCCCAAAATCGGGATCTCGGGCGCGAACCGCTTAATGAGATCGCACGAGACGCCGGCCTCGCGCGGTGTGCAGGGGCCGGGCGAAACGATCAGGTGCGTCGGTCGTCTGGCGGCCACTTGTTCGGGCGTAATCTGATCGTTGCGGTGGACCTCAAGCTCAATCTCGGCGTCGATCTCGCCCAACCGCTGCACGAGGTTGTAGGTGAACGAATCGTAGTTGTCGATCAATAGAATCATGGCGCCGGAACATCAACCTTCGACCGAGAGTCCCGCCGGCCGGGCCTCGCTCAGCACTTCTTGCAACGTCGCCAGCGCGACCGGCTTCACCAGATGCCGGTCGAAGCCCGCCTCCACCGAGCGCCGGCGGTCTTCTTCCTGGCCGTAACCGGTCATGGCCACGAGCAGCGTTTGCTCCAGGTCGGGCATGGCGCGGAGTTGCCGCGCGACCTCATAGCCGTTCATGCCCGGCAGGCCAATGTCGAGCAGCACCAGGTCGGGCTGGAAACCGCCCACTTTTTCCAGCGCCGCCGGCCCGTCGTGGGCGATCTCAACCTCGTGGCGGCCGAACTGCAACATCACGGCCAGCGTGTGGGCGGCATCGGCATTGTCGTCAACCACCAGCACGCGGCGCTGCGTGGCCGCGGCGCGGACCTCGGGCGGCAATCGGCCGAGCTTGCCGTCGCTTTCGCCGACCGGCGCCTCGACGCGCGGCAGCCGGACGATAAACTCGCTGCCGCGTCCCACGCCTTCGCTACGTGCGTCGACGCTGCCGCCGTGTAGCTCGACCAACTGCCGGACCAACGTGAGGCCGATGCCCAGGCCGCCCTGCGAGCGATCAATCGATTGCTCGGCTTGGGCGAACAACTCGAAGACGCGAGAGAGCATGTGTGGAGCGATGCCGATTCCGGTATCGCGTACCCTGACTGCCACGTTTTCGCCTTCGGCTTCGGCCGAGAGCCAGATCTGGCCGCCCGGCTCGGTATATTTGGCCGCGTTGTTCAACAGGTTGGAGAGAACTTGCGCGATTCGGATCAGATCGGCGTTGATCCAGAGCGGCTCGACCGGCAAATCGACGTGCAGCTCGTGCTCGCGGGCGTCGATGGCCGGGCCGATCGTCTCGACGGCCCGTTCGACGGCCGCCGACAGCTCGATGCGCTCGCGGTGCAGCTCAATTTTGCCGCGCATGATTCGTGAGACATCGAGTAGATCGTCAACCAGCCTCGCCATATGTTGCACCTGTCGTTCCATGACAGACCTTGCCCAGCCGACCGTCTCGGCGTCGACCTTGCCCATTTGCAAAATGCCCAGCGCGTTGCGGATCGGCGCTAAAGGATTGCGCAACTCGTGGGCAAGCATGGCCAGAAATTCGTCCTTGCGCTGGTCAGCTTCGCGCAGCTCCCGGTAAAGCCTGGAGTTCTCGATGGCGATGGCGGCCCGGTGCGCCAGCGACTCGGCCAGCGAAAGGTCGGAGCGACTGTATCCATAGCCTGATTCGGCCGAAACAAACGTCAAGAAACCCAACAGCCGGCCCCGCGTGAGCAACGGCACGCACAAGAACGACTTGAGCCCCAGCTCGCGCAGCATCCGCAGGTGCTCGGGCGTTTGAGCCACGCGCTGCAGCATTTCGTCAGGTATCGAGGGCACAAGCTGCGAGTGCCCGCTGCGCAGCACGATGTTGAAGCCGAAGGGACCGTTGGGGTCGGGCGGATAGCGGCGATCGAGCTCCGAGGCCAGACGCACTTTGGCAGGATCGACGTGAGCCACCGCCAGCCGGCGGACCGACCCGTCGGATTCGGCGATGTCGACTGCGCACCAATCGGCGAAGTAGGGCACGGCCAGCCGGGCGATCTTTTGCAGCGTACTTTCGTAGTCGATCAGCTCGGCCAGAGTCTCGCTGGCCTGGGCCAAAAACCGAATCGATTCCTCGGTGCGCCGGCGATCGGCAATTTCGCGTTCGAGCATTCGCTGCTTGTTGCGGGCTTCGCGAATGCCACTTTCGGCCCGCTCGTACATCAACCGCAACGAGTCGGCCAGCAGAGCGATCAGCGACCCCGCGAACCAATACAAGCCGACGCCCACATACCGTTCCAGGTCGATCAAACCAAGATGGCCGCGCGGCGCCATGAACAGATACATGGCCAGCAACGAACCGATCGGCACGGAAAGCAGCGATGGCCCCAAGCCGCCAAACCAGGCGGTGAAGAGCAAGGCCAGGAAGAAGGTCATGAACGGCAACTGATCGCCCAACAGCGGATCGAGCGCGAGGCGCAGCACGATCGCGATCACCAACGACAACGCGGCCACGCCATATCGGGCCCCTGCCGACCGAGGAGCACACAGCAGAAGTTGCGTCAGCCAGTCGTTGGGCGCCCGTGGTCGGCGCATCGGCCGGAATTCGACGGGCGGCACCGGCGATTCGACGGAATTCTCGCGCACTTGATTGGGTGCTTTGCGACCAATCAACATAAAATGATGCTCATAGCACGCCGAATGTGCCGGCTTCTTCGTCGGTTCGCCGACGCGCTTTAACAGGTGGTCGATGCGTGCGGCCACGGAAAGCCGCCCAGTTGGCCCACTTGCATTTTCGCCGTGCGGGGGGTGGCTGTCAAACAGCCGCACCCGCGGCGGGCCAGGCCAGCAACGCCGAAGTTGTTGCCTGCGCGGAGATTGCAACGGCCCTACTTACTGCCGCGTAGGGGCAGTCGGGATGGCGGCAGTCGGGCGGCGACTATAGCGTTCGGTCGGGCGTCCCTTAGGCTCGTGCCGCGGCTTATAGATGGCGCGGTAACCCAGCTCGCCCATGCGGTTGCCCATCCGCCACAGTTCGGGGCCTGTCGAGCGGTACGAGTAATTGACGGGTGGCTGCACGCCGTACCCCCGGCCGCCATAGCCGTAGCCCGGCCAGTGATGCCGCCCGCCCGGCCAATAAGTGCGCGTGGCCCAATGGCTGATTCGTTCTTGGGTGCCGGGCATATATTGGGCCGCCGCCGGGCCGGCCAGACAACCGACGACCAACAGCGATAAGGCAATGGCTCGTTTCATGATGCTCCTCCTTCGCCAGACTGCAGGAGCATCATTTATGCCGTCGTGGAACGGAATTCATTCCGTTTACTAGTAGAACGGATGAATTCCGTTCCACGGCTACTTCTCGATGCGGTAGAGATGCGTCTTGGTGCGAAGAAAGATCGCTTTGCCGGCAATGGCGGGCGAGGCCATCGCGCCGCTGTCGAGATGGTTGGTGGCCAGCGGCCGGTATTTGTGCGCGGCCGCGATCACCGGATAGTCGCCCTCCTCGCTGGAAAAAAAGATCTTCCCATCGGCATAAACGGGCGAGGCACTGTACTTGCCGCCCTGACGGTGGCGCCAGATCAGCTCACCGGTTTCGGCATCGAGGCAAACCATGATGCCCGCTTCGTTGATCATGAACAGCAGGTCATCGACCAAGAGCGGCGCGCAGCGCACCGGCATCATCTCTTGCTGTTTCCAACGCACGTCGGCGGTGACGTCGCCGGCGCCTTCCGGCCGGATGGCGAACTCGCGGAATCCTCCGTCGGCGGTGTTGATGTAAACCAGGTCGCGGCCGATCAAGGGCGGAGCGGCGGCGTTCATGCCACCGTGACGCACGCGCCAAACCTCGTCGCCGCTGGCCGGATCGTAGGCGATCGTGGCCCCGGCCGACGGGCTGATCAACAGCGGCTTGCCCGACATCTCGACGAGCGACGGCGTGCTGTAGGCCTTTTTCGCGTCGCCGTCGCTGGTGCCGTAGTCGATCTGCCGGTCGCGCTTCCAGACGGTTTGGCCCGTCCGCTTGTCGAGCGCGACGACATATTGCACGTCGAACCCGTCGAAATTGATGATGACCAAATCACCGAAGAGCACCGGCGACGACCCTGCTCCGCGATGGTGGTTGCAGGGCAGGTCCTGCCGCGTCCAGAGCGTTTGGCCGGTGGCGGTGTCGAGGCAGGCCGTGCCGTGACTGCCGTAATGCACATAGATGCGACCTTCTTCGATGACGGGCGTTGACGAGGCGTAGCTATTGAAGGGGTAGCAAAACTGCGGCTTTTCGATCTCGAACACTACTTTGTCGAGAACGATCTCTCCGCTTTCACGATTGATCTTGAGAGCCGAGAGCTGATGGCCGTCTTCGGTGGCCGTGGTCAGCCAGACGTAATCGTGCCAGACGACGGGCGACGACCAGGCCCGGCCGTGAACCGGCGTTTTCCAGCGGATGTTTTTGGTCTCGCTCCACTCGGCCGGCAGATCGTGAGCATCCGAAATGCCTTGGCCATTGGGACCGCGAAACTGCGGCCATTCTTCAGCGGCGCTTGCCAGCGAACTGAAGAGCAAGAAAGCGCCAATGCAGGCAACGATGAATGGCGGTAGCCCCGGCCCTTGTGGCCGGCTGGGCTCCGGCGTCTCCGGCCGGCGGGGTTGGGAAATCTCGCAGCGTAGCGTCACGTAGCGCCCTGGGGTAGGATTCATACTGGACATTCAACGCTTTCATCTTAGTCGCCGAAGTTTTGGGGCGCAAGTGCCCGCGGCTAGGAATCTCGGGATTGGAGTGGGAACATTTTGAAATTGAAGGTTCTCGTCCGAACGGAAGAAGTCGGTGGGTTTTCGGTCAGCGTGCCCGGAATGCCGGGCTGTCATTCCGAAGGTGAGACGTTGCCGGAAGCGTTGGCTAATATTCGCGAAGCTGCAGAGCTTTGGCTGGAAGTGACGGCCGAAAACGCCGAATCAGATGCGAAGGCTCAGTCAATTGACGCAGAGCTGGCGGAGATCGAAGGAAACCCCAAAACGGTTGTTGTGCCTGTGCATGGAAACAAAGACTTAAAGCCCGGAACACAGCACGGGATCATGCGCGACGCCGGGCTGACTGAGCAAGATCTTTAAACGCCCTTGAGATGATTGACGAGTAATGACGAAACTTCTGCAAAGGATGGTCATTTTAGCAGTAATGCTCCCGGCCTCGGCACCGGCCGCCGAGCCGGCCAAGCAGGTTTGGTCCTTCGACAACGACGCCATAGGCAAAGTGCCCGCGGGGTTCAAGAGCGAAGTCGGCGATTGGGCGGTCGCCCATGACGGTGATGAGCGCGTGCTGCACCAACGGGCGAAAAATCCGGATGCCGTGTTCAATGTCATCTTGGCGATCGAGACACGCGCGGAGGACGTCGACCTATCGGTCCGGTTGAAAGCGATCGCCGGCAAGGACGACCAGGGCGGAGGACTGGTGTGGCGAGCGCGCGACAAAGACAACTATTACCTGGCCCGCTACAACCCGCTGGAAGACAACTATCGGCTGTACAAAGTCGAAAACGGCAAGCGGACGATGTTTAAAAATGCCGACATTAAGGCCACGCCCGGTTGGCACATCTTGCGAATCACCATGAAAGGTAAGCACATGGCGTGTTACTACGACGGCCAGAAAAAGCTCGAGGCCGACGACGCCACCTTCCCTAATGCCGGCATGATCGGCCTCTGGTCGAAGGCCGACGCGCAGAGCTATTTTGACGATTTGACGCTGAAGGCGGAATGAGGGATCGAAGGATGCGCCAGGGTGCCACGGCGTCCGCCGCGGCGATTTGCGCCACACGTCGGCTCGATGCCAACTGCGCCGCTGCGGATGCCGTGGCACCCAATGCCGATCACAGAAGGTGTCTTTATGCTGCCGTAAGTAGTTTGTCGCGTAGTGCTTTTTG